>NZ_JBFUMP010000024.1:0-46341 GCF_054049315.1 Cellulomonas sp. P5_E12 | reverse complement strand
GGCGGGACGGGCGCCGGCTGGCCGGGCGCGACCGGCGGCGCCGGCGGAGGCGTGCTGCCGGAGGGCGCGGCCCACGTCGGCGTCTGTGGAACGTCGTCGTGCGGGCTCGTCATGCGAGCGCGGCTCCCTCGGCTGTCGTCGGACGTGCGGATCGTCGAGGTGGCCTGCGAACCTGCCCCCCGCGGAGCAATCATCGTGCCACGGTGACAGGCGCCTCCGACGCGCGTCCGGGTGATCTGTGGGGTCCCGTGTCGCGTCGTGGACCCAGGTGGCCCAGGTCGGGGGCTGCGCGGTGCGACAATGCCGCCATGAAGGGACGCGTGCTGGTGGTCGACGACGACACCGCGCTGGCCGAGATGATCGGCATCGTGCTGCGGTCGGAGGGTTTCGACCCGGTGTTCTGCGAGGACGGTGACGAGGCGATCGGGGTGTTCCGCGCCACGCAGCCGGACCTCGTCCTGCTCGACCTCATGCTGCCCGGCAAGGACGGCAACGAGGTGTGTCGGCAGATCCGTGCCGAGTCGGGCGTGCCGATCGTGATGCTCACGGCCAAGAGCGACACGGTCGACGTGGTTCTCGGCCTGGAGTCGGGCGCCGACGACTACATCTCGAAGCCGTTCAAGCCGAAGGAGCTGGTGGCGCGCGTGCGTGCCCGGCTGCGCCGCAGCGACGAGCCGGCCCCCGAGCACCTGACCATCGGTGACGTGACCATCGACGTCCCAGGCCACCGGGTGGCGCGCGCCGGGCGCCCGGTCTCGCTCACGCCGCTCGAGTTCGACCTGCTCGTGGCGCTCGCCCGGAAGCCGTGGCAGGTGTTCACGCGCGAGGTCCTGCTCGAGAAGGTGTGGGGCTACCGGCACGCCGCCGACACCCGGCTGGTGAACGTGCACGTGCAGCGTCTGCGCTCGAAGATCGAGAACGATCCCGAGCAGCCCGAGATCGTCGTCACCGTCCGCGGCGTCGGCTACAAGGCGGGCGTGGCCTCGACGTGAGGCCTCCATGCAGCGGGTGAGCAGCACCTGGCGGCTGGTTCGGGCGCGGTCGCGTCGACGGATCCGGTCGTGGGCTCGGGCGTGGCGCTCCTCCCTGCAGGTCCGCGTCATCACCTCGACCCTGGCCATCGGGCTCGTCGCTCTCACGCTCGTCGGGGCGTACGTCAGCGGCCGCATGGCCGACGGCCTGTTCAACGCGCGGCTCGACCAGGTGCTGGAGGAGAGCGCCCGGTCCACCCAGCAGGCGCAGGCCACCCTCGATGCGTCGACGGCGACGTCGGGCACGGACGTGCAGCGGCTGAAGCGCGACGTCGCGCTGGCGCAGCGCACCGGCGGGTCCGACCGGCGCGAGGTGTTCCTGCTGCGCGCGCCCGGGCAGAAGGGCGGCAGCGTCACCGTCTCGGGCGCCGCCTCGAACCAGGAGCTCGTGCCGCTCGTCAGCCCCGAGCTCCGTCTCGAGACGGCCGGCGGCGGCCAGCACTGGCAGTCCGTCGCGATCCCCCTGGAGTCGGGCGGCATCTCGCCGGGCGTCATCGTCGGCCAGGACGTGACCGTCCCCGTCGACGGCACCTACCAGCTGTTCTTCCTCTACAGCCTGCAGTCCGAGCAGGACCGCCTCGACTTCCTCCAGCGCACGCTGGGCCTCGCGGCGGTCGCCCTCGTCGTGCTGCTGGGCAGCATGACGTGGCTGGTCACACGCCAGACCGTCCGGCCCGTGCGGCGCGCCGCGGAGGTGGCCGAGCGGCTGGCGGACGGGCACCTGTCGGAACGGATGCCCGAGAAGGGCGAGGACGAGATGGCGACGCTCGCGCGCTCGTTCAACGAGATGGCCGACAGCCTCCAGGACCAGATCCACCGCATGGAGGAGCTGTCCACCCTCCAGCGGCGGTTCGTCTCCGACGTCTCGCACGAGCTGCGCACGCCGCTGACGACCATCCGCATGGCCGGCGAGGTCATCCACGCGTCGCGCGAGGACTTCGACCCCGCCGCCAAGCGGTCCGCCGAGCTCCTGCAGACCCAGCTGGACCGGTTCGAGGACCTGCTGGCCGACCTGCTCGAGATCAGCCGGTTCGACGCCGGCGCGGCGGTGCTCGACGCCGAGAGCCGCGACGTGCGGGACGTCGTCATCCAGGCCGTCGACCACGCCTCGCCGCTGGCCGACCGTCGCGGCGCGTGGCTTCACGTGGTGGTCCCGGAGGAGCGCTGCGTCGCGGACATCGACCCCCGCCGGGTCGAGCGCATCCTGCGCAACCTCCTGGTGAACGCCGTCGAGCACGCGGAGGGCAGCACGGTTGAGGTGACGGTCGGGGCTGACGCGCACTCCGTGGCCGTCACCGTCCGCGACCGCGGCGTCGGCATGACGCCCGACGAGGCGGTCCACGTGTTCGACCGCTTCTGGCGCGCCGACCCGGCGCGTGCCCGCACGACCGGCGGGACGGGGCTCGGCCTGGCGATCTCGCTGGAGGACGCGCACCTGCACGGCGGCTGGCTCGAGGCGTGGGGCAGGCCGGGCCGTGGCGCGAGCTTCCGGCTCACGCTGCCGCGACGGGCGGGCATCCGGCTCAGCGGGTCGCCGCTGCCGCTCGCGCCGGACGAGTCGCCGATCACCGGCGCGCTGCGCATCCCCGTGGTGCGTCCGCACACCGACCCCGCGGCGCTGCCCGACATGGTGGCCGACGAGCTCGACACGGCCGACCGGCAGGAGGTCCGATGAGCGCGCGCCGGCTCCGTCGGGCAACCCTCGGCGCCCTCACGGTGGCCGTGCTGGCGGCGTGCACGGCGATCCCGACCTCGGGACCCGTGCAGGAGGGCGATGCCGAGGTCACCGAGCCGTCGGACATCGACGTGCTGGCCGAAGGGCCGCAGCCGGGCGACACCCCGACGGAGATCGTCGACGGCTTCCTCGCGGCCGGTGCCGCCGGATTCAGCGACAGCTTCGTGACCGCGCGGGAGTACCTGGCGGGCGAGGCCAAGACCACCTGGCAGCCGCTGGCGAGCGTCGCCGTCGCGGGCCCGTGGCAGTACGAGCCGTCCACCGTCGAGACCGAGGTCACCATCGACGTCCCCGTGAAGGCACGCGTGGACGAGGGCGGGCGCTACGCGGAGGCGGCGCCGGAGGGCGGCGAGTCGTTCACGTTCGAGATGGTCCAGGACGACGCCGACCAGTGGCGCATCTCCAAGCCTCCCGACGGCCTGATCCTGCAGCAGGAGGACTTCGCCCGCAGCTACCGGCCGGCCTCCCTGTACTTCCTGTCACCCGACCACGTGTTCCTCGTCCCCGAGTCGCGCTGGTTCCCCTGGAAGAACCTGCCGACCTCGATCATGACCGAGCTGCTCGCCGGCCCGTCCCCGTGGCTGCAGGACGCGGTCGACACCGCGGTGCCGGACGGCGTCGAGCTCAACCCGCAGTCGGTCACCATCGGCGAGGACGGCGTGGCCCACGTGAGCCTCGCCCCGGCGCTCGCGGTCACCCGCGCGGACCGGGACCTCCTGCTCCAGCAGATCGACGCGAGCCTGCTGCCGGTCAAGGGCATCGGCTCCGTCCAGGTCGACGCGGGCGGCGTCATCCTCGAGCCGGGCGCCAAGACGCTCCAGCGCGGGAACCAGCCCCCGAGCAACGTCGAGCTCGTCCAGGACGACAAGATCGCCGCGCTCGTGGACGGCGAGGTCGCACCCGTGCCGGGGCTCGCCTCGCTCGCTGGTCGCGACGCCCGCGGCCCGGCGCGGAACGAGGACGCGTCGGTCCGCGTGATGCTCTCGGGGACGACCACCCTGACGACCGTGCCGACGGGTGCGGAGCCCGCTCGGGACCTGTTCACCGGCACCGGTCTGGTCGCGCCGTCCGTCGACCGGTTCGGCTGGGCGTGGACCGCCTCGTCCGACGGTCTCGTCGCGGTGCCCGCCGACGGCGACCCGGTCCACGTGACCGCCGACTGGCTCGTCGACCGGACCGTGCGCGCGGTGCGGGTGGCCCGCGACGGGGTCCGGATCGCGATCATCTCGTCCGGTGCCGACGACGTGAAGGTCGACGTGGCCGCGATCACGCGCGACGAGTCCGGTTCCCCGCAGCAGGTGGGGCTGCCCCAACGCGCGGGCGCCTCGCTCGTGGACGCCAGCGCGGTCGTCTGGGCGGACGAGTCGACGCTCGCCGTCATCGGGCGGTCGACCGGCAACCCCGCCGTGCACCTGGTGCCGGTCGCCGGCCCGACGAAGGCGCTGCCGGACGTGCCCAAGCTCGCCGCGCTCGCGGCCGGGAGCGTCATCTACGTGACGACGACCGACGGCGAGCTGCGTCGGTTCGTCGGACCCACGTGGGCGCAGATCGTCGGCGTCACCGGCGCGTCCGACCCGTTCTTCCCAGGCTGACCGAGGCGCCCACAGCCCCCCGTCGTCCACGGTCCCCGTGCCGATCGAGCTCCGGGGAGGGCACCCTCGGCCCGTGACCCTCGTCCGTGAGCTGCTGGGACTGCTGCTGCCCGTCGAGTGCGGAGGATGCGGTGCCGACGACGTCGCCTGGTGCCCGGCGTGCGCCGCCCGCGTGGCGGGGCCGCCGTGGCGGTGCGAGGACCGCGCGCCCCGGCTCGACCGGCTGGACGGGTCCGGGGCGCTGCCGGTGTGGACGCTCGCCGACTGCACGGKCGACGTGCGGCGCGGGATCGTCGCGTGGAAGGACCGCGGCCGCATCGACCTCACCGGTCCGTTCGCGCTCGCGGCCACGAGCGCGGCACGGGTCGTCGCCGGCCGGCTCGGCCTCGACGAACGGCCGCTCCTCGTCGTGCCCGCCCCGTCGACGGCCGCGTCGCGCCGCCKCCGCGGTGCCGACCTCGTCGGCACGCTCGCGACCGCCGTGGCCCGCGGGCTCTCGGACGCCGGCGTGCCGGCCGAGGCGGTGCCCGTCTTGGCCCGGGCGGGCGGTCGGGACCAGGTCGGCCTGGGCGCTCGGGCGCGCGCCCGGAACCTCGCCGGGCACGTCCGGGTGCGCCCGGTACACGTGCCGCGCGTGCGGGGGAGCGCCACGCTCGTCGTCGACGACATCCTCACCACCGGCGCGACCCTGGCGGCCTCCCGCACGGCGCTGGAGCGGGCCGGCGCGCGCGTCGTCGGGGGCATCACGCTCGCGTCGACGCCCGGTCCGACCGCCCCGCCGAGGCTGCCGCCGAGGCGACCGGTGTCCACAGGGTGATCCGTGCGCGGTGCGGGTGGTTCGTCGACACCCACGGGGTTAGCGTGGGGGCCTGAGCCACGGCGCCGAGAGGAGCCGACCCCGGCGGGGTCGTCCGGCGGGCCGCGGGAGGAGGTGACGCCGCCCGACTGCCCCCTGGGGCAGCCCATCGCTTGTCACCTGGGCGGGTACGGCCCGCCCCTGACCTCGCAGGAGGCTCACATGGAGATCGTGGTTGCCGGCCGGCACACCGAGGTGCTTCCGAAGTACCGGACGCACGTCGAGCAGAAGCTCGCGAAAGTCGAGCAGCTGGCCCCCCGCGCGCAGCGGATCGATGTCGTCGTGTCGCACGAGACCAACCCCCGTCAGGCGGGCAGCAGTGAGCGCGTCGAGCTCACGGTCGTCGACCGAGGACCCGTGATCCGTGCCGAGGCGTGCGCAGACGACCGGTACGCGGCGCTGGACCTGGCGCTCGGGAAGCTTCTCGAGCGACTGCGTCGCACGCGTGACCGGCGCAAGGACCACCGCAACCACACTCCGATCGCCCCCGTCGACGTCCGGCCACCCGAGCCCGAGCCCGAGGTGCCCGCACCGGTCGACCCCGACGCCGCCACCGAGACGACACTCGGCGACTCGCCCGTGATCATCCGCGAGAAGGTCCACCAGGCCCAGCCGATGACGGTGGACGACGCGCTCTACGAGATGGAGCTCGTCGGGCACGACTTCTTCCTGTTCATCGACGCCGAGACCGCGCAGCCGTCGGTCGCGTACCGCCGTCGCGGCTGGAGCTACGGGATCATCAAGCTCGACACGCCCGTCGCCGTCGCGGCCGCCGTCGGAGGCTGACGACGCCGGTGCCACGACGCCCGTCCGGTCCCCGCGACCGGGCGGGCGTCGTCGTGTCGGTGGTGCACGGCAGGATGGGCGTGTGCTGCCCGAGCGCCTCACCCTCTCCCAGGCCCGCCGCATCACGCTGCGCGCGCAGGGCCTCGACCGCTCCCGCCCGGAACGCGCGGCCGAGCCCACGATGCGTCAGTTCCAGCAGGTCGTGGACCGGCTGGGTGTGCTGCAGATCGACTCGGTCAACGTGCTGGCCCGCGCGCACCTCATGCCGACGTTCTCCCGGATCGGCGCCTACGACCCGGCGCTGCTGGACCGCGCGTCCGGCCGGTCCCCGCGACGGCTGGTGGAGACGTGGGCGCACATGGCCTCGTTCGTGCCGCCCGAGACGTACCGGCTGCTCGGCTTCCGGCAGCGCGACTACCAGAACCAGGCGTGGGGCGCGATTGCCGAGGTGCCGCTGAAGCACTCGCCGATCCTCGAGGAGGTCCGCGCGATCATCGCCGAGCGCGGCCCGATCACGGCCCGCGAGGTGCAGGCGGACTTCGAGGCCGATCACCCGACCACGCGCGGGGAGTGGGGCTGGAACTGGTCGGTGGCCAAGCGCGTGCTCGAGTTCCTGTTCTTCACCGGGGAGATCACGTCGGCGGGTCGCAACGGCGCGTTCGAGCGGCGGTACGACCTGACGTCCCGGGTCCTGCCGCCGGAGGTCCTGGCCGCCCCCGAGCCCTCGGACGCGGACGCGATCCGCGCGCTCACCGAGATCGGCGCCCGCGCGCACGGCATCGGCACGCTGCGCAGCATCGCCGACTACTTCCGCATCAAGGAGGTCCGGGTCGCGCCCGCGATCGCCGAGCTGGTGGAGGAGGGGGTGCTGCACGAGGTCGTCGTCGACGGCTGGAACCAGGGGACCGTGTGGCGGCACCGGGACGCCGACCTGCCGCGCCGGGCCACCGGGCAGGCGCTGCTCAACCCGTTCGACCCGCTGGTGTTCGAGCGCCGTCGGCTCGAGGCGCTGTTCGGCCTGCGCTACCGCATCGAGATCTACGTGCCCGAGCCGCAGCGGGTCTGGGGCTACTACGTGCTGCCGTTCCTGCTGGGCGAGGCGCTGCCGGCGCTCGTCGACCTGAAGGCCGACCGGCAGGCCGGTGTGCTGCGCGTCCACGCGGCCCATCGTGCGCTGGGCTCCACCGTGCCGGACGCCGACGTGGTCGAGCCCCTGGCGGCGGAGCTGCGCGAGCTCGCGGGGTGGCTCGGCCTGGGCGACATCGTCGTGGGCGACCGCGACGGGCTGCTGCGCGGCGACCTCGCGGTCGACCTGTCGCACGCCCTGCGATTAGCCGCGTGACGCCCCAGACGCGGCCGCGCGACTTCGCCCTGGTCGCCCTCGGCGGCGTGCTCTGGGGCACCGGCGGGCTCGCCKGGGCGGCGCTCGCGGACGTCGCCGGCCTCCCGCCCCTCACCGTGGCGGCGTACCGCCTGCTCGGCGGCGGGGGTGTGCTGCTGGTGGGCCTCGCGGTCGCGGGTGCGCTGCGCGGCCTGGCCCGGACTCGCCCGGTTGTCCTCCGAGTGGTCGAGACCGCCCTGCTCGCCGCGGTCTACCAGGCCGCCTACTTCGGCGCGGTGCAACGGGCCGGAGTCGCGGTGGCCACGCTCGTGGCGCTGGGCGCGGCCCCTCTGCTGGTGGCCGTGGGCACCGCTGTCGCCGAACGACGGTTCCCGTCGCCCCGCACCCTGCTGGCGCTGAGCCTCGCGCTAGCGGGGCTGGTGCTCCTGGTCGGCCCGTCGGACGCCGCCGGGCCGGGGACCGCGGCCGGCGCACTGCTCGCGCTCGTCGCGGCCGCGGCGTTCGCGACGATGACCGGGCTGAACCGCCGCAGGGTGCCCGGACTCGGCCCGCTGCCCCTCACGGCGACCGCGTTCACGCTCGGCGGAATCCTGCTGCTGCCGGTCGCCGCTCTGGCCGGTCCCGGGCTCGCCGTCCCCGGCGACGCCCAGGGCTGGGTGCTCCTGGCCTACCTGGCCGTCGTGCCCACCGCGGCCGCGTACAGCGCCTACTTCACGGGCCTGCGGCACGTCCCGGCCACCACCGCGGCCCTGCTCGCGCTGCTCGAACCGCTCACGGCCACGATCGGTGCCGTCCTCCTGCGCGGCGAGCGCCTGGGCGCCGCGGGCGTGGTCGGCGCGGTGCTGCTGAGCGGCGCGGTGGTCGTTCTACGCCCGCGCCGCGCAGCCTCGCCTACGATGGACGGGCCCGGCCGTGCGGCCGGTCACCTCAGCCGCTCCGACGCCGCGCGCGCCCGGAGTGCGAACACGTCGGGAGTAGTGCGTGCCAGCGATCCTCGAGAAGGTCCTGCGCCTCGGTGAAGGCCGGATCGTCAAGAAGCTGTCGGGCATCGCCCAGCAGGTCAACGCCCTGGAGGACAGCTTCGTCGCGCTGTCGGACGCCGAGCTGCGCGAGGAGACGGACCGCTTCCGGGCCCGCCTCGCCGAGGGCGAGACGCTCGACGACATCCTCGCGGAGGCGTTCGCCACGGTGCGCGAGGCCGCCCGGCGGACCCTCGGGCAGCGGCACTTCGACGTGCAGCTCATGGGCGGCGCCGCCCTGCACCTCGGCAACATCGCCGAGATGAAGACCGGTGAGGGCAAGACGCTCGTCGCGACGGCGCCGGCGTACCTCAACGCGCTGAGCGGCAAGGGTGTCCACGTCGTCACGGTCAACGACTACCTGGCCAGCTACCAGGCCGAGCTGATGGGCCGCGTCTACCGCTTCCTCGGCCTGACCAGCGGCGTGATCCTGTCGCGGCAGGAGCCGTCCGAGCGCCGCAAGCAGTACGCGTGCGACATCACCTACGGCACCAACAACGAGTTCGGCTTCGACTACCTGCGCGACAACATGGCGTGGAGCACCGACGAGCTGGTGCAGCGCGGCCACAACTTCGCCATCGTCGACGAGGTGGACTCGATCCTGATCGACGAGGCCCGCACGCCGCTGATCATCTCCGGGCCGGCGTCGGGCGACACCAACCGCTGGTACGCGGAGTTCGCCAAGGTGGTCCGCCGCCTGCAGGCCGAGCGCGACTACGAGGTCGACGAGAAGAAGCGCACGGTGGGCGTCCTGGAGCCCGGCATCGAGCGGGTCGAGGACTACCTCGGCATCGACAACCTCTACGAGTCCCTCAACACGCCGCTGATCGGGTTCCTCAACAACGCCATCAAGGCGCAGGAGCTGTTCAAGCGCGACAAGGACTACGTCGTGATGAACGGCGAGGTGCTGATCGTCGACGAGCACACCGGCCGCATCCTGCCGGGCCGCCGCTACAACGAGGGCATGCACCAGGCGATCGAGGCGAAGGAGGGCGTCGCCATCAAGGCGGAGAACCAGACGCTCGCCACGATCACGCTGCAGAACTACTTCCGCCTCTACGGCAAGCTCGCGGGCATGACCGGTACGGCCGAGACCGAGGCCGCCGAGTTCCAGGGCACGTACAACCTGGGTGTCGTCCCCATCCCGACCAACCGCACGATGCAGCGCATCGACCAGCGCGACTTCGTCTACAAGAGCGAGGACGGCAAGTTCGACGCCGTCGTCGCGGACATCGTCGAGCGGCACGCGCAGGGCCAGCCGGTCCTGGTGGGCACCACGAGCGTCGAGAAGAGCGAGCTGCTCTCCTCCAAGCTGAAGAAGCAGGGCGTGCCGCACGAGGTGCTCAACGCCAAGCAGCACGCGCGTGAGGCGTCGATCGTGGCGCAGGCCGGCCGCAAGGGTGCCGTGACGGTCGCGACGAACATGGCCGGTCGAGGCACCGACATCATGCTGGGCGGCAACGCCGAGTTCATGGCCGTCGAGGACCTGTCCGCCCGTGGCCTGGACCCCGCGGAGAACGCGGAGGAGTACGAGGCTGCATGGCCGCTCGCGCTCGAGAAGGCCAAGGAGTCGGTGGCCGCCGAGCACGACGAGGTGGTCGAGCTGGGCGGGCTGTACGTGCTGGGCACCGAGCGGCACGAGTCGCGCCGCATCGACAACCAGCTGCGTGGTCGTTCCGGCCGCCAGGGCGACCCGGGCGAGTCCCGGTTCTACCTGTCGATGCAGGACGACCTGATGCGCCTGTTCAACTCGGGCCTCGCCGAGTCGATGATGACGCGCGCCGGCTTCCCGGAGGACATGCCACTCGAGTCGAAGATCGTCACACGCGGCATCCAGTCGGCGCAGTCGCAGGTCGAGGCGCGCAACTTCGAGATCCGCAAGAACGTGCTCAAGTACGACGACGTCATGTCGCGCCAGCGCGTCGTGATCTACGAGCAGCGCCGCCGGGTCCTCGAGGGCGAGGACCTGCACGAGCAGGTCCAGCACTTCCGTACCGACGTGCTGTCCGCCTACATCACGGGCGCGGCGGCCGAGGGTCGGCCGGAGGACTGGGACCTCGACGCGCTGTGGACCGCGCTCAAGGCCGTGTACCCGGTCTCGATCACTCCCGAGGAGGTCGTCGAGCAGGCCGGCGGCGCGACGCGCCTGTCGGCCGAGCTCATCGAGCGCGAGATCCTCTCCGACGCCGCGCACGCGTACGCCGAGCGCGAGGAGCAGATCGGCTCGGAGAACATGCGCCAGCTCGAGCGGCGCGTGACGCTCTCGGTCCTCGACCGCAAGTGGCGCGAGCACCTCTACGAGATGGACTACCTCAAGGAGGGCATCGGTCTGCGGGCGATGGCCCAGCGCGACCCGTTGGTCGAGTACCAGCGCGAGGGCTACCAGCTGTTCAACGCGATGACCGACGCCATCAAGGAGGAGACGGTCGGCTTCCTCTACAACCTGGAAGTCCAGGTCGCCGAGCCCGAGGCCCCCGCGGCTCCCGCGGTCACGGCGGACTCGGCGGTCCAGGCCGCGGCGAGCGCGGGCGCGCAGGCGGCGCTCAAGCGGTCGGTCTCCGACGGCCCTACGGCGGGCAAGCTCGTGGCCAAGGGCATCGACGGGCCCACGGAGCGCGCTCCGCTGCAGTACTCGGCCCCGTCGGTCGACGGCGACGGCGGTGTGGTCACGCGCGGGGACGCGGGCGGCAAGAACGCGGGCGCCCGGCCAGCCGCCACGTCTGGCGAGGACGGCACGGCCAACCGTGAGGCCCGCCGCAAGGCAGCCAAGCAGCAGCGCAAGCGCTGACCTGGACGACGGCCCGCCCCGATCGGCGGGTTACACGGTCGCTGCAACACCTCGTCTGAGGAGTTGTAGCGACCGTGGTCGTTTCCGGGGAGTTGAGAGGGCGGTTCTTCGTCGGGCTGGACCGGGTGGGCATTCGTGCGTCGTGCGTCAGCCGATCTCGAGCGCGGTGGCCCGCCACGCCCCCCGGTGTGCCTCCAGCCGGACCGCCACGGCCCGGACCCGCGTGCCGTCGTCGGCCACGACGCTCGCCTCGAGCACGAGCGGCCCGACCCGGCAGGCGCGGGCACGGCGGATCACCGGCGGTCGTCCGGTCCCGACGCCGCCGCCGAGCACCCGCTGCGTGAGCCCGGCTCGCACCTGGAGCGAGTCGAGCACGCCGGGTGTCAGCCAGCGGGCGAGCTGGGCGGCGGACCGCCGACCGGTCAGGACCTCGAGCGCGGCGAGCGCGATCGTGCGAGCGACCACGGCCGGGTCGCCGTCGGGCAGCGGTCCGGGCTCGTCGTCGTCGACCTCGGCCATGGGCGACCGGTCGCTCGCCCGCAGGACGGCTATGCGTGCCGACGCGGTCAGCGGCACTGCCTGCGCGGGCCCGGCCGCCTCCTCGACCGCGGGGCGCGGCAGAGCCGGCACCAGCCGCGCCTGCGGCCGGCGCTGCCGCGCGGTGCCGTCCCCGTGCTGCGCCGCGCGGACGCGAGCGAACGCCTCCTCGGTGGCCGTGCCCGTGCCCGGGCGGGCGAGCACGAGCGCGTTCACGACGACGCTCCGGCGACGGTCGCGGGGACGACCAGCACCTGCCCGGGGTGGATGACGTCGGGGTCCGCGCCGATGGTCGCGGCGTTCGCGTGGTACCACTGCGGCCACGCGGCGGCGATCTGCGCGTCGCTGGCGCCCGGTGGCAGGTGCCGGGCCGCGATGGCCCAGAGACTGTCCCCGTCCGCAACTGCGACCGTAGAGCCGTTCGCAGGGCCGGCGTCGGCCGAGGGAGGGGCGGGTGTGCTCGTCGGCACCGGCACCGGCACCGGCACCGGCACCGGGACTGGCGCCGGCGCCGCGGTGCTCGCCTGCTCGACGTCCGGGTCGTCCTGCACGATCGCCGACGCCGACGGCTCGGGCGCAGCGCTTTCTCGCGCCGAGCCGGCCGGCGGGGTGGTGACGACCCAGCCGAGATCGTCCGCCGCGGTCGCGACCGAGGCGGAGGGCGACGGCGCCGGCGCGGGGGTGGCCGCGGACGCCCCGGTCGCCATGCCCAGCCCCACGCTCGCGCCGACCGCGACGACGAGCGCCTTGCGCACGATCGCCGGTGCGTACCGGTGCACCAGCCGTTCGCCCGCCCGCCAGCTCGCGCCGGCCACCCGGGCGAGGACGCACACCGCGGTGAGGAGCGCGCAGGCGGCGAGCCACGAGGCCACGAGGGCGCCCGCGGCGCAGACGCCCACCTCGACGACCGCGTCCACGCGCCACGCGCCGGCGTGCGCGGTCATCGCGGCCGAGAGCCGGGCGACCGACGCCGCCGCCAGGGTGGCCGACACCCCTGCTCCCACCAGCAGCGCACCGAGCGCCCCGCCCGCGCGTGGGCGGCCACCGTTCCTGCTGTTGATCGCCATGAAGACCTCGAATCATGTTGTTTGATGCAGTTTGATGATCCTTGAGTGTCATAGATGTACCTGAATGTCCGATGGCGTGTCCAGCCATGTCCGCGACCTGTGCGTGGAGGTGCATCGGCTCGGCGTCGCGCGCCTCGGAATCTGCTGCCTGGGCGCAGAGCGTCGAGTCGAGAGAACACGTGGGTGGCCCGGGCGAAGGGTCTGGGTCGCGGGTGCGCCCGGTCAGACGCTGGTGAGCTGGCTAACTCGTGGGGGGTGCAGCCGCACCCCGCAGCGATCCGGGCGTTTTGCCACTTTTGTCGCACCCGTAGCCGTCGGTACTCTCGTCTCGCGCGAGTGCGTGACAGCCCACTGCCTCTTCTCCAGTGCTGCAGGAGGAACCGTGGTCGAGTTCTACGTCGCCGAGCCCGGGGAGATCGCCCCGCCGGTGCCTGAGGGTCCGCAGCTGTGCAACGGCCAGGACATGCGCGTGGTGCACAACGCGTTCCTCTGGTCCTACGGGAAGGCTCCCGGCCTGGTCCGGGGAGTCGCGGCCGGCGACACCGCCCGCAGCGAGCTCGTCGGCGGGTGGCTCGCCGACATCGACGCGACGCTGCACGAGCACCACCACAGCGAGGACCAGCTGCTGTGGGACAAGCTCGAGCAGCGCGCGCCCGCCTGCGCCCTGCACGTCGGGCAGATGCGTGCGCACCACGCCCAGGTGCAGCAGCTCCTCGACGAGGCCGGGCCGCTGCTGGCGCAGTGGCGCGGGACGGCGGATCCCACGGATCGTGACCGTCTCGCCGACGCCTACGAGCGCATGTTCGCCGTGCTCAAGGTCCACCTGCGGCGGGAGGTCGTCGAGGTCATCCCGGTCGCCGAGCGGGTGCTCACGAAGCAGGAGTGGGAGAGTCTCGGCGAGCACACCATGGACGCCATCCCGAAGTCGCGACTCATGCCGCAGTTCGGCATCCTGCTGGCCAACCTCGAGCCTGCCGAGCGCGCCCGGTTCTTCGGCGAGGCGCCCGCCTTCGTCCGCGTGCTGTACAAGACGGTGGGCAAGCGGCAGTACGCCAAGCTGCACCGTGCGCTGTTCCCCGGGGAGCAGGTGCCGCCGACGGTCTGACGCCGACGCCCGGCGCGGGCGGTCCAGGCTCCCAGGAGCGGCAGGCGCCGTGCGCGTGAGCGACCCCCTACGGTGCTCTCATGCGGTGGGAGTCGCTCTTCGCGGACATGGAGGCCCAGCTGGCGGCGGGCCAGCTGGCCGGCGTGCGGGCGGACGTCGCGGAGCTCGCGCGTGCCGAGCGTGCGTCGGTCGGGCTCGCCGCGCGGGCGCGCTCGTCGGTCGGCTGCCGGTTGCACGTGCTCGTGGGCAGCGCCGACGCGGTGGAGGGCGAGCTCGTCGATGCGGCGCCGGAGTGGCTCCTGCTGGCCGACTCGCCCGCGCGCCGGGCCCTCGTGCCGATGAGCGCGGTCGTCGCCGTCGACGGGCTCGTCGCGCACGCCGCCCCTGCCCCCGGCGTGGTCGAGGCGCGGCTGGGTCTCGGGCACGCGCTGCGCGCGCTGGCGCGGGATCGTGCGGTCGTCCGCCTCGACGCCGGGGGCGGCGAGCTGTCGGGCCGCATCGAGCGGGTGGGAGCGGACCATCTCGACCTCGCGGACGAGGGCCGTTCCGGTCGTGCCGCATGGGCGGTCCCGTTCGCCGCGCTCAGGGTGGTCCGGTCGGGCGGCTGAGGCGCCTCAGTCCGAGACCGGCTCCTCGTGCGCGCCGCCGTCGCTGGTGATGCGGGCGCGCGTCTGCTCGTACATCCGCTGGATGTACTTCTCCAGCTCGGTGGACTCGACGCGCCACTGCAGACGCCCGCCGATCTGGATGGCCGGCAGCTCGCCGGAGCGGACGAGCGCGTAGGCCTGCGGGGCGGAGATGTTGAGCACCTCGGTGACGTCAGCGAGCGTGAGGAACCTCGACGGCATGACCGCAGTGTGGCACGCGCTGGCGCCCGGACCGGTTTGTCCACAATGCTCCCTCCGCGGCGTGCCGCACACGGCAGGATGGCGGCCCAGGAGCGCGACGAACCAGGAGAGTCGATGGACACGAGCGTGATCGATCTGCCCGCGCCGGTGGCCGCGCGACTGCGCCGCCCGGGCTGGCGTGACCCGCGCCTGCTGGCCGGGATCGCGATGGTGGCGGCGTCGGTGCTGCTGGGCTCGTGGGCGGTGCGAACGGCGCAGGCCACGGTCCCGGTCTACGTGACCCGCGCGGCTCTCGTGCCGGGGGACCGGGTCGCGGTCGACGATCTCTCGGTGGTCGACGTCCGTCTCGGGACGGTCAACCTGGACCACTACCTACGGGCCGACGAGGCGCTCGCCACGGACGGCGTCGTCGTGCGGGCCGTCGGTCGCGGCGAGCTGGTGCCGGCCTCCGCGGTCGGCTCGGCCGCCGACCTCGACCTGCGGCCGGTGTCGATCACCCTCACGCGCGCGCCGTCCCGCGACGTCGCACCCGGCGCCCTCGTCGACGTCTGGTTCACCCCGCCGGCCCCCGACGACGACGCGTCGCCGGGGGAGCCCCGGCAGCTGGCGGGCGGTCTCACGGTCGCGGAGGTCACGACGCCGTCGGGGGCGTTCCGTGCGTCCGGCGGCAGCTCGGTCCAGGTGCTGGTGCCGACGGACGTGCTGCCCAGCATCCTGACCGCCCTCGCGGCGGACGGCGCGGTCGACGTGGTGCCGGTCCCCGGGACGGTTGGCTGACGTGACGGTCGGGGTGCTGTGCGCGGTGCAGGGCTCGGCGGAGTCGATCATCGTCCAGGCCGTGGAGCAGACCGGCGGCCGCCTGAGCGTCACCCGCCGGTGCGCCGACCTCACCGAGCTGCTCGCCGCCGCCGAGGCGGGCCTCGGACGGCTCGCCGTGGTCTCGGGCGACCTTGACTTGCTGGACCGCGAGGCGATCGACCTCCTGCACCGCGCGGGCGTCCGCGTGGTCGGCATCGGCGACGCCGCACGTCCTTGGGTCGGGGAGAGGCTCGCCGCGCTGGGTGCGGACCTCGTGGCGGTCGCCCCGCAGGACGAGCCCGCGGCCGGCTCCCTGGTCCGGGACGCCCTCGCGATCCTCGACGCCCGCGACGACGAGGTGCCGGACGCCGTGCGGCCCGAGGAGATCCGGCGCCCGAGCCGGGGCCTCGTCGTCGCGGTCTGGGGTCCCACGGGTGCGCCGGGCCGGACGACCGTCGCGGTGAACGTGGCTGCCGAGCTCGCCGCCGCCGGGCGCCGCACGCTGCTCGTAGACGCGGACACCTACGGCGGGTGCGTCGCGCAGGTGGTGGGCATGCTGGACGAGGCGCCAGGCCTGGCGGCCGCGGCCCGCGCCGCCGGGCAGGGCACGCTCGACCTGATGACCCTCGCCCGGTTGACCCCGTCGATCGCGCCCGACCTGCGGGTGCTCTCCGGCATCTCGCGGGCCGACCGCTGGCCGGAGCTCCCGTCGTCGTCGCTCGACGCCGTCTGGTCGGTGGCCCGCGGGCTGGCGGAGTGGACGGTGGTCGACTGCGGCTTCTGCCTCGAGCAGGACGAGGTGCTCAGCTACGACACCCGGGCGCCGCGCCGCAACGCGGCCACGCTCAGCGCGCTCGAGGCGGCGGACGTCGTCCTCGTGGTCGGTGCCGGCGACCCGGTGGGCATCCAGCGGCTGGTCCGCGGCCTCGGTGAGCTGACCGACCTCGGACTCGGCGCCACGCGGGTGGTCGTGGTCAATCGGGTCCGGGCCTCCGTGGCCGGCCCGCACCCTGGGGACGCCGTCGGGCAGGCGCTGGCGCGGTACGCGGGCGTCACGGACGCGCACCTCGTGCCCGACGACCGGGCGGCCGTGGACACCGCGCTGCTCGAGGCGCAGACGCTGCGCGAGGCCGCGCCGGGTTCGCCCGTCCGGCGGGCGCTGGCGGGCGTGGCGGCCCGGGTCGATGCCGTGCTGGTCGGCGCGTCCGCGGTCGAGCCGGTCGCCGCCGCGCGCGCCTGACCGCCCGGGTGCGCCCGCCGCACGGCACACTGGCGGGGTGCGCATCTACCTCCCGGCCTCGCTCGACCAGCTCGACCCCGCAGCGGGTGTCCTCACGGCGCGCCGCGCGCACGCCGTGACGGCCGCGCTGCGTGCCCTGTTCCCCGACGAGGACGACGAGGGCCTCGAGTTCGCGGCGCAGCTCGCGGCCGCGGACGACTCGCTCGAGCACCTGGCGACGCACCCCGACGCCCCGCAGCTGCGGCTGGTCGTCTCGGTCGACGTCCCGGACGCCGCGGTCGAGCCCGTGACCGACGACGAGGACGTGCCCAGCGCGATCGAGCTGGTGAGCCCCGTGGCGCAGGCTGACGTCATCTGCGTGCACGTCGACGAGCCCGGCGCGGCTCCCGACGTCGTGCTGGCCGCCGGAGGGGACGAGGCGGCCGTCGACCGCCTCGACGAGCGTGACCTGCTCTGGTACGACGCCTCGGAGCTCGCGAACATCCCCCGCTGAGTGCGGCGCTCCGTGGCCTTCGTCACGAACGGCAGTCCAGGGGGGAGCCAGTTGGACCCGGCCCCGACGCTCAGGTAGTGTTCACCGCCGGTACGACGTCCGGATGCACGTGTGTCCGCCCCGCCAGGCGGCTCCCGAGCTCCGGGCGTTATACCCCCATGGGGTATGGTGTAATTGGCAGCACGACTGATTCTGGTTCAGTTAGTCTAGGTTCGAGTCCTGGTACCCCAGCGCGAGCACCGCTGGTCCGACCTCCTCGGAGGATCGGGTAGAGTGTTCACTCGCAAGCGAGGCCCTCGGGTCTCGCAGCGTATAGGCCCCCGTTGTGTAGCGGCCTAGCACGCCGCCCTCTCACGGCGGTAGCGCCGGTTCGAATCCGGTCGGGGGTACAGAGCAGAAGGCCCGGTCACCACGGTGACCGGGCCTTCTGCGTGCGCGACCCCGCGGGTGCCGAGAGGGCGACGGCCCGGCCACCGTGGGTGACCGGGCCGCGCGTCCGAGCTGTCAGTGCTGCCCGGGTGGGCCGTGGGAGGACGTCTTCAGGAGGGCGACGACGATCGCGCCGATGACGGCCACGAGCGCGCCGATGAACACGCCGGTGATCACGGCTCCGCTTGCGCCACCCCCGCCGAGCGCGGCCAGGAGCGCGCCCACGACGAACCCGACGGCGAACCCGATGGCCGCCACGCGGTTGCGCAGCCGTCGTCGGCTGGCCGCGGCGCCCCGCACAGCCATCAGTCGGCCGTTCGGCGGAGCACCTCGGTGAGGCGGTTGGCCGCCGAGACGACCGCGGCGGCGTGCAGCCGGCCGGGCTGTCGGGAGAGTCGCTCGAGCGGGCCGGAGACCGACACCGCGGCGACGATCCGGCCCGACGGGCCGCGCACGGGGGCGGACACCGACGCGACGCCGACCTCGCGCTCGGACACCGACTGCGCCCAGCCGCGGCGACGGACGCCGGACAGGATCGTGGCGGTGAACTTGGCGCCCTGCAGCCCCCGGTGGAGGCGGTCCGGCTCCTCCCAGGCGAGCAGGATCTGCGCCGCGGAGCCCGCGTGCATGGTGAGCGTGGCGCCCACCGGGATCGAGTCGCGCAGGCCGATGGGCCGCTCGGCCGCCGCCACGCAGATGCGCTGGTCGCCCTGGCGTCGGTAGAGCTGCGCGCTCTCGCCGGTGTGGTCGCGCAGGGCGGCCAGCACGGGACCGGCGGCGGCGAGCAGGCGGTCCTCGCCGGCGGCCGTCGCGAGCTCCGAGAGGCGCGGGCCGAGCACGAACCGACCCTGCATGTCGCGCGCCACCAGACGGTGGTGCTCGAGCGCCACGGCCAGCCGGTGGGCCGTCGGGCGAGCAAGATGGGTGGCGGTGACGAGCTGCGCGAGCGTGGCTGGGCCGGCCTCGAGGGCGCTGAGAACGGATGCGGCCTTGTCCAGCACGCCGACTCCGCTAGAGTTGTCCATAGGTCGATATTGGCGTCTCGAAGGCTGAGATGCAAGTGCGACGGCAGACGAGCCGGGAAAACCACACTCCCGGCCGAGAGTACGAACGAGAGAACGGACCGAGAAGATGGCCGGCACGTTGGCGGAGAAGGTCTGGGACGCGCACGTCGTGCGACGGGGCACGGACGGCGCCCCTGACCTCCTCTACATCGACCTCCACCTGGTGCACGAGGTGACGAGCCCGCAGGCGTTCGAGGGCCTGCGCCTCGCGGGCCGCCCGGTCCGCCGGCCGGACCTCACGCTCGCGACGGAGGACCACAACACCCCGACGCTCGACATCGACCGGCCGATCGCCGACGAGACGAGCCGCACGCAGATCCAGACGCTTCGCAACAACGCCGCGGAGTTCGGCGTGCGCATCCACTCGCTCGGCGACGCCGACCAGGGCATCGTCCACCAGGTGGGACCGCAGCTGGGCCTCACGCAGCCGGGCCTCACGGTCGTCTGCGGCGACTCGCACACGTCCACGCACGGCGCGTTCGGCGCCCTCGCGTTCGGCATCGGCACCAGCGAGGTCGAGCACGTGCTCGCCACGCAGACGCTCCCGCTCGCGCCGTTCAAGACGATGGCCATCACGGTCGACGGCGAGCTGCCGCCCGGCGCCACCAGCAAGGACATCATCCTGGCGATCATCGCGAAGATCGGCACCGGCGGCGGGCAGGGCTACGTGCTCGAGTACCGCGGCGAGGCGATCCGGGCGCTGTCGATGGAAGCCCGCATGACGGTCTGCAACATGTCGATCGAGGCCGGCGCCCGCGCGGGCATGATCGCCCCCGACCAGACCACGTTCGACTACCTCAAGGGCCGTCCGCACGCCCCCGAGGGCGCGGACTGGGATGCCGCCGTCGCGTACTGGAGCACGCTGAAGACCGACGACGACGCCGAGTTCGACGTCGAGGTCGTGCTGAAGGCGGAGGACCTCGAGCCGTTCGTCACGTGGGGCACCAACCCGGGCCAGGGGCTGCCGCTGTCCGGCTCGGTCCCGGTGCCGGAGGAGATCGCCGACGCCAACGAGCGCGTCGCCGCCGAGCGCGCCATCGAGTACATGGGCCTGACGCCGGGCCAGCCGCTGCGCGAGATCAAGGTCGACACGGTCTTCATCGGCTCGTGCACCAACGGTCGCATCGAGGACCTGCGCTCGGTGGCCAAGGTCATCCGCGGCAAGCACAAGTCCGACGACGTCCGCGTCCTGGTGGTGCCGGCCTCGGCACGTGTCCGGTTGCAGGCGGAGGCCGAGGGCCTCGACAAGATCTTCCTCGACTTCGGCGCCGAGTGGCGCAACGCCGGCTGCTCGATGTGTCTGGGCATGAACCCCGACCAGCTCGCCCCTGGCGAGCGCTCGGCGTCGACGTCGAACCGCAACTTCGAGGGCCGGCAGGGCAAGGGCGGCCGGACGCACCTGGTCTCGCCGCTCGTCGCCGCCGCCACTGCCATCCGCGGCACGCTCTCGTCGTACGCCGACCTCGCCACCGGTGCCCCGACGCCCGACGGCAGCCCTCTCACCGACCTCCAGACGGTCTGACCCGGGGAAGCTCGGGAACCGAGAAAGAGACACAGCCATGGAGAAGTTCAGCCAGCACACCGGCGTCGGCGTCCCGCTGCGGCGCAGCAACGTGGACACCGACCAGATCATCCCGGCCGTCTACCTCAAGCGCGTGACGCGCACGGGGTTCGAGGACGCGTTGTTCGCCGCCTGGCGCGGTGACCCGTCGTTCATCCTCAACCAGGACGCGTACAAGGCTGGGTCCGTGCTCGTCGCCGGCCCCGACTTCGGCACCGGCTCGTCGCGCGAGCACGCCGTGTGGGCGCTCAAGGACTACGGGTTCAAGGTCGTCATCTCGAACCGCTTCGCGGACATCTTCCGTGGCAACTCCGGCAAGCAGGGGCTGCTCGCCGCCCAGGCGGCGCAGGAGGACATCGAGCTCATCTGGAAGATCCTCGAGACGCGCCCCGGCACCGAGGTCACCGTCGACCTCGAGTCGAAGACGATCACGTGCGACGACGTCGTGGTGCCCTTCCAGGTGGACGACTACACGCGCTGGCGCCTGATGGAGGGTCTCGACGACATCGGGCTCACCCTCGAGCACGCCGACGAGATCTCCGACTTCGAGGCGCGCCGCGAGCCGTGGCGGCCCGCGACGCTGCCCGCCAAGCACCTGCCGCCCGTCGAGATCGTGGCCGCCCGACCGGCCGGCGTGCCGGTCGAGATCGGCCGACGCCCCTGAGGTCGCCCCGGCGGGTCGCCCACGCGGGTGGCCCGCCGGGCGTCCGCTGTCGATAGCGTGGCAGCGGGCAACGACGCGGAGCGTGTCGGCCCAGAGAGGACGACCATGCTGGGCAAGTCGCAGATCGCCGACCGGATCGCTGCTCGAGGCGCGTCGAAGGGCGCCGCGCTCGCCGCAGTCGAGGCGGTCGTCGACGAGATCACGTCGGCGCTGGCCGCCGGCGAGCGCGTGACGCTCACGGGCTTCGGCACGTTCGAGGCGGCCGGCCGCGCCGCACGCACGGCCCGCAACCCCCGCACGGGGGAGACCCTCGAGGTCGCGGCGACGACCGTCGCTCGCTTCCACCCCGGTGCCACGCTGCGCGCACGCGTGGCGGCCGGAGCCGGAGAGCCGTTGGGCGCGGTCGCGGACCTCGGCTCGCTGCAGGGGCTCACCGCGCCGGCAGCGGCGCCGGGCCCCGCACGGCCGTCGGTGGACGTGGCGCCGAAGGTCAAGGCCGCAGCGGCCCCGAAGAGCAAGGCGACGCAGAAGGCGAAGGCCAAGGCCGACGCCAAGAAGGCCGACGTCAAGAAGCGGGCCGACGCGGCGAAGAAGGCCGAGGCGAAGAAGCGGGCCGACGCGAAGAAGGCCGCGGCGAAGAAGGCTGACGCGAAGAAGGCTGACTCGAAGAAGGCCGGGAAGAAGTCCGGCAAGGGCAGCACCAAGAAGAAGTAATCCGCGGGCCCGGCCGTGTGAAGGTTCGGCACCGACCTCGGCGCGCCGCCGCTCGGACGGTCGGGAGCACCCCCGCGCGTGGGAGACGATGTTTCGATGAGCGATCTGCTGTACGTCAACGGTGGCAACCCCCTGTCGGGTGAGATCACCGTCCGCGGTGCCAAGAACTTCGTCTCCAAGGCGATGGTCGCGGCCCTGCTGGGCGAGACGCCGAGCGTCCTGCGCAACGTCCCCCAGATCCGCGACGTCGGCGTGGTGACAGGCCTGCTCGAGCTGCACGGCGTCAAGGTCGACGCCGACGCCGAGGCGGGGGTGCTGCACCTCGACCCGACGGACGTCGAGTCGGCGCACGTCGCGGACATCGACACCCACGCGGGCTCGAGCCGCATCCCGATCCTCTTCTGCGGCCCCCTGCTGCACCGTCTGGGCGAGGCGTTCATCCCGGACCTGGGCGGGTGCCGGATCGGCGACCGGCCGATCAACTACCACCTCGACATCCTGCGGCAGTTCGGCGCGGTCGTGGAGAAGACCGACAACGGCATCCACATCCGGGCGCCGCGACGCCTGCAGGGCACCAAGATCGCGCTGCCGTACCCGAGCGTCGGAGCCACGGAGCAGCTGCTGCTCACGGCCGTGCGCGCCGAGGGCGTCACCGAGCTGGCCAACGCGGCGATCGAGCCCGAGATCATGGATCTCATCAACGTGCTGCAGAAGATGGGCGCGATCATCTCCGTCGACACGGACCGCGTGATCCGGATCGAGGGCGTCGACCGGCTCGTCGGCTTCCGGCACACGGCCCTGTCCGACCGGATCGAGGCGGCGTCGTGGGCGTCGGCGGCCCTGGCGACGGGCGGGGACATCTTCGTGCGCGGAGCCACGCAGCCCGAGATGACGACGTTCCTCAACACGTTCCGCAAGGTCGGCGGCGAGTTCGCGATCGACGACGACGGCATCCGGTTCTTCCACCCCGGGGGCGACCTGCGCTCGATCACGCTCGAGACGGACGTGCACCCCGGGTTCATGACGGACTGGCAGCAGCCGCTCGTGGTGGCGCTCACCCAGGCGAAGGGCCTGTCGATCGTGCACGAGACGGTCTACGAGAACCGGTTCGGGTTCACGGAGGCCCTGGTGGGCATGGGCGCGACGATCCAGGTCTACAAGGAGTGCCTGGGCGGTCGGCCGTGCCGGTTCGGGCAGCGCAACTTCTTCCACTCCGCCGTCATCTCGGGTCCGACGCCGCTGGCCGCGGCGGACATCGAGGTGCCGGACCTGCGGGGCGGCTTCAGCCACCTCATCGCCGCGCTGACGGCCAAGGGCACCTCCTCGGTGCGTGGGATCAGCCTCATCGATCGGGGCTACGAGCGCTTCACCGAGAAGCTCGAGGCGCTGGGTGCCGAGTTCAGCCGCGAGCTGACGAGGGCATGAGCACATCGACCGCTCCGGGTCACCGGTAGCATCGGCTCCCGTGCATCCGCCGGCCAGATCCAACCGCGCCTACCGCAACGTCGCGCGCATCGTGCGTCCCCCGATGCTCGCCATGACCCGCCGCCGGTGGCGCGGCACCGAGAACCTCCCCGCCGAGGGCGGGTTCATTGTCGCGTCGAACCACATGACGAACATCGACCCGCTGACGTTCGCGCACTTCCTGTGGGACAACGGCTACGCGCCGAAGATCCTGGCCAAGGCGCCCCTGTTCAAGGTGCCGGTGCTCGGCTGGGTGCTGCGGGCGACGGGGCAGATCCCCGTCTTCCGGAACACCGCGTCGGCGGGGGACTCGCTCGCGGCGGGGATCCTCGCGGTCGAGGCCGGCGACGCGGTCGCGGTCTTCCCCGAGGGCACGCTGACGCGCGACCCCGACCTGTGGCCGATGGTCGGAAAGACGGGGATCGCCCGGCTGGCGCTCAGCACGAAGGCCCCGGTCATCCCGGTCGCCCAGTGGGGCGCCCAGGACCTGCTGGCGCGCTACGGCAAGCTGCTCAAGCCCTTCCCGCGCAAGCTGGTCACCGTGGTGGCCGGCCCGCCGGTCGACCTCGAGGACCTGTACGACCGCCCGCAGGACACCAAGACGCTGCGCGAGGCCACCGAGCGCGTGATGACCGCGATCACCGCGCTCCTCCAGGAGGTCCGCGGCGAGGAGCCGCCGGCGATCCGCTACGACATGCGCAAGCCGCTCGCGCAGGGCGAGAAGAGGGTCGGCGGCGACCACGCGACCCACCCCGAGCTGCCGTGACGGCGGACCAGGTGGCCGAGGAGCGGCCGGTCGTCCCCGGAGCTCCCCGGCTGCGCGCCGCGGTGCTCGGAGCCGGGGCGTGGGGCACCACGTTCGCGGCCGTGATGGCCGACGCCGGCTGCGACGTGACCATCTGGGGTCGCGACGAGGCGGTCTGCCGGCAGATCGCCGACGAGCACCGCAACGAGGCCTACCTGCCGGGCGTCGTGCTCCCGCGGCGGGTCACGGCGACGGGTGACGTCCGGGCCGCGCTCGCCGGTGCCGACATCGTCGCGGTCGCCATCCCGTCGCAGAGCGCCCGTGCCACCCTCACGCCGCTGGCCGACGCCGTCGCCCCGCACGCCGTCGCCGTCTCCCTGATGAAGGGCGTCGAGCTGTCGACCGACCGCCGGATGAGCGAGGTGGTCTCGGAGTCGCTCGGCATCCCCGCGGAGCGCGTCGCCGTCGTCTCCGGCCCCAACCTGGCGCTCGAGATCGCGCACCGGCAGCCGACCGCCACCGTGGTGGCCTCGACCAACGAGGCGACCGCGCAGCTGGTGGCCCGGGCGTGCGCCTCGGCCTACTTCCGGCCGTACACCAACGACGACGTGGTCGGTGTCGAGCTGTGCGGCGCCGTGAAGAACGTCATCGCGCTGGCGGTCGGCATCTCGCAGGGCAGCGGCCACGGCTTCAACACCATGGCGACCGTCATCACGCGCGGGCTGGTCGAGATCACGCGCCTCGGGCTCGCGCTCGGCGCCGACGCCGACACGTTCCCCGGCCTCGCCGGTCTGGGCGACCTCATGGCCACCTGCGCGTCGCCGGACTCGCGCAACCACACGCTCGGCGGGCACATCGGCCGCGGCATGACCCTGGACGAGGCGATCACCGCCACGGGCGGCACGGCCGAGGGCGTCAAGTCGAGCCGGTCGGTCCTGGAGCTGGCGACCACGCTGGGCGTCGAGATGCCGATCACCTCGGCCGTGGTCAAGGTGCTGCACGAGGGGCTGCCGGTCGACCAGATGGCCTCGCTGCTCCTCGCCCGGCCGCACAAGGCCGAAGGGGTCTAGCCAGCCCCTAGCCAGCCCGCTAGCCAGCCCGCTAGCCAGCCCGCTAGCCAGCCCTCAGAGCCTGGTCCAGGTCGGCCCAGAGGTCCTCGACGTCCTCGATGCCGACCGACATCCGCAGCAGGTCCTCCGGCACGGTGAGCGACTCGGTGGCGAACCGCCGGCGGCGCTCCAGCGTCGACTCGACCCCGCCCAGGCTCGTCGCCGGCACCCAGAGCTCCAGCGCCGCGACGACTCGGTCCKCCGCCTCGGGGCCGCCGACCGGGCGCAGGCCGATGATCGCGCCGAAGCCGTCCATCAGGCGTGCGGCCCGGTCGTGGCCGGGGTCCGACGGCAGGCTCGGGTGCCGGACCTCGGCGACGCCCGGGTGCTCGCTCAGGCGCCGCGCGAGCTCCGCGGCGTTGGCCTGGGCGCGCTCGACGCGCAGCGCGAGCGTGCGCAGGCCGCGCAGGGCGAGCCAGACCTCGAACGGTCCGGCGATCGCACCGTGCAGGGTCCGGTACGCGTGCAGCCGGGCGTGCAGGTCGTCGTCGTCGGCCAGCGCGGCGCCCAGGACCACGTCGGTGTGCCCGGCGAGGTACTTGGTCACCGAGTGCACGACGACATCCGCGCCGTGCTCGAGCGGGCGCTGGACCAGCGGCGTCGCGAAGGTGTTGTCGACGCCCACCAGCGCGCCGGCGGCGTGCGCGCCCGCGACCAGCGCCGGGAGGTCGGCGACCTCGAGCATCGGGTTGGTCGGCGTCTCGATCCAGAGCATCGAGGTGGGGGTCCGCAACGCGTCCAGCACGGCGTCCGTGTCGTCGATGTCGACGAGCGCGACGTCGACCCCCAGCCGTTCCTCCAGGTCGCGGGCGTAGGCGAGTGTGACCTGGTAGGAGTGGCGGGGCAGGACGAGCCGGCCGCCCGGCGGGATGAGCGAGAAGGCGGCGGCGATGGCGGCCATGCCGGAGCCGAACACGAGCGCCGGGTGGGCCGAGCGTTCCAGCGCACCGAGCGTCTGCTCGAACGGGTGCCAGGTCTCGGCGTCCATCCGCCCGTACAGCGGCTCGTCCGGCGCGGGCACGCCGCGGGACACGAACGTCGAGGAGAGCACCAGCGGGGGGTTCACCGGGGCGCCCTGGGTCCGTGCCGGCCGGCCGGCCGCGACCGTGAGCGTCGCGGGGGAGAGGTCGTCGAAACGCTGCGAGGTCACGGCGGCAGGTTACCCGGCGTCGTGCTCTGGGCCCGGCCCCCGACAGGTAGGGTCGGGCGCGATGGACGCCACCGCACAGCCCTCGGGCCACGACCAGACCCCTGAGCCGATCCACGAGACCACCACCGGGACTGCTCGCCGACCACGGGTGATGGTCGTGTTCGGCGGCAGGTCCGGCGAGCACGGGATCAGCTGCGCGACCGCCGGCGGAGTGCTGCGCGCGATCGACCGCGACCGCTACGACGTCCTGGCCGTGGGCATCACGCCCGCCGGGCGCTGGGTGCTCGCCGACGACGACCCCGACCGCTGGGCGATCGTCGACGGCCGGCTCCCGCAGGTCGAGGACACGGCCGCGCACGTGCTGCTGCCGCAGGCCGTCGACGACCGCGACGTGCAGGTGCTCGAGGCCGGTCAGCTGCCGCGCGTGCTGGGCGAGGTCGACGTCGTGTTCCCGCTGCTGCACGGCCCGTTCGGGGAGGACGGCACGCTGCAGGGTCTGCTCGAGCTGGCGGACGTCCGGTACGTGGGCGCCGGGGTGTTGGCCTCCGCGGTCGGCATGGACAAGCACATGATGAAGCTGGTGCTGGCGGGTCACGGGCTGCCCGTCGGGCCGTTCAGCGTGGTGCAGCCTGGTGAGCTCGACCGCGACCCCGAGGGCGTGACCGCACGGATCGCCGACCTCGGGCTCCCGCTGTTCGTCAAGCCCGCACGCGCGGGATCGAGCCTCGGCATCTCGCGCGTCACCGACCTGGCGGACCTGCCGACAGCGATCCGCGCGGCTGCTGAGCACGACCCGAAGATCATCGTCGAGGCGGCCATCGTCGGCCGCGAGATCGAGTGCGGCGTGCTCGGGGGCCACGACGGCGACCGGGCCCGGGCCTCGCTGCCCGGGGAGATCCTGGTGACCGACTCGCGGCACGCGTTCTACGACTTCGAGGCCAAGTACCTCGACGAGGCCGGCGTGACCCTCGCGTGCCCGGCCGACCTGCCGCCGGGCGTCGTCGAGGCCGTGCGGGACGTCGCGGTGCGCACGTTCGAGGCCGTGGGCTGCGAGGGTCTGGCCCGCGTCGACGTGTTCGTCACGCCCGACGGCGAGGTCGTGGTCAACGAGATCAACACGATGCCGGGGTTCACGCCGTACTCCATGTACCCCCGGATGTGGGAGGCGTCGGGCGTTGGCTACGCCGACCTCGTCGACGAGCTGCTGCGCCTGGCGCTCGCGCGGCCCACGGGTCTGCGGTGACGAATGACGGATGTACGCCCGACGTTCGCCCTGTCGTACGCCCAAACCCAGCGCGGCAGGCTACCCTCGGGGCACTCGTGATGGACCGCGGCGCGACAACGACGTCGTCCGGGGTGGACGTCCCCCCATCACTGTCGGGACGCACCGCGCCCCTCCGCACCCTCCAGCCGGGGGCGCGCCGCACGGCCGGCAGCCAACGCCGGCTCACGTAGATCGATGGTGAACGTGATGACCGTCTCGCAGGCAGACCAGACCCGCGAGGCGAGCGCATGAGCGCTACCGTGTCGCCCGGGGCATCTATTCCGGCGCGAGCGGCCACCGCGCAGGACTACTCGGCGCTCGCCGCGTACGTCCGTGAGTCCGGGCTGCTGCGTCGTCGCTACGTCTACTACTGGACCCGCCTGGTCGCCGTCGTGCTGGCCTTCGCGTCGGTCTGGGTGGCCGTCGTCCTCGTCGGCAACTCGTGGTGGCAGCTGGCCGTCGCGGCCGGGTTCGCCGTCGTGCTCACGCAGATCGCGTTCCTCGGGCACGACAGCGCGCACCGCCAGATCTTCAAGTCGGGTCCGTGGAACGACTGGACCTCCCGCATCCTCGCCGGCGGGTTCGTCGGCCTGAGCCACACGTGGTGGCGCAACAAGCACAACCGGCACCACGCCTCGCCCAACCAGGTGGGGGCGGACCCCGACATCGCGCCGGGCGTCGTCGTCTGGACGCAGGACGTGCTGGAGACCCGCAGCGGCTGGCGCGCGTGGTTCGGCCGCCACCAGGGCTGGTTCTTCTTCCCGCTGCTCATGCTCGAGGGCCTCAGCCTGCACGCGTCGAGCGTCCGCCTGCTGCTCGCCAAGGGCACCGTGCCGCACCGCTGGGTCGAGGCGCCGATCGTCATCACGCGGCTCGCCGTCTACGTCGGCCTGCTGTTCTGGCTGCTCCCGCCCGGCAAGGCGCTCGCGTTCATCGGGGTGCAGATGGCCCTGTTCGGTGTGCTGCTCGGCGGATCGTTCGCGCCGAACCACAAGGGCATGCCCATCATCCCCGCGGGGATGAAGGTGGACTTCCTGCGCCGCCAGGTCCTCACGTCCCGCAACATCCGGGGCGGCGTGGCCGTCGACTTCGTCATGGGCGGGCTCAACTACCAGGTCGAGCACCACCTCTTCCCGAGCATGCCGCGGCCGAACCTCCGGCACGTGCAGCCGGTCGTGCGCGACTACTGCGAGAAGCTCGGGGTGAACTACACCGAGGTCGGCTTCTTCCGGTCGTACAAGATCATCGTCGAGTACCTCAACCGGGTCGGGCTGGCGGACCGGGCAGCGTTCGACTGCCCTGTGGCCTCCCTCTACGGGCGCTGACCTACACGCAGCTGCGGACCTGCTCGGTCAGGGCGACGGCGGGCCCGAGCTGGTCGACGAAGGACGTCGAGCGCTCGGTCGCGACCGCGGCGGGCACGTGCAGCTCGACCGCGGGCTGGCGTCCGTACGTGGTGAACGTCCAGTCGCCGTCCTCTCCCTCGACGACGACCCAGTCGATGCTCGGGCCGCCCGGCGTCTCGACGGTCTGGCAGTGGTCCGTCGTCGGCCCCAGAGGCTCGACGCCGCAGCGCAGGACGATCGGCGCCGCGGGGTCGCCCCACGCCGTCGTGGCCTGCGCCGTGGTGTCGCGCTGGGGGAGGCCCGCGCCGAGCGAGTCCGGCACGGCCAGCACGACGGACGCGCAGACGGGGTCCGTGGCATGCGGGGCGACCCGCGCCGGGATCGTGCTCGCGCACCCGCCGAGGACCGCGACGCCACCGACCGAGGCCACGGCCAGCAGGCGTCGGTGCAGGGGCGGCTGGGGCACCCGGTCACGGTAACCCGAGCGGCGCGCCGAACCTCTACCGTGTCGGGGTGACCGGCGACACCTCCAGCATCGACCCAGGCTCTCTGCTCGTCTCCGAGCTGACCGAGGAGCAGCTGCTCGCCCGCATCTTCCCCCTCCTGCCGGTGGGCGCCGACACGCTCGTCCCACCCGGCGACGACGCCGCGGTCGTTGCCGCGCCCGACGGCCGGTTCGTCGTGACCACCGACGTGCTGGTCGAGGACCGGCACTTCCGGCGGTCGTGGTCCTCGGGCGAGGACGTCGGCCGACGTGCGGCCGTGCAGAACCTCGCCGACGTCGCCGCGATGGGCGCGCGGCCCACGAGCCTGGTGGTCGCCCTGGTGATCCCGCCGGACCTGCCGGCGTCGTGGGTGGACGGCCTGGCCCGCGGCCTCGCCGCGGAGTGCGCCCCGCACGGGGTCGGCGTGGTGGGCGGGGACCTGTCCGGCGGGCCGCTGGTGGTGGTCTCCGTGGCCGCGCACGGTGACCTGGCCGGACGCGCGCCTGTGCTGCGGTCGGGTGCGCGCCCGGGCGACGTCGTGGCGCACGCGGGCGTCGCCGGGTGGTCGGCGGCCGGGCTGGCCCTGCTCGAGTCGGGCGTCGTGGACCCGGACGCGGAGCTCGTGGCCGCGTACCTGCGGCCCGTGTCGCCGCTGGCTGCGGGACCGGCCGCGGCCGCCGCAGGGGCCACCGCGATGCTCGACGTGTCCGACGGCCTGCTGCGGGACGCCGGTCGGCTCGCCCGCGCGAGCGGTGTCGAGATCGACCTGGAGGTGGCGGCGTTCGCCGAGGACCTGTGCCGCCTGGGCGACGAGGCGGCGCGGCTCGGCGCGACGGTGGAGCGGTGGGTGCTCGACGGCGGGGAGGACCACGCGCTGCTGGCGACGTTCCCGTCCGGAGCCGTGCTGCCGGAGGGGTTCCGGGTCGTGGGCCGGGTCACGGACGGGCCGGTCCCGGGGGTCCTCGTCGACGGGGTGGCCGCGCCGGCGAGGTCGGGCTGGGACCACTTCGGCGGGTGAGGGCTCAGCCTCGGCGGTAGCGGACCTCGAGCAGGCTCTCGCCGCCGATGTCGTCGTAGCGCTCCACGCCGTCGGCCTGGAAGCCGTGACGCCGGTAGAAGTGCCGCGCGCGCTCGTTGTCCGCGAGCACCCACAGCGTGATGGTGGTCCGGTCGCCGACCTCAGCGATGACGGTCCGCATGAGGTCACGGGCGACGCCGTGCCCCCACGTGCCGGGATCGAGGTAGATGGAGAAGATCTCCCGGTCGCCGCGCCGCGCGTCCTCGTCGCGACCGGGTCCGACCGTGACGAACCCGACCAGTCGGTCCGGCACGGCGGCGACCCACGTGAGGATCTCCTCGCGCGGGCCCTCGCGCAGGTACCGGCCCCACTGGGCGGTGCGTTCGTCGGCATCCAGGGAGGCCAGGTACGCGTCGGGCACGATTCCCGCGTAGGCCTCCTGCCACGAGCGCACGTGCACCCGGGCGATCCCTGCGGCGTCCCCCTCGGTGGCGACGCGGATCGTCACCTCGTCCAGCTGCTCGACCATGGAGGTCACCATGCCACAGGAATCGGACATGACGAAGGGCCATGAAGTGACAACCTCATGGCCCTTCGGACGATTCAGGGGTACGTCAGATCGCGCGCTGCACCTTGCCGGCCTTGAGGCACGACGTGCACACGTTGAGACGCTTGGGCGTCCCCGCGACGACGGCACGCACGCGCTGGATGTTCGGGTTCCAGCGACGCTTCGTGCGCACGTGCGAGTGCGAGATGCTGTGCCCGAAGCTCGGGCCCTTGGCGCAGACGTCGCAGTTGGCAGCCACGGTCTTCTCCTGTTGCTCTGTACGGATCATCTGCCGCGTGTGCGGCGAAGTATGTGTCGGAGCGCACGAGCGACGCCGACTCCATGCCGTTTCCGGAGAGGATTCGGGGGCCGCTGCGGGGCACCACCAGTGCCCAGCATGGCCGGGCAACCGGTCAAGACTAGCCCATCGGGCACGTCGACCCAAATGTGGGTGCGATGAGGCAGGGTGGTGCAGCGCAGGTGCAGGCGGGAGCGGCGGCCTGCTCGAGCTGTCCGGGGTGGCCGGGGACGACGGAGGTGCGGTGGACCTGCTCGACGCGGCGGCGGTGCGCACGTGGGCGGCCGCGGCCTGCTCCGCCCTCGAGGCGGCCCGGGACCGGATCGACGCCGTCAACGTGTTCCCGGTCGCGGACTCCGACACCGGCACCAACGTGCTGCTGACCGTCACCGGGGGCGTCGAGGCAGTGGCGCTCGCCGGCTCCGACGCGAGCGCGCCGGACGTGGCGCGGGCCTTCGCCCGGGGTGCCCTGCTGGCCGCCCGCGGCAACTCCGGGGTCATCGTCAGCCAGTACCTGACCGGCTTCGCCCGCGCGCTGCCGGCCGCCGCGGGCGCACACGAGGCCGCCCGCTGCCTGTCGGTGGCGGCCCGGGCCGCCCGGGAGGCCACAGTCGAGCCGCAGGAGGGCACCGTCCTCACGCTCGCCGACGTCGTGGCCCGCGCCGCCACGACGGCTGCGGACGCGGGCGCCGACCTGCCGACCACCCTCGCGGAGGCGGTGGCGGAGGCCCTGCGCGCCCTCGGACGGATCAGCGCCGCGCACCCCGTCCTGCGCGCCGCGCACGTGCTCGACGCCGGCGCGTGCGCCCTGCTGGTCGTGCTCGACGCCCTGGCCCGCGCGGCCGGCGACGAGCGGCCCGTGGCGGTCCCGCTCGACTGGCTGCCCGCCGCGGCCGCCCACCACGCGTCGGCCGAGGCCACCGGCGGGGCGTTCGAGGTGATGCTGCTGGTGAGCGACGAGCAGCCCGTGGTCGACACCGGCGCGGAGCTGCGTCGCCGGATGGGCGCGGTCGGCGACTCGGTCGCCGTCGTGGGCGGCGACGGCTGGTGGCACGTGCACGTCCACACCGACGACCCGGCCGCGGCGATCGATGGCGCGGCGGTGGGTCGCCGTGAGCAGGTGCTCGTGCGACTGCTTTCGGGTGCGCACGCGGGCGGGTCGGCGATCGACGGTGGGCCCGAGCGGTGGGGCGTCGTCGTCTGCACGGCGGCGCCGGGGCTCGCGGCCTGGTACGCCGCCACGGGTGCGGTGACCGTCGTGCAGTGCCCGGAGGCGCCGGTCCGACCGGTCCACCTCGAACGGGCGGTGGTCGACTCGGGCGCCGCGCACGTGGTCCTCCTGCCGGGCGCTGCGGGCACGCCGGTCGAGCTCGCCACGCCCGGTGTGCTCGTCCACGTGCTCGACGCCCGCGACGAGGTCCGGCTCGTGGTGGGTGCGCTGGCGCTCGCCGGCGCCGGCCCGACCGTCGAGGGGAGGGCAGCGGCGGACGCGGCTCTGGCCCGGCTCGACGTGCGCGAGGTCGAGGTCGCGACGGAGCGGTCCGCGTGCGACGCGACCGACGCGCTCGTGGCCGTGACTCGACCCGTGTCCGCCGAGAGCCTGACGGTGCTCGTGCGGGACGCTCCGGACGGCGCGCTCGTCGACGGGCTCCTGGCACACCTGGCGGGGCGGCACCCGGGCGTCGAGACGACGGTGGTCGGCCCGACCGGGCACGGCCCGGCGCTCGTGATCGGGCTGGACTGACGTGGCGACGCGCAGGCCGAGCCCGGACCGGCTGACCTATCCCGACAGCGTCCACACGCCCGTCGAGCCGCTGGACGAGCGGTTCGCGGCCGCGACGCCGGCCGACCAGAAGAAGTTCACGGGGCTCGGCCTCGAGACCGTCGGCGACCTCCTGTCCTACTACCCGTGGCGGTATGCGGACTCGCGCGAGGTCACCGACATCGCGAGCCTCGCGGTCGGGGCCAACGTCTCGCTCGTCGCGCGGGTGCGCGGCGCGGAGATCAAGACCGCGATGAAGACGGGCAAGCCGCGGGTCGAGGCGAAGATCACCGACGGCACCCGCACGCTCGACCTGGTGATCTTCATGCCCCACCGCAACGCGGCGGAGTTCCACCTCCGGCGGCTGGTGCCGGGCAGCCTCGGGCTGTTCTCGGGGCAGATCAACGTGTTCAACGGGCGGCTGCAGCTGGCCAACCCCGTCTACGCGATCTTCGGGCTCGAGGTGGACGAGGAGGTCGCGCTCGAGGAGGCCGAGTGGCCGATCCCGATCTACCCGGCGACCGCCGGCCTGGAGTCGGAGAAGATCCGCAAGGCGGTGCGCAAGGCGTTCGACCCGCTGACCGAGCAGGACGTGCCGGACCCGGTGCCTGACCTGGTGCGCGCGGAGCGTCACCTGGCCTCGCGCTGGTCGGCGCTGCGCGGGGTGCACGTGCCGCAGACCGAGGAGGACTGGCGCAAGGGGCAGGCGCGCCTGCGGTACGAGGAGGCGTTCGTGCTGCAGGCGGAGCTGGCCCGCCGACGCGCGCACGCGCAGCGCGAGGAGTCGACGGCCCGACCGGCGCGGACCGGGGGCCTGCTGGACGCGTTCGACGCCCGGCTGCCGTTCACGCTCACCGAGGGCCAGGTGGCGGCGGGGGAGCAGATCGCCGACGACCTCGCCCGACCGCACCCCATGCAGCGGCTGCTCCAGGGCGAGGTCGGCTCGGGCAAGACCGTCGTCGCACTGCGGGCGATGCTCCAGGTGGTGGATGCCGGCGGGCAGGCGGCGTTGCTGGCCCCCACGTCGGTGCTCGCCGCGCAGCACGTGCGGACCCTGCGCGCGATGCTGGGCGACCTGGCGGAGGGCGGCCTGCTGGGCGGGTCCGAGATCGGCACCCGGGTGGCGGTGATCACGGGCGCGCAGTCGGCCGCGGAGCGGCGCACCAACCTGCTCGAGGCCGCCAGCGGACAGGCGGGGATCGTCGTCGGCACCCACGCGCTGCTCTCCGACCCGGTGCAGTTCGCGGACCTCGGGCTCGTGGTCATCGACGAGCAGCACAAGTTCGGCGTCGAGCAGCGGGGCCGGTTGCAGGCCAAGGCCGCGAACGCGCCGCACCTCCTGGTGACCACGGCGACGCCGATCCCGCGGACGGTCGCCATGACCGTGTTCGGCGAGCTCGAGATCTCCGAGCTGCGGCACGTGCCCGCCGGGCGCAGCGGAATCACCACGCACGTGGTGCCCGCCGACAACCGCGTCTGGATGGACCGCACGTGGAGCCGCGTGCGCGAAGAGGTCGAGAAGGGCGGCCGGGCGTTCGTCGTGTGCGCGCGGATCGACGAGGACGCCGAGGGATCGGGCGACGCCGACGACGGCGTCGACCTGGTCGCCGACGAGCCCGCGACCGTCGGCGAGGCGCAGGCCGCCGCGCAGCGGGCCCCCAAGAAGCCGCTGCGGGCCGTGCTCGAGGTGGCCGAGACCCTGCGCTCCGACCCGCGGCTCGGCGGCGCGGCCGTCGGGCTCCTGCACGGGCGGATGACGAGCGAGGAGAAGGACCGCGCGATCGCCGACTTCGCCTCGGGCCGCACGCCCGTGCTCGTGTCGACCACGGTGATCGAGGTCGGCGTCGACGTGCCCGCCGCGACCGTCATGGTGATCCTCGACGCGCACGTCTTCGGGCTCTCGCAGCTGCACCAGCTGCGCGGCCGCGTGGGCCGGGGGAGCGCGCCCGGGCTGTGCCTGCTCGTCGCGGACGCCCCCGAGGGCACCGTCGCGGCCCGKCGGCTGGGCGCGCTCGCGGAGACGACCGACGGGTTCGAGCTCGCGCGCGTCGACCTCGAGCTGCGCCGCGAGGGCGACGTGCTCGGCTCGGCGCAGTCGGGGCGGCGCGGGACCCTGCGGTTCCTGCGCATCGTCAGCGACGGCGCGGTGATCGACCGGGCGCGCGACGACGCCCGCGCGCTGGTCGAGGCCGACCCCGAGCTGGCCGCGTGGCCCGCGCTGCAGGCGGCGATCGCGACGCAGCTGGCGGACGGGCGCGAGGAGTTCCTCGGGCAGAGCTGACGGCAGCACCCATCCAGCGCGGATACCCTGGCGCACGTGTCGAAGCCCGTGATCAGCGCCAAGGACCTGCTCGTCGGTTACGGCGGAGCGCCCGTGTGCGCACCCGTGTCGTTCACGCTGGCCCCGGGCAAGGTGGTCGCGCTCGTCGGGGCCAACGGCTCGGGCAAGTCGACCGTGCTCCGCGCGGTGATCGGGCTGCTGGAGCCGTCGGGCGGGACGCTGCAGGTGTTCGGCGCCCCCGTGGACGAGCGCGAGGTCGGCTTCCGCACCAAGGTGGCCAGCGTGCTCGACGACGACGCCTACTTCCCGGCGCTCACGGTCTCGGAGCACCTCTACCTGACGGCCCGCGGGCACGGCGTGCACGGCGCGCAGGAGGTGGTCGCCGGGCTGCTCGCGGAGTTCGGGCTCACCGACCACGCGCGCTCCCTGCCCGTCGCGCTCTCCTCCGGTCAGCGCCGACGCCTGCTGCTCGCCGCCGGCTTCGTGCGGCCCCGGTCGCTGCTGGTGCTCGACGAGCCCGAGCAGCGCCTCGACCGGGCCATGCGGGACCGGCTGGCGGACCGGATCGTCGCCGAGAAGAAGGCGGGCGGCGCGGTGCTGCTGGCCACGCACGACCCCGATCTCCTGCGGGCCGTCGCCGACCGGGCGGTGCACGTGGCGGACGACGTCACGCGCCTGCTGCCCCCGGACCAGGCCGCCGACCTCATCTCGCGGGAGAACCCGTGACCGACCTGCACGACGACATGCTCGACGACGAGCCCGCGGTCCAGCCGTTCGAGGTCGGCGAGGTCCCGTCCGCCAAGAGCATCCGCCGGTTCACGTCGCAGGCGGCCAACTCCCGCGGCGGCGCGAGCATCGGCTCGCTTCTGTCGAGCGTGTACTACGTCGTCATCAGCATCGCGATCAGCATCGGCATCGCGCTCGGCGCCGCCCAGGCCATGCGCGTCGCCCTGCCGCCCGCTCCGGACGTCGAGGCGCCGGTCTCGCTGAGCCTCGCCACGCTGGTCGTCGTGATCCTCGTGGCGCTCGCCGGGGTGCTGCTGTCGCTCGCCGGCCGGCTGGGCCCGGTCGGTGCGGGCGGTGCCGAGGCGGCCTGGTGGCTGGGGCTGCCCGTCGACCGGCGGGGCCTGCTGCGCCCGGCGGCCCGCCGCCTGCCGCTGCTCGCGGGCTTCGTCGGTGCGGTGGTCGTCGCGCTCCTCGACGCCGGCCTGCTGGCCGATCCCGGGCACCGCGTGGTGCGGGTCGCCGGCACGGCCGCGGTCGTCGCGGCCGGGATCGTGCTGCTGGCGGCGGTGGGGCAGTCGGCCAGCGTGTCGCGGCGCGGGATCGCGCTCGTCGGCGACGTGCTGCTGTTCCTCGCCCCGGTGGCCGCAGTCGCGCTGTCGCTCGCGGGCTGGTCGGTGGACGCCGTCCCGAGTCCGCCCTGGTGGCTGCTGGCCGCCCTGGCGGTCGTCGTCGTCGGCCTCGCCTTCCTCGTCGACCACCGGCTCGGGCGGATGCCCGAGCGGACCCTGCGCGAGAGCGGCTCCGTGGCCACGCAGGCCGTCGGTGCCGTGGTCTCCATGGACTCGCGCGAGCTCGGCCGCGCCCTGACGGACGGCGCCGCGCCCCCCGTGCGGCGCTGGCTCTCCCCGCTGAGCACCGCACGCGGGCCGGCGTCCGCGCTGATCACCGCCGACCTCGTCGTGCTGCGCCGGTCCGCGCGGCACGTCGTGCAGCTCGGGGTCGCGGCCCTGGTGCCCGTGCTGGTCAGCACGGTTCCGCAGCTGGCCAGCCCGTTCGGAGTCCTGCTGGGCCTGCTCGTGGCGGGCTACGTCGCCATGAGCGCGACCGGCGAGGGTGCCCGGCGTGCCGAGATGGCCCCGATCCTCGACCGCCTGCTGCCCATCGAGGCCAAGACGGTGCGACGGCTGCGCATGGTCGTGCCCGCCGCCGCGATGGCCCTCTGGTCGGTCGTCGCGTTCGCCGCGGTCGGCCGCTGGGCCTCCGACGTGCCCGGCTGGATCGCCCTCGGGCTGGCGTCGACGCCGGTGTGGGCGGCTGCCGCGGTCCGGGCCTCGTACCGGCCGGCGCCCGACTGGGGCGGCGCGCTCGTCTCGACGCCGATGGGAGCCCTGCCCACCGGCGTGGCGACCGTGCTCGCGCGCGGCCCGGACCTCGTGGTGCTCGGCCTGCTCCCGGTCTGGATCGCGGTCCTGCTGCGCACGGTCAACCCGATCCTGCTGTACGTGCAGGTCATCCTGTCGGTCATCGCGGTGGCGATCGCGTCGTCGATCCGCACGGGCTCGCTCATGGAACGGATGATGGAGTCGCAGGAGTCGATGCAGGACAAGGCGGGCGTCCGCAAGTGACCCGCATCGTCGCCGGCACCGTCGGTGGCCGCACGCTCGCGGTTCCCAAGGCGGGCACCCGGCCGACGAGCGAGCGGGTGCGCGAGGCCCTGTTCTCCCGGCTCGAGCACCTGGACGTCGTCGACGGCGCCCGCGTGCTCGACCTGTACGCCGGGTCCGGCGCGCTCGGGATCGAGGCGGCCAGCCGCGGGGCGCAGCACGTCACGCTCGTCGACGCCGCCCGCGACGCCGTGGAGGTCTGCCGCCGCAACGTCGCGTCGCTCGGCCTGGCCGACCACGTGCAGGTGGTCTCCGAGAAGGCCGAGCGGTTCGCCCAGCGGGCCCCGGTGGCGCCCTGGGACCTCGTGCTCGTCGACCCGCCCTACGACCTGTCGGAGCAGGACCTCGGGGACGTGCTGGCGGCTGTGGCGCCCGCGCTGTCCGAGCACGCGGTCGTCGTGGTCGAGCGGTCGTCGCGGACGCCCGAGCCCGCCTGGACCCCGCCGCTGGAGCGCTTCGACCGACGCGCCTACGGCGAGACCGTCATGTGGTTCGCGGAGCTCGCTGCAGCACCGTGAGCAGCGGGCCGTCGTCGCCCAGTCGGACCGTCCCCACGCCGGTGTAGCCGAGCCGTCCGTAGAACGGCAGGTTCCGAGGGTCGGTGGTCGCGAGGTACGTCCCGGCGTCCCCGGCGGCGGCGATTCCCGCCTCGACCAGCCGTCGGCCGATGGCGCGGCCCTGCCACGGCGGCTCGACCGCGAGGAAGTTCAGGTAAGGGCTCGGCGCGGCGGGTGCGAGCGGTGCGGCGGACGCGAGCGCCGCGAGGATCTCCGCAGCACGGTCCACACCCACCAGGGCGGCCAGCGCCCCGGCGGGCGTCGGCAGCGACGACGGGGCAGGCTCCGCGTCGGGCAGCCGCCACGCCGCGGCCCCGACCACGCGGCCATCGCGGCGGGCGACGTGCACCCGACCGACCGCCAGGTACCGGTCGACGGACGGCCCGAGCCAGGCGGCGCACGCGTCCTCGCGGGTCTCCTCGTCGGGCAGCGCCCACGCCATGAGCGGGTTCGTCCGGTAGGCGCGGGCCAGCACGGTCCGGACGGCGGGGGAGTCGGCGGCAGTGGCGTGCTCGAGCACGACGTCGGAGGCCATGCCCGAGGGTAGGGCGCCGCGCGTCCGGCTGGCCCGTGCACGCCGCTGGCCTACCCTGACGTCGTGACCATCGCCGTCTGCCCCGGGTCGTTCGACCCCCTGACCCTCGGGCACCTGGACGTGATCCGGCGCGCGCGATCGATGTTCGACGAGGTCGTCGTCGGCATCGCCCGGAACTCGTCGAAGGCGGCCCTGCTGCCGATCGACGTCCGGCTCACGCTGGCGCGCACGGCGCTCGGGGACCTCGACGGGGTACGGGTCGAGGCGGTCGACGGCCTCCTGGCCGACTTCGTCCGCACGGTCGGTGCCTCCGCGGTGGTCAAGGGCCTGCGGGGGGGCGCGGACTTCGACGCCGAGCTGCCGATGGCGCTCATGAACCGGCACCTGTCCGGCGTGGAGACGGTGTTCGTGGTCGGTGACCAGAAGCTGGCGCACATCGCGTCCTCGCTGGTCAAGGACGTGGCCCGGTACGGCGGACCGATCGACGACCTCGTGCCGGAGGGTGTCGTGGACGCTGTGCGGGCGGCACTTCGAGAAAGGGACGCACGATGACGGACGAGGACCCGACCACCCGGCCTGAGGGCCTCACGGGCGTGCTGGACGCGATCGGGACGGCGGTGGCCAACGCGCGCGCGATGCCGATGTCGTCCTCGGTGCTGGTGAACCGCGCCGAGCTGCTCGACCTGGTGGAGCAGGCGCGGGACGTGCTGCCCAGCCAGCTGTCGCGCGCCGACGAGGTGCTGGCCGACGCCGACGCGGCGCGGTCGGTCGCGCAGGCCGACGCGGACGCCGTGCTGGCTCAGGCGCGCGCCCAGGCCGCCGCCCTGGTCGAGCAGGAGGCGGTCGTGCTGGCCGCGCAGGAGCGGGCGGCCCAGATCGTCGCCGAGGCCGAGGAGACCGCCGAGCGGCTGCAGCGCGACGCGGACGACTACTGCGACCGCCGCCTGGCCGACTTCGAGATCGACCTGGGCAAGGTGCTCAGCCAGGTGCAGGCGGGCCGGGCGAAGCTGGCCGGGCGGCTCGGGGCCGACGAGAGCTGAGACCTGCGCCACTCCCGGAGGATTTGGGCGGCTCCTGACCTGTGCCGTAGAGTTGCCCGTTGGTTCTGCCGCTCATGGCACGGACCGAGATCAACGAGGGGACCCTGGCCGTGCAGCGCCCTGTTCACCTCGATCCCCGTTCGCCGTTCGTGCTCGATTCGCACGAGCTCGGCCGACGTCCGGGATCGACGAGGACCGTGCAGCGCACCGTGGGCGCCCCGGAGGATCTCGGTACCGACGTGATCGGCATCCCCACCGGGACCGATGTCGAGCTGGATCTGCGGCTCGAGGCGGTCATGGAGGGGGTCCTGGTCTCCGGATCCGTCCGCGGCCGGGCGATCGGGGAGTGCGTGCGCTGCCTGGGCGAGGTTGTCGAGAACGTCGACGTCTCCCTCATGGAGCTGTACGTCTACCCTGAGCGCGCGGCGATCGCGGTCGAGGACGGCGACGACGAGGAGGACGTGCGCGAGCTGGAGGGCGACCTGGTCGACCTCGAGCCCGCGCTGCGGGACACGGTCGTGCCGGCTCTGCCGTTCCAGCCGCTGTGCCGACCCGACTGCCCCGGTCTGTGCTCCGAGTGTGGCGCACGGCTCGCGGATGACCCTGACCACTCGCATGAGACGCTTGACCCCCGCTGGTCCGCCCTGGGCGACCTGCTGGGTTCGAACGACGAGACGAAAGAGAGCTAGCCGTGGCTGTTCCGAAGCGCAAGATGTCGCGCAGCAACACCCGTGCGCGTCGGTCGCAGTGGAAGACCACTGCCACGACGCTCCACACGTGCCCGCAGTGCAAGTCCAACAAGATGCCGCACACGGCCTGCCCGACGTGCGGTACCTACAAGGACCGTGCCTACGCCGAGGCCGTGCGTACCGAGTTCGAGGCTCGCTGAGCCTCAGCTCGTCCCGCCGCGCAGCATTGATGACCGGAGGGCCGGCGTGAGTGCCGCGGCAGAACTTCTCGAGAAGCTCGGGGTCCACCTGGACCCCGAGCTTCTCGTGCTTGCCCTGACCCATCGGTCGTTCGCGCACGAGGCGGGCGGCATCCCGACCAACGAGCGGCTCGAGTTCCTCGGGGACTCGGTGCTCGGGCTCGTGGTCACGGAGTCGCTCTACCGGGCACACCCCGACCTGCCGGAGGGTGCCCTCGCGAAGATGCGGGCCGCCACGGTGTCGCAGCGCGCGCTCGCCGTCGTCGCCCGCGAGCTCGACCTGGGCAGCTTCGTGCTGCTGGGCAAGGGCGAGCTGACCACCGGGGGTCGGGACAAGGACTCGATCCTGTCGGACACGCTCGAGGCGGTCTTCGGTGCCGTCTACCTGTCCCACGGCCTGGAGCCGGCGCGCGGGCTGGTCGAGCGGCTGGTCGGGCCGTCCCTCGAGGCCGCCGCGGACCTCGGTGCCGGGCTCGACTGGAAGACGTCGCTGCAGGAGCTCTCGGCGACGCTGGGTCTCGGAGCCCCCTTCTACGAGGTCACCGGCGAGGGGCCCGACCACTCCCGTACGTTCACCGCTCGCGCGGTCGTCGCCGGGGTGCCGCGCGGGGTCGGCATCGGCTCCGCCAAGAAGCTCGCCGAGCAGGACGCCGCCGCGGACGCGTACCGGGCGCTCGCCCTCCTGCAGCAGGACACCTCCGCCTGACGTGCCCGAGCTCCCCGAGGTCGAGACCGTCCGGGACGGGCTGGCCCGGCATGTCCTTGGCCGCACGGTCACGGGCGTGGAGGTGCGGCGCGACTACAGCGTCCGGCGGCACACCGGCGGACCGCTGGACTTCGTCGGCCGGCTCGACGGGCGGCGGCTCGACGCGGCGGTCCGGCGCGGCAAGTACCTCTGGCTCCTGCTCGACGACGGCGACGACGCCCTCATGGCCCACCTCGGCATGAGCGGGCAGCTGCTGGTGCGCGGACCGGGCGAGCCCCTCCTCGAGCACCCCCACCTGCGCGTGCGGGCCGCGCTGGACGACGGCTCCGCGCTCGACTTCGTCGACCAGCGCACCTTCGGCCACCTGAGCGTCCCCGACCTCGTGCCGACGCGCGACGGGCTGCCGGGCGGGCTCGGCTCGCCTGCCCCGGTGGTCCCCGAGCCCGTCGCCCACATCGCCCGCGACCTGCTCGACCCCGCGCTCGACCACGACGCGCTCGTCGCCGCGGTGCGACGGCGCAGGACCGGCCTCAAGCGCGCTCTGCTCGACCAGACCCTGGTCTCGGGCATCGGCAACATCTACGCCGACGAGGGCCTGTGGCTCGCGAAGCTGCACTACGCGCGGCCGACCGAGACGCTGCGGCGTTCCGAGGTCGAGCGCGCGCTGGCCGGCGCGCACGAGGTGATGACGGAGGCGCTGGCGCAGGGCGGCACCAGCTTCGACGCGTTGTACGTCAACGTGAACGGGGCGTCCGGGTACTTCGACCGCTCGCTCGCCGTCTACGGCCAGGAGGGGAGGCCGTGTCCGCGCTGCGGCACGCCGATCCGTCGCGACGAGTTCATGAACCGGTCGTCGTACTCCTGCCCGCACTGCCAGCCCCGCCCGCGGCGAGGTCGGTTCTAGCGACGGACCACGTTCCGCAGCTTGCCCCCGGACAGGAACGCCCCGAGGTTCGCCGTGATCAGCTCACCTGCGCCGATGGGCCGACCGCCGGCCGCGTGGGGGCTGATGAGGATGCGGGGCTCGTCCCAGAGCGGCGAGTCCGCCGGCAGCGGCTCGGTCTCGAACACGTCCAGGGCGGCGCCGGCCAGTCGCCCCGCTCGGATCGCCTCGAGCAGCGCCGCCTCGTCCAGGGTGGCGCCCCGGCCCACGTTCACCACCCACGCGTGCGCCGGCAGCGAGGAGAGGACATCGGCATCGACGGCGTGCCGTGTCCGGTCCGTGGCGGGCAGGAGCGAGACCAGGACGTCGGTGCGGGGCAGGTGGTCGGGCAGGTCGAACGCCGAGATCACGGGGAAGCCGTTGCGGTCGCCCGCGGTCGTCGCCACGCCGGTGACCTGGGCGCCGAGAGCCGTGAGCAGGGGAGCGAGCCGTGCCGCGATGGAGCCGAACCCCCAGATGAGCACGCGGGAGCGGTCCAGCGTGCGGAAGACCTGGCCGGGCCGCGCGTCCTGCATCCCGCCCAGGTCGCCGGCCCAGCGGTGCGCGTCCTGGGCGCGCACGAGCTCGGGCAGCCGGCGAGCGGCGGCGAGGATCAGCGCGAGCGTGTGCTCCGCGACGGGCCCGTCGTGCAGGCCGCGGCCCGAGGTGATGACGACGTCGTCGGCGAAGCCCGCGGCCAGGGCGGCGTCGGGCCCGGCGGCGAGGGTCTGCACCCAGCGCAGCCGGGTCAGGCGCCGCGCGGCGTCGGCCAGGAGCTCGTCGCTGTTGCCCCAGAGCACCAGCGCCTCGGCATCGAGGGCGTCGTCGGGCATCGGTTCGTGCACGTCGTAGCGCAGCACGCGGATGTCCGCGGGGACGGTGGGCTCGTCGGTCAGTGTCGATGGCAGCAGCAGGGTGGTCACGTCGTTACGATGCCATCGTGCCCCCCACCAGCGCCTCCGCAGGACCCATCACCGTGATGATCATCGACGACCACGAGGTGGTCCGCCGAGGGATCGCCGAGGTCGTCGACCGCGCCGACGGCATGTCGGTGGTGGCCGAGGCGGGGTCGGTGGCCGACGGTGCCCGCCGCGCCGCTCTGGTGCGCCCGCAGGTGCTGCTGGTCGACCTGCAGCTGCCTGACGGCACGGGCATCGAGCTCTTGCGGACGGTGCGCGAGACCCTGCCGAAAGCCCGCGCCATCGTGCTGACGTCGTTCGACGACGACGACGCCCTGGCCGCGGCGCTCGACGCCGGGGCCGCCGCGTACCTGCTCAAGTCCGTGCGCGGCGCCGAGATCACGGACGTCATCCGAGCGGTCGCGGCCGGCCGGGTCCTGCTCGACGAGCGGACGGTGACGCGCCGCAAGGCCGGGCACGACGACCCGACCGAGAACCTCACGCCGAGCGAGCTCAAGGTGATCGAGCTCATCGGGGAAGGGCTGTCGAACCGGGAGATCGCGGAGCGGCTCGGCGTCGTCGAGAAGACGGTGAAGAACCACATCACCTCGCTGCTGGCCAAGATGGGCCTGCAGCGACGTACCCAGGTGGCCGCGTGGGTGGCGTCGCGCAAGCACACGAGCTGGCGGGCCGAGCCGGGGCACTGAGACCCGGGACAGCACGCTCAGCCGAGCGGCGCCTCCCACGACAGGAGCGTGCCGCGTCCGTCGGGCGGGACGCCCAGGCTGAACGTCCCGCCGTGCTGGCGGGCGCGCGAGGCGAGGTTGCCCGTGCCCGACGACCGCTCGCGTCGCACCGGCAGGCCCGCGCCGTCGTCCTGCACCTCGACGAGGACGTCCCCGAGCGGTCCGGTCCCGCGGACGGAGACCCGCACCGTGACCGACGAGGCATGGGCGTGCCGGGCCGCGTTCGCCAGCCCCTCCCGCACGACGGCGACCACGTCGGAGGTCAGCGCGGGGTGGACCCGCTCGTCCAGACGGTCCTCGTCGACGCCGTCGTCGACCAGAGCCAGACCGTCGAGGCTGAGGACGAACGACGGCGCGAAGCCGAGGCCGGTGCGTGCGAGGGAGGCCTCCCGGCGCAGGCGCTCGACCAGCCCGGAGGCCGCGTCGGGGTCGCGCAGCTCGTGCACGATCTGCCGGATCTGGCGGACCGACCCGTCGACGTTGTCGAGCGCCTCGTCGACGATGCCGGTCAGCTCGGAGGGGTCGACGCCCCGCGCTGCGCGCCGCCGGACGGTCTCCAGCTGCATGCCGGTGGCGAACAGCTGCTGGATGGCCAGGTCGTGCAGGTCGCGCGCGATGCGCTCGCGCTCGTCCAGGAGCGCGGCCACGTCCTGCGCGTGCCGTGCGCCGGCCAGCACGTAGGCGAGCGCGGCCTGAGCGGCGAACGACTCGGCGGTGGCCAGGTCACCGTCCTCGAACGGAGGGCCACCGATACGGCGCAGCAGGATGAGGACGCCCATGTTGCGGCCGGCTGACTGCAGCGGCGCGTACAGCGCGGGTCCGAACGTGCGCATGACGGGGACGGCGACCGAGCGGGCCGCCGACAGGGACGGCAGCGTGAGGCCCTTGCCTTCGGTCATCACCGTCCACGCACGACCGCCGTGCGGCATCTGTGCGCCGAGGAGGCGATCGCTCGCGTGCCCGACCGCCAGCTCGATGAGGAGCTCCCCACCCACGCCCGGCAGCGCGAGCGCGGCCGTGTCGGCGTGCGCGACCTCGCGGGCGGTCGAGGCGATGTGCTCGAGCGCCTCCTCCTCGTCGATGTCCTCCAGCAGCATCGTGGTGATGTCCTGGCCGGCGCGCAGCCAGTGCTCGCGCCGCTCGGCCTCGGCGTAGAGCTGCGCGTTGGCGACGGCGACGCCGGCGGCGGCGGCCAGGGCCACGACGACGTCCTCGTCCTCCTGCGTGAACCCGCCGGCCTTCTCGGACAGGTACAGCTGCCCGAACACCCGCGGGCCCACGCGCACCGAGGCGCCCAGGAACGACCCCATCGGCGGGTGCTCACGCGGGAAGCCGCGGAAGGCGGGGTGCTCCCGCAGGTCCCCGAGGCGCAGCACCCCCGTGCTCGGGATCTGGCCGAGCACGCCCTGGTTGTGCGGCGCGGTCCCCAGCGCGGCGGCCACCGCGGTGGGCACCCCCGTGAAGACGAAGAGGGTCGAGGCCCCCTGCGGGTCGAGCACGTTGATCGCACCGTAGCGGGCGCCCGTGAGCTCGCCGCTGACCTGCACGAACCGCTCGAGGACGGTGGGGAGCTCGAGCTCGCTGGCGACCGCAAGGATGGCGCCGAGCAGGTCGGTCAGGGCGTCGCCGGTGAGGGGGAGCGGCGAGTCGGGCACCTCGGTGAGCTGCCCCTTCTCAACGGGCATGTCCGGCCTCCTGCCCGTCGGTCGCGCGTTCGCGGTCCAGCGACTCACCGTAGCCCGGGGCGGTGGCGACGAGCTCCGCGTGCGTGCCGCGGGCGCGGACCCGTCCGCCGTCCAGCCAGACGACCTCGTCGGCGGCGGCCAGCGGCGTGAGCCGGTGGGTCACGACGACGACGCCACGGGGGTCGCGCAGCAGGTCGGTGACCAGCGCGTCCGCCCGGGCGGGGTCGAGGTGCTCGGCGGGCTCGTCGACCAGAAGCAGCGGGGCGGGGGACAGCAGGGCGCGCGCGACGAGCAGACGCCGCCGCTCGCCGCCGGAGACGGTCCGGGCGTCGGGGCCGAGCAGGGTGTCGAGGCCGTCGGGGAGCCTGTCGAGCCAGTCGCCCAGCCCGACGCGCCGCAGGACCTCGTCGGCCTCCTCGGTCGTGACGTCGCCGCGCGCGACGCGGAGGTTCTCGAGCACGGTGGTGCCGAACACGTGGGCGTCCTCGGTGCCGACCACGACCGCGGTCACCGTGGCGTCCCGGGAGAGGTGGTCCACGTCGTGCCCGCCGAGCGTGAGCGAGCCACCGCGCCGGGGGAGCAGGCCTGCGAGCGTGAGCAGCGTGGTCGTCTTGCCCGTGCCGGACGGGCCGACGATCGCGACCGACCGCCCGGCGCGCAGGTCGAGGTCGAGGCCTTCGACGACGGGCGGCGTGCCCGGCCAGCCGGCCGCCAGGTCGGTCGCGACGAGCGGCGGCCGCCCCGGCGCCACGTCGGTCGGCGCCGGGTCGGCCGGCGCGTCGAGCAGCTCCAGGA
>NZ_JBFUMP010000023.1:0-48246 GCF_054049315.1 Cellulomonas sp. P5_E12 | reverse complement strand
ATATTGGCGCGGTCTCGATTTGAATCCGTCGGCAGCGTCTGAAGCGGCTGTACTTGAGGTCACCGTTGATGCTTGATTGTGCGCCATGGCCGTAGGTGGCTGCGCCTGGACTTGTGCTGTAACACCGGTTTTCGGTGTGGGTTTACTTAGCCGACGAAAACCGACACAGCGGTCTCGTAGCTGCGGTGGCGCCGATATCGGCGCTGTTCAGGTCGGCTATCCGGGCGCGACCGGCGACGGGACCCGGCGTGTAGGCGGCGGCGCTCTCCGGGGCTCGGCCGCAGGGCGAGGTGGTTTTCGGCGTGCCCGATCAGATCAGCTAGACGCCACGAGCGTGGTCAGCGTGTGGTCAGCAGCCGGGACGGAACTCGTGCGAAGCGGGAATTACTCGCATGTATTTCCGCATTTCAGCGGCTTGCGAGGTGCCGCGGATCGAACTCCTAAAGCGGGTGACGGCAGTTCGAATCTGCCCAGGCGCACAGTGTGTCGTTGCAGGTCAGAGCATTCGCCGCTGCTCGTCGTAGGACCCGCGACCCGGGCGTAAAGCCGTCGGTCGGGGACGTCGGATGGCTCGTCGGCGACCATCAGTACCAACTAGGGGCTGACCGTCGTCGGGTACTTCCACGTCGAGACCGCCGACGAGCGCCGACGAGCGCTCGCCCCCTGTGCAGCGGCGGACATCCCAGACCCCGGCTCCGTCGCAGGGTCAGCCAGTCTCGTCGGTCCTTACCGCCGGAAGTATCCGTGCGCACCAGCCCCCGGGCGGTACGTCGAGCGGCGGCGGCTAAATGGCCGGATACGCCTGATCAGGCTCGCGCGGCCACAAGACCTGCAGCGTCTCGACCGCAGCTCGAAGCGCTTCGGCATCCACGGTGAGACTCGACCCGTCCACGTCGAGGCCGGGTCGGCCACGACGAGCACCGGGTCTCCGGGCCGCGGCGCTGGGGCCAACCACAGAGTGCTCGACCACTCGCAGCCAGCACCACCGCCCCAGTGGGTGAGCACCCTCTGGTCTGCTGTGGGCCCGTTGTTCCGGCTGTAGCGCCCGCCTCCGGCGGCGGCGTGTCCATCGGGGAACTCCACTCCGGCGAGCAGTCCTGCGTCGACTGTCGAGTGCATGCGATCGCCGAGGTCGGGATCGATACGACACCGGGTTGCCAGCTCGATCTGGAGCCCGGTGGTGTAGCGAGCAAGGCCGACCAGGAGGATCGCCACGTCAGTGGATCGTCCGACGACGCCAACAGCGGAGGCGGCCTCGTCGTTGAGCGGGCCGAATCCGGATCTTCCCTGGGCAACGTCGTCCACGTCGCCGGAGAAGCCCATGGCCGAGTACATGAGCCCGACCCTCGTCCGCATCCGTCAGCCGGTCAACGGCTTTCCTGGCGACTCCGGCGCGTCTACTCGCCTGAGTCACGTGCTGCTGGCACGGCTTGTCAGCCGAACCCGGCGATAGCCCGGCTCGGTCAAGGCATGGGCACTGCCGGGCGCCGCAAGGGCGCACGTGCGTCGTTCCACGTCAGCCGGGCATTCGACGCAGAGCCGGCCTCTCCTTCTCAGTACCGTGGTGCGCGATCGCGCCCGACCGGGGCGCGACGTGCAGAGGAGGCCCCGTGGTGGAGACCGGCGCAATTCTTTCGTGGACCTTGCAGAAGGAGATCCCGGTACCTGACGACGTGCAGCAGCTGCTCGTGGAGGGAGAGACAGCGGTGGCGTCCTTCAAGACATTCCGTGACTCGGCGACTTTCACGACGAAGCGGCTCATTGTCAGGGACGCGCAGGGCCTCACGGGGAAGAAGGTCGAGATCCACTCGCTCCCCTACAGCTCGATCGAGATGTGGTCCTCGGAGAACGCAGGCGGGATGCTCGACCGCGATGCAGAGATCGAGCTCTGGACCAAGGTCGGCCACATCAAGGTGAAGCTCACCAAGGGCGCGGACGTCCGTCGCATCGACACCCTCCTCGCCTGGGCGATTCTCAAGGGCCACTGACGGCACCGCGGCCGGAGTCCGATGAGCAGATCTGAGCGTCAGTGGCGCTCGGTCGGGTCTCCCCGGAATCGTCTGACGGCGTTCTCGATCGGTTGCGGTGATGTCGAGTCCGAGGACGCGATGGGGCCGGGGAATGCCGCGCGCTCGTCGCGGTGCCACCGGACTGCTGGTCAGGGAGCCATGAACGCCGATGGCGCGTGAGCCTCCGGGCCCACGCGCCACCGGCGCCTCCACCGAGCGGTCTTACTTGTTCAGGCCCGGTGCCGTGCGCGGCGACTTGCCGGGCGTGGCGTCGGTGAGGCTCTCGAGAAGCGCGTAGTACGCCGGCTTCTTCACGAAGTCCTCGGTCATGATCGTCGCGTAGCCCTCGGGGAAGACGCCCGGGACCCAGGAACGCCCGTCGTCGAAGCCCCAGACCGTGAAGCTCTCGCAGGCGGGAACGTTGAGGCACGCCTGGAGCATCTTGTCGTACCGCTCCGCCTGGAGCGCGATCTGTGCGGCGTCCGGCTCCCCGTCCTCGCCGAGCGGCATGCGGACGTCGGCCTCGGTGACGGCCACCTTCAGCCCGAGCGCGGCGAACCTCTCGAAGTTCGCCTGGATCGACTCGTCGAAGCCGTACATGAGGCTCAGGTGGCCCTGAGCGCCGAAGCCCTGCAGAGGCACGCCGTCGGCGAGCAGCTCCTGCGCCAGGGCGTAGTAGGCGTTGGTCTTGTTGTTGATGCCCTCGGCGTTGTAGTCGTTGAGGAAGAGGACAGCCTCGGGGTCTGCCTCGTGCGCCCACCGGAAGACGTCACCGATGAGGGCGACGGGGTCCGCGGCGCACGCCTTGAGGAACGGGTTGGCCTCGGTGCGCAGGCGCACACCGCCGGCGTCCCAGTCGTCCTGGAAGATCTCGTTGGCCACGTCCCACTCGTAGATCTCGCCGGCGTAGCGGCCGACGACGGTGCGGACGTGGTCCTCGAGAACGGCGCGCGCCTCCTCGCAGGTCCAGTTGGCGCTGGCGTCGATCACCCACTGCGGGTTCTGGCTGTGCCAGAGCAACGTGTGCCCGCGGACCTCTTGGTGGTTGGCCTGCGCGAAGGCCACGACGGCGTCCGCACCCGAGAAGTCGTAGACGCCGGGCTCCGGGTGGACCTCGGCCCACTTCATGTCGTTCTCGGGCGTCAGCGAGCTGAACTCGGCAGCGAGGATGCGCTGGAACTCGGTGGGGTTCTTGCGGTCGTAGTCGAGGAGGTCGCGCTGACCCCACACGGCGCTGCCGATATGGAGATCGCGCGGCGCCTCGGAGCGCAGGGTCGCCTCCGGGGCGGCGGCCTGCGCGAAGGGGGCGGAGAGTGCGAGGGCGGTGAGTGCCGACGCCGCGACGGCGGCGACACGCCTCATGGTTGGTGGATGGGACATCGTTGTTCCTTCCGAGCGGGTTCCGAGGGCTCTTTCCCAGCCATCGGTAACCGATCCGAGCACGATAACGATGTCGATAACGTTCTCGCAATGGGGCGCGGTGCTTTCGTCGGCGGCTCCTCCCGCTCCGCCTCGGTGCGCCGACGACCAGCCTCACACCACCGCTCCGCCGTCGTGGCCCGCGCGATCACCCGTCTGTCATCAATGCGACGACGGAGGACACCTAGCCCGCCCGTGCAATCCAGGCGAGCGCGAGCGCGGTGACCTCGCTCGGGGCGTCGTCGGTCACGAAGTGTGCGGCGTCGTCGACGAACGCGAGCTCGTAGCGGTCGGCGTAGCGCGTGAGATCCCCGCAGAGGCGGCGGATCACGGGCTCGTCCCAGGGGTGGTCGAGCCGCCCGAAGACGGCGAGGGTCGGCGGCTGGAGTCGCTGCTTGGCGAAGGTGCCGCGCGCGAGCTGCAGGGACACCGGAATGACGAGGCCGCGGAACAGCCGCCGGACGGCGCCGTCGATCTCGGGGCGGGCCATCGGTGCGAGGTAGGCGTCAATCGTCTCGGTCGGCAGCGGGTGGGCGATGTGGCTGGGGTCGAACAAGCCCGCGAGCGAACGGCCGGGACGGTGCCAGATCAGGGCCGGCATGTGGCGGAACCCGCCGATGAGCTTGAGGCTGAACGGCATGAATATGGGCGGCACCGAGAGCTGCACCAGTGACCGCACCCGTTCGGGATGCGCGTACGCGAGCTGGTTCGCGCTGATCGCGCCCAGGTCGTGCGCGACGAGGTGTGCCCGCTCGATGCCGAGCGCGTCGAGCAGCGCGAGCAGGTCGTGATGGTGAGTCTCGCGCTCGATGCGGGGGTCGTCGGCCGTGGTCCATCCGGCGCCCCGCAGGTCGGGGCAGATGACGCGGTGGCCGGTGCGGGCGATGACGGGGGCGATCTCGCGCCACTGCCACCAGTGCGCCGGGAACCCGTGCAGCAGCACGACCGGGTCACCCTCGCCGATGGTCACGACATGGCTGCGCACTCCAGGCGTCTCGACGACGAGGTGCTCGACGCCGGACGCCTCGGGCATCGCCGGGTACCAGGTGGACGAGTCGGCAGCGACCTCGCGGACTTGGGGCGTGTTCATGGCGACTCCTCTGTCGCAGTGCAAATACTATGTTCATAGTTGCACTACGTTCATAGTAAGACTGCGTGGGAGAGGTGTCCATGCCGACGACGAAGGAGCGCGCGCTCGACGCCGCCGTCGAGCTGCTCGGCGCCGAGGGGGTACGGGCGCTGAGCCACGCGCGCATCGACGCGCGGGCGGGGCTGCCGGCCGGCTCGACGTCGAACTGGTTCCGCACCCGCCGGGCGCTGCTCGCCGGCATCGTCGACTGGATGGCCGAGCGTGAGCGTGCCGACTTCGATCCCTCGGGCCACAACGGCGCAACCGACGTGGACGGGCTGATCGAGGGTATGTGCGCGATGGCCGAGCTGGAGACCGGCCCCTTCGCGGCGCGCACGAGGGCGCGCTACGCGCTCTTCCTCGAGCTCGCCTCGGACCCCGAGCTCGGGGCGCCGCTGAGGCGGCAGCGGCACGAGTTCGAGCGCTGGACCGAGCAGCTGGTGACCGCGGTGGGCATCCCCGACCCCGTTCCCGCCGCCCGCGCGCTGATGGCGCTCGGCGACGGACTCGTGCTGCACCGGCTCACCGTCGACCCCGCGCTCGACATGAGGCCAGCCGTCGAGCGGGCAGTGCGCGCACTCATGGGGACGACGTAGCGCGCGAGGGCGGCGTTCTCCCCCACGCGACTGACCGACTCGGTGGCTCCGCTCGCACGGGTCGAGGCGCCCGGCGGTAGGCTCCTGGTTCGTCGGCAAACACGCCGGCCTCGATGAGTCCCCGGTGATTCAACGAGACCCCCGGCGGCGTGTCACCATCAGCGTGAGCACGGGGTGCGGGCGGCGCAGACCGAGAACGTCGCGGCCATCAGGCAGGCACCCCGGTCGGGCGGCCCTGCCCGCATGTCAAGGGGCCCGGGTCCGGTGACCTGAGCCTGACGAGTTTCGGGTGCGCGCCCGGCGCACTGCGCCGCGGTCGCGGCGCGGAGCGACGAAGGAGGAGATGTGGCACGAGGCGGCCAACGCGGGTCCGGTCGCGCGCGCACCGATCCCGGCGCCCAGCGCAGCCGCGCCCCGCGCCCGTCCGAGCAGGGGATCATCCCGGTGCTTGCCGAGGTCGCCCGCGATGTCGACCGAGCGGTGCAGCGACCGCCGACGCGCCCGGCGGTCCGCACGAAGTTCCAGGTCGTGGCGCTGCTCGTGCGCGAGGAGCGGGCTCGCGTCAAGGACGACGCCGGCCTGACCGCGTCGCGACGCGGCGAGCAGCTCAAGCGGCTCGACGGGGTGGCGACGCAGCTGGCCAGGACCGCTGCCCGGGACACCTCGCTGCTCGAGCTGCTCGCCGACGATGCCCGGGTCTCCGACGCGGCGCGCGCCTACAAGGCCACGCTCATGCGCGCCGGCGGGCTGGAGCCGCCGGAGGAGCCCGCGCCCGCCGCGCCGACGGCGCCCGCGACCACCGCCGCGCCGCGGGTGGTTCCCCGGTCCGTGATCTCGCGCCAGCTGGCCAACCCGTTCCTGGCCCCGGACTACGAGGCTGCGGCCGAGCGGACCGCGACGAAGGCCCGACGCCTGGCCGGCTGGGAGCTGCTCGAGCCGCTCTTCTCGTCGTTCGAGCGGGCCGCGACGGGCGCGCCCGCCTGCATGGCGCTGCCCGAGCCCCGGCGGGTGCCCACGCCCGCCGGCCGCGAGCTCATGCCGCACCAGGCCCAGGTCGTCGCTGCGACGGCAAACGGCCATCGCACGTTCCTGCTCGCCGACGAGCCAGGCCTCGGCAAGACCGCCCAGGCCCTGCTCGCCGCCCAGGCGGCCGACGCCTACCCCCTGCTGGTCGTGGTGCCCAACGTGGTGAAGACGAACTGGGCGCACGAGGTCGGGCTGTGGACGCCGTTCCGCCGACCCACGGTGGTCCACGGCGACGGCGACCGGATGGACGGCTTCGCGGACGTCGTGATCGTGAACTACGAGCTGCTCGACCGGCACGTCGGCTGGCTCGGCGACCTCGGCTTCCGCGGCATGGTCGTCGACGAGGCGCACTTCATCAAGAACAAGACCTCGCAGCGCTCCCAGCACGTCCTGACGCTCTCCCGGCGGATCCGAGAGCGCACGGCCCGACCGCTGCTGATGGCGCTCACCGGCACCCCGCTGATCAACGACATCGAGGACTTCCGGGCGATCTGGCAGTTCCTCGGCTGGATCGACGACGAGAAGCCGCTCGGACCGCTGATGGCCGCCCTCGAGGAGACCGGGCTCACCCCGGCCGAACCCGGGTTCTACGCCGCCGCGCGGGCGAGCGTGATCGACATGGGCATCGTGCGTCGCCGCAAGATCGACGTGGTCGCCGACATCCCCGCCCGCCGGGTGGCGGACCTGCCGGTCGAGCTCGACGGCGCGGTCGGCCGCTCGATCCGCGCCGCCGAGGCCGCGCTCGCCGGCCGGATGGTCGGGCGCTACCGGGCCGCGGTGGAGATGCGCGGTGCCGACGAGGACGGGATCGACCCCGAGCTCGTGCGCCGGGTCGCGGCGGCGGAGCTCAAGGACTCGAGCTCGAAGGCCGGTGGCGAGAACGTCTTCACGATGGTCCGTCGGATCGGGCAGGCCAAGGCCGGGCTGGCGGCCGACTACGCCGCGCAGCTCGCCCGCAACGTCGGCAAGGTCGTGTTCTTCGCGAAGCACGTCGACGTGATGGACCAGGCCGAGCAGACCTTCGCCGACCGCGGCATCCGCTTCGCCTCGATCCGTGGCGACCAGACGACGAGGACGCGCAACAAGAACATCGCCTCGTTCGTCGACGACCCCGAGGTGCAGATCGCCGTGTGCTCCCTGCTGGCCGCCGGCGTGGGGCTGAACCTGCAGGTCGCGTCCAACCTGGTGCTGGCGGAGCTGTCCTGGACCGATGCCGAGCAGACCCAGGCCATCGACCGGATCCACCGGATCGGCCAGGACGAACCCGTCACCGCGTGGCGGATCATCGCCGCGCAGACCATCGACGCCAAGATCGCCGAGCTGATCGACAGCAAGTCGGCGCTGGCTGCCCGGGCGTTGGACGGTGCGTTGGACGAGGACGTCTCGTCGTCGACGGACGTCCAGCTCGACACCCTGGTCGGGCTGCTCACCGATGCGCTCGCCGCGGAGGGCGTGGGCTGACGCGTGGTGCGCGGTACCGACGGAGCGGTCGCGTTCCGGCTCTGGCCGCCGGTCGCGATCGGCGCGCCGCTGCTGATCGGCTGGCTATCCACGCAGGCCTGGGGCGACCCGGTCGACCTCGGCGCGTGGCGGATCCCGCTCGGTGGGGCGCTAGTGGTCGGGTTCGTCGGGTGGAACGGCTGGTCGTTGTGGCTGTTCGGCCGGCACGCGACCGGTCTGCTGCCGGGGCAGGCGACGCGCGTGATGATCGAGGAGGGGCCGTTCCGGCTCTCCCGCAACCCGTTGTACGTGGGCCTGCTGGCGCTCTACCTCGGCTTGGCTCTGCTGGCACCGACGTTCTGGGGACTGGTGCTCTTCCCGGCCGCTGCGCTGCTCGTCCTGTGGGGCGCGATCCTGCCCGAGGAGCGATTCCTGCACGAGCAGTTCGGAGCGCCGTACGACGACTACCGGCGGCGGGTTCCTCGCTGGCTGGGCCGTGTGCGGCGTTGATCCGGCGCGCGCTCCGGGTTGCCCGCGTTCACCGAACACGCTGGGGTAGGCCTGGACGCCACACCGATCCATCTCTGGAGGCATCGTGAAGCTGCTCCTCACGTCCGCGGGCGTCACGAACCGGAGCATCCGCGAGGCGCTTGTCGATCTCCTGGGCAAGCCGATCGCCGACTCGACCGCGTTGTGCATCCCCACCGCGCAGTACGGCCACCCCTGGGTCGGCCCGGGCGTCAAGGCCTGGGAGTTCATCAGCGGGAACTCCACGAACCCCATGGTCGACCTGGGCTGGAAGTCCGTCGGGGTGCTGGAGCTCACCGCGCTGCCCAGCATCGACGAAGAGCGCTGGGTGCCGCTGCTCCGCGAGACGGACGTGCTGCTGGTGGCGGGTGGCGACGCCCTCTATCTGCACCACTGGATGCGGGAGTCCGGGCTGGCCGACCTGCTCCCGTCGCTGCGCGACACGGTCTGGGTGGGGCTGAGCGCCGGGAGCATGGTGATGACCCCCAGGATCGGTGAGGACTTCGTCGGGTGGAGACCGCCGACCGGCGACGACGGCACGTTGGGCGTCGTGGACTTCTCGATCTGTCCGCACCTGGCCACCGACGGCATGCCGGGCAACTCCATGGCCGCGGCGGAACGATGGGCGGCGCGCATCGCAGGTCCGGCGTACGCGATGGACGACCAAACGGCGATCATGGTGGTCGACGGCGCCGTCGAGGTCGTCACGGAGGGGCAGTGGCGGTACTTCCCCGCCTGAGCTCTCGGAGCGCGCACCTGACGCGGGGCGAGGATGGACACGGCCGAACCACCGCCGCAAGACTGGACGCTCGCATCCGACGGCAGCACCGGCCCGCCGAGCCGCTCGACGAGGAGAAGCCATGGCAGACACCCCGGAGCTGTTCGTCGGCCGCAACCTGCGGGGGGCCCGCTTCGTCGCCAGCGACCTCTCCGACGTCGTGATGCGCGGGGTTGACGCCTCCGGAGCGGACATCGACGCGCCGTGGCTGCTCGACGGCGAGAGCTCGTTCCGCGTGAACGGGGTCGACGTGGTCCCGTTCGTCGAGGCCGAGCTCAACCGGCGCTTCCCCGGCCGCGCCGACAAGCGCGCGGGCGATCCCGACGGTCTGCGGGCCGCGTGGGCGATCCTGGAGAGCACGTGGGCGGGCACGCTCGAGCGCGTGTCGGCGATGCCGCCCGGCACGGTCGACGAGTCCGTCGACGGCGAGTGGTCGTTCGCGCAGACGCTGCGCCACCTGGTGCTCGCCACGGACATGTGGTTGGGCAAGGCGATCCTGGAGCGCGAGCAGCCGTTCCATCCCCTGGGGCTGATGGACGCCGGATCGGCGGGCGAGGACGGCGTCGAGATGTCGATCTTCCGGACGGACACGCCGCCGTACGCCGAGGTGCTCGAGGCCCGCGCGGGCAGGGTCACGATGGTGCGCGACTTCCTCGCGACCGTCACCCCGGAGCTGCTGGCCGAGGCGCGGAAGAACCCGCACGCTCCCGAGTACCCCGAGAGCGTCCGCTCGTGCCTGCACGTGATCCTCGAGGAGGAGTGGGAGCACTACCGGTTCGCCGTCCGCGACCTCGACCTGATCTCGACCGCCGACTAACCCTCGACGAGCCCCTCCAGCAGGTCCGCGGCCGCGGACGTCCCGCCGAGCGACCGCAGCTCGGCCCCGAGGCGGGCGGCCGTGGCCCGGTAGCTCGGGTCGGTGGTCACGCTGCGATAGGCGTCGGCGATCGCCGCCGGCTTCGGGCGGCCGGTACGCAGGTTGACGCCCGCGTCGTGCCAGCCGATGCGCGCGGCGACCTCGGGCTTGTCCAGATCCCCGCCGGCGACGATGAGCGGCAGGTCGTGCCGCAGGGCCTGCAGGACACCGCCGTAGCCGCCGTTGGTGAGGACGACGGACGTCCGGGGGAGCAGGTCCGGGTAGGGGATCATCGGCGCGACCCGGGCATTCGTCGGCAGCGGGCCGGGCAGGGGGCCGGTGCGRTCGCCGAGCCCGACGACGACCAGGACGTCTTCGCCCGCCAGGGCCTCCAGCGCAGGCAGGATCAGGTCGTGGGGATCGACGTTGGCCGTTCCCTGGGTCACGTGCACGACCGGCACGGCCGCACCCGCCACGTCGGCCCACCAGTCCGGCAGCGTCGACGTGGTCGGGCTGCCGTCATCGGTCAGGTCGCCGACGAAGTGGATGTGGTCGGGCAGGTCCGTGCGCGGGTAGTCGAGGCCGGGGGAGCCCGCGCCGACGACGAGCCGCGGCGAGTACCACATGGTCGCGAACGTCTCCCGGTCGGGCGCGAGCCCGGCGTCGGTGCGCGTGCGCTGGTAGAGGCGGGTGAGCCGCGCGGTCCCGGCGCGGGAGACGGTGCCGAGCACCGCGTCCCGCGTCCGCCCGAGCGCGCCGCGCCCCGGCGTGAGGCCCAGGCCCGTCGGCGGGATGCCCTTGCCGGGCAGCCACACGGCGATGGGGGAGACCGTGGCCCGGGGCGAGCCCAGCTGCTCGGCGGCGAACCGGGTGCCGATCGCCATCGGGTCGCCCGCGAGGAGGTCCCACGGCTCGCGCGCGTGCTCGGCGCGCAGGTCGGCCGCCTGCGCGGCGGCCGTGCCCAGGAACAGGTCCTGCAGGTTGACGAGGACCTGCCGGAACCCCTTCTTCCCCCGCAGGCGAGGGAACGTGGCCTGCAGATCGCGCTCGTCGAAGTCGGGGGCCTCCCGCCACGGGACGGCCCGCGCGCCGACGGCCTCGAACATGCCCGCGGCGGACCGACCGGTGTAGACGCGCACGTCGTGCCCACGCCGGACGAGCTCGCCGGCGACCGCGCGGATCGGCCGGGTGTGGCCCGAGAACGGCATCGCCGTCAGCATGATCGAGGCCATGTGCCGCACGATAGCCAGGCCGGCCGGACGGGTCGACGGCCGGCCGCTGCGGTGCCGCGATGCGGTTCCCCGACGAGCTCGGCGCCTTCCCCTGCTCTTCGTCCCGCTCGCCGCCGCGATCCTCGTCCTCATGGTGTCGACGGACGGCCGGGCCCGGATCACGCTGGCCGGCGTCGTCGGCGGCATCTGGTCGCCGGTGTGCGCCGCGGGGCGTCGCGTGGCCCGCGCGGCCGACCGGCTCGCGGTGACGCACCCGGGCTGGCAGTCGTCCACCGACGCGCGGGTCCCGCGCCCACGCCAGGAGCGGACGGAGGATGAGCGGCTAGGGGCGAGGCTCTGTGCGCGGCTCCTCGACCGGCGCCCGCGGCTCCTCGACGGTCGCCCGCGGCTCTTCGACGGTCGCCCGCGGCTCTTCGACGGTCGCCCGCGGCTCTTGGGCGGCCGCGCGCGGCTCCTCGACGGTCACGTCGGGGTCGATCCGGTCCGCGGTGCTCAGCCGCTCGTCGAGCTCCGAGCGCGCGCCGGTGGCCTCCGCACTGCGGGCTCGGGCCTCGTTCTGGAGGGCTGCCGCGTCGGCGGCACGGGCATCCGCCTCGGCCTGTGCCAGGCGTGCCTGCGCGTCCAGTCGCGCGGCCTCGGCCTCGCGCCTCTGCACCTCGACCTGGTCGGCGGCGGCCTTCTCGCGGATCTGCTGCGCCTTCGCCCGTTCGGCGTCGGCACGGCGCGCGCCCCCGCGTCGGGTGAGCGCGACGGCCACGACGACCACCAGCACGACAACCACGATGGCCACGATGATCCAGCCGGTCTGATCCATGGTGAGCTCCTCCTCGGGGACGGCCCCCTCGCAGGAATTGGACTGCCGTCTGGGTCCGGTCGCAACCGGAGAAGGGGGGCGCCCGAGAACCGGCGCCCGGCCCGCGCGTGTTCATCCCGTGGGCACGCGTCGCTCGCTCCGCGTTCGCGCCCCTCGAGCAGAGTCGACGACGTCGCACCCCACGAGCGAGCGGGAGCGGCGTCCCTCATGTCGACATTCGCCCCCGCCAGCGGTCGACGTGCGCCTGCCGCCAGTGAGAAGGTCGAGCGAGGAAGTACCGCGGAGGGGCACCAGTGCTCGTGTCACGACGGAAGACCACCGGCCGTCATCGCGCGCGCCCGCAGCCCGGGAGGCGGCGGCGGGAGTCCGTCGCGGTCGTGTCGTCGGTGGCGATCCTCACGGCGGCGCTCGCAGCCACCCCGTTCCTCCCCTCCCGGTCGGCCGACGCCCAGCAGGTGGCCGCACCCCCTGCGGTCAGCCAGAAGCAGGTCCCGCCGGAGCCGTCACGCGGGGCGCACCGGTCGGCGCTGGACCGGCTGCACGAGCGGGTGACAGCCGTGGAGACCGCGACCGTCACCCTGGTCGGCAGGCCGCTGGGGCTGGTCGAGGCGCCCGAGGTGGCCGCCGGACCGGCGTCGCTGCCGGTCGACTCCGACATCGTGGGGCCGGTGTTCGCCGCCGTGCCGGCGACCGCGCCGGAGCTCACGGTCGAGCGGCTGCCGACCCGCGTGCTGGACGCCCGCCAGGAGGTGGCCTTCGGCGACGTCTCCACCGCCGCGCGAGCGGTCAAGGGCGTCGAGACGGACGTGCTGCTCGTCGCGCTCGACCTTGCCGACCAGTCGGCGCAGAACGCGGCGCTGGCCCGGCTGCTGGTCGGCGCGGACCCGAACGTCGCTGCCCTGGACGCGGCCGTGGGCGCCGCGCACACGGCGGCAGCCACGCGCGACGTCGTCGCCACTGCCTCGGCCGCGACCCAGGCCCGCGACGCCGCCGCCGGCATCACGGCCGCCGCTCAGCAGGCGGCGACGTCCGCGGACGAGACGACGAAGGCGGCGATCGCGAAGGCCGAGCAGCAGGCGCACTCGACCGACGGCTTCACCAACGGGAACATCCCGCTCGAGGCGCTCTGCGCGGTCGAGTTCGCGCCCCAGCAGCACCTGCGATGCGACGCCGCCGAGGCGCTCGTGCGGATGAACGCGGCGTACCGCGAGGAGTTCGGCCACGACATCGTGATCAGCGACTCGTACCGCAGCCTGGCGGAGCAGGTGACGACCAAGGCGGCCAAGGGTGGGCTCGCCGCCGTGCCCGGAACGTCCAACCACGGCTGGGGCCTGGCGATCGACCTCGGCGACGGCGCGGGCAGCTACCGCTCGGCGCAGTACGCCTGGCTGAAGGCCAACGCCGCGCTCTTCGGCTGGCACCACCCGACCTACATGGACGAGGGCGGTCGCGGGCCCCATGAGCCGTGGCACTGGGAGTTCGGCACGACCGACGACCGTGGCAACGGCACCTCGACGCCGATCCTGGTGAACGGCCAGCCGAACGCCTCGACCCCTGCTGTCCCGCCGGCGCCGGTGGCCGAGCAGCCGGCACCGACGAACACGCCGACGCCAGACCCGAGCGCGACCGCGACGCCCACCCCGGAACCGACGCCGTCGCCGACCGAGACGCCGACCGCGACGCCGACGCCGACAGAAACGTCGACGCCGACCGAGACGCCGACGCCGACGCCGACCGACACGCCGACCCCGTCGTCGACACCGCCCGAGACGCCCGCGCCCAGCCCGACGGACTCCGCCAGCCCGACGGAGACGTCCTCTGCCGGCTGACCTACAGCAGCAGCGCGACGCCCACGCCGGCGAGCCACAGGGACCACGCCACGTAGACCACCGGCACGAGCGTCCCCGCCAGGCGCCACCCGACCGGCTCGAACCGCCCCACGAACTCGAGCGAGCACATCATCAGCAGGGCACCGACGGCGATGCCCAGGACCCCGAGCCACGTCGGCGCGGTCGATCCCTGCGTGAGGGCGACTCCGACGAGCACGCTCCACGCGCCGGTGAGCAGGTAGCCGAGGTGCTCGCCCACCGCGACGCCGAGGTAGCGGTGGAAGGCCTGGAAGACGATGTCGACGGCCTCGCGCCGTGCGGGGGAGGCGTCGACGTCCTCGCGCGCGAGGTAGGGCACGAGGAACGGCCAGCGCAGCAGGCCGAGCAGCTGGACGAGGCCGGCGAGCACCCCGACGGCGGCGGCGAGGCGCAGGACCGTGGGGTTGCCGTCGACCACGTCGGAGACGAGCACGGCCACGGGGACGAAGGTGAGGGCCGTCATCGCGAACGCCCACCAGAGCGTGACCAGCCGTGAGCCGCCGGCGCGGAACCGGTCGAGGATCTCGCTGGTCGGGCGGCGCAGGATGTCGGGGTAGTCGAACGCCTTGGCCAGCGCCGCGAACGCCACGTTGAACGCGACCGGCAGGACGATCAGCAGGATGCCGGTGAGGGTGGTCATGAGACGGCCACGACGGGCGCCCAGGGGCGGACTGCGCGGATCACGCGGCCCTGGGTCGCGCCGGCGATAGCCCCCGAGCGCGCACCAAGGGCGGGGGAGTCGATCGGTCCGAGGGCCACGGCCACGAGCAGCCCGGCCGGCGGGAAGGCGAGGAAGGTGGGCAGCCACCGGATCAGGTACCGGGCCGTGGTCATGGGCGTCGCTCTCGTGTCGTCGGAAAGCGTACTTAGTACGCCACGCGATAACGTACGCTGTACACCATGACGACGTCAACGCCCCGTGCCCGCCGCGCGCGTGGCTCGCTGACGGCGGACGCGATCCTCGACGCCGCCGAGCGCGCGGCCGCCGGTGGCATCGAGGCGATGACGGTCCGCACCATCGCGGCCGAGCTCGACGCCTCCCCGATGTCGCTCTACCGCTACTTCGCGACGAGGGACGAGCTGGTCGACGGCCTGCTGGACCGCGTGCTCGGCCGGTTCGTCGCCCCCGCCACCACGGACGACTGGGTGGCGGACCTCGGCGCGTTCGCCCAGGCGCACCGCGCGGTCCTCGTCGCGCACCCGTGGGCGGTCCCGGCCCTGTTCACGCACCCCAGCCCGGGCCAGAACGCGACCCGGATCGGCGAGGAGGCCCTCGCGATCGTCGGGCGCGGTGGAGTCACCGGGACGGACGCGGTCGTACTGTTCAGCGCGGTCCTCGCGCTCAACTACGGCTGGAGCGCGTTCACGTCCGCCCGCTCCCGCGTCCCGCAGGACGCGCTCGCCGCGGGGCTCGCGGCGATCCCCGCCGACGTCTACCCGCGCACGGCAACCGTCGCCGCCGAGCTCGCCGACTACGGCAGCGACGCGCACTACGACGCGGCGCTGTCCACCCTGCTGCGGGGCGTCGCGACGCGCTGACCGGTCAGGGGCGGGTGGCGACCCAGAGCTCCTCGGCCGGCCACTGCCGCGCCCAGTCGGCCGAGACGATCTCGTAGAACGCGTGGTCCCCGCCGTCGGCAGGCGCGTAGATCTCGCGCAGGGCGTCGACCACGAACCCGGCCGCGCGAAGCAGCCGGACCCAGTCCCCGTGGGAGGGGTGGAACTCCACGCCTCCACCGGGCCACTGCACCTTGTAGGCCTCGCGCTGGCCGCGGAGCAGCTGCTCCTGGGCGACGCCCTCGTCGGCCGGGACGCAGAGCGCGGACAGGTGGCTGTTGGTGAGGAAGGCCAGCCGGCCGCCCGGCCGCAGGAGGCGGGCGGCCTCGGGCAGCCAGCGCTCGGGGTCGCACCAGGCGGCGGCGCCGTGCTCGCTGACGACGAGGTCGGCGCACCCGTCGGCGAGCGGGACCCGCTCCGCGTCCGCCTGCACGAGAGGAAAGGTCGGGCCGAGCTGGCGCTGGAGCCGGCGGGCGGTGACGAGCTGCTCGCCCGAGAGGTCCAGGGCCACGGTGCGCGCGCCGGCCCGGGCCAGCCAGGCCGAGAAGTACGCGGTGCCGCTCGCCAGCTCGACGACGTCGAGCCCGCGCACGTCGCCGAGGACGCCGAGGTCGCGCTCCGGGACGGCGAAGAGCCCCCACACCACCTCCGGCCGGACCCACATGTCCAGCGCCGCCGCGTCGGTGAAGCGCTCGTTCATCACCGCCCAGAGCGCTCGGTTCAGCGCAGTCTCGGAGGCTCGTCCGTCGGTCACGTGCCGACTCTAGGTGGCCTTGGCGAGCGGGACCGTTGGGCCGTCCGGGGGGACTGCCCGACGGGCCGTCGGGAAGCCGTTACGCTTCGCGATCACCATGGCAGCAACGATGCGTCCGACCCTGCGCCGCCCCGCGTCCCGTGCGGCCGTCGCCGCCGCGGCGGCCGTCCTCGTCCTCGTCGCGGCGCTGGCGGCGCTCGACCCGTCGGGCGGCCTGCTCGCTCCGGTCGGCGGCCACGGGCTCCCGCTGCTCGGCTCCGGTGGGGCATACCGCTGGGCACCGCTGGTGGTGGGGCTACCCGTCCTGCTCGCCGCCACGGCCGCGCCGGTCTACGCGATCGCCCGCCACCGACGTGCCGGGCGCGTGTTCGTCGTCACCTGGGTCGCCACGGTCGGCGCGACCGCCGTGGCCGCCGCGGCGACCGGCCTCGCCGCCGCGCTCCCGCTGGTCGGGCCGCACCTGTCGTTCGGGTCGGCCGTGCAGGACGCAGTCACGACCAGCGGCTGGGCGGGGCTCAAGGGCCTCGTCGTCGGTCCGCTCGTCGCGCTCGCCGCCGTCCTCGCGCACCGGTTCGGGCCGCGGACGGCGGCCGACGACGAGCCCGAGCCAGGGCCCCGGGCGACGGGGATCGCGCTGGCGGTCGTGCTCGGCGTCGTGGCGCTCGCGGCCGTGTGGTTCGCCGGCACGGTGTGGCGGGGCGGTCCGGTCGGCTACGCCTTCGCCGGGACCCTGCTCGCCCCGACGCCCGCCGCCGGGGTGCTCGGCACCCTGGCCGGGATCGCGGTGTTCGTCGGCACCTTCTTCCTCGCTGTCCGACGGGCGACCGGGCGCGTCGTCACCGTCGTTGCCGCGGTGTGGCTGGCCGCGATCGTGGCGGGCCTGGCCGTCGGGGTGGTCGGCGCCGTCGTCGCCGCGCTCTCGTCGGACCTGCCCGACGCCGGACCGGACAGCTGGTGGATCGCCACCACCCTGATCGGCGTCGCGACCGGCATCGGGTACGGCGTGGCCGTCGGACTCCTCGCGACGGTCGTCACGGCCGTCGCGTGGCGCTGGCGCGCCCGCCTGCCGCAGCCGCCGCACCCGCGGTCACGGCTCGTCGTCGGCGGCGTGCTGGCCGTGCTCCTGCTCGCGGTCCCCGTGCTGATCGAGGCGCCCGCCGCGGCCGGGCCGCCGGAGGTCGCCCCCGTCGCGGCGACCGGTGGGATGGAGCGCCTGACCGTGCTGCCCGCGCCGGAACCGGGCGGGCTGCCGGTCATCGGGGACGTCACCGGGCGGCAGGTGGTGCTGCGGGGCGTCAACATGAACCAGCTGGTCGACTACTACCTGCGGGACCCTGAGGTGCCGGCCACACGCCCGCCCACCGACGACGACTTCGCCGAGATCGCGGCGATGGGCTTCGACGTCGTCCGCCTGGGGCTGTCGTGGTCCCGGCTGGAGCCCACGCGCGGCGAGCTCGACCAGGGCTACCTCGACCAGATCCGTGCGGCGGTGGCGTCCGCCAAGAACCACGGCATCTACACCGTGCTCGACCTGCACCAGGACGCCTGGGGCAATGCCCTGGCCCAGCCCGAGCAGGAGTGCGGCGGCGGGACGTCGGCCACGACCGGCTGGGACGGCGCGCCCGCGTGGGCGACGATCACCGACGGCACCCTGCACTGCCAGTTCCTGGCCCGGGACCTGGCGCCGGCCGTCGCGACGGCGTTCGGCAACTTCTACACCGACCGCGACGGGATCCAGACCGCGTTGGTGCAGACGTGGGCCAAGGTGGCGACCGCCTTCGCCGACGAGCCCGCCGTGGCCGGGTACGACCTGCTCAACGAGCCGGGCATCGGCGCCACCCCGCCGATCAGCTCCGGCCTGCTGCTCGGGCGGTACTACTCCGCGGCCCTCACCGCGATCCGGGGCGCCGAGACGGCGGCGGACGGCTTCCACCACCTCGCGTTCTTCGAGCCGAGCGTCCTGTGGTCCGGGCTGGCGTTCGACGTGACGCCGCCGCCGGGCTTCACCGACGACCGCCAGCTCGTGTTCGCGCCGCACCCGTACAGCGAGTCGATCACGATGGACCAGAGCTTCGGCCTGACGATCGCCTCGATCGAGCGGAACCTCACGGTGTCCGCCCGCGCCGCGGCGAGCTACGGCGCCGCCCTGTGGCTGGGGGAGTGGGGCTGGTTCGGGGACCCGACGGTGGACGGTGCCAAGGTGCAGCGCTTCGTGACCGCGCAGAATCGGCTCGGCGTCGGCGGGGCGTTCTGGGTGTGGCGGCAGGGGTGCGGGTCCCCCGAGACCGGCTCGGACGCGACGTCGTCGGGGAACCTCGTCTCGGTGGACTGCGCGACGGGGGAGCTCACGCCGCCGCCCGCCGGTTTTGCCGAGCCGTTGATGCGGGCGTACCCGCGGGCGGTCCCCGGCCGGCTCGAGCAGCTCACGTCGAGCACGAGCGGGCGCGAGCTCGAGGTCGTCGCCACGTCCGGCGGGGACGACGTCAACTGCGCGATCGACGTCTGGGTCCCCGGCGACACCGAACCGGTCCTGAGCACGACGGGTGTCGACGACGCGGCGGCGGAGGCAGTGCCCGGCGGGTGGCAGATCACGGGCTGCGCGCACGGCACCTACACGATCTCGGTCACCGAGTAGCGGAGCTCGGCTGTTTGTCCGAGTCATCCTGATCCCGCGCGGAAACCGCGTGTGACCTGCGTCAATTCGTTTCGTCGGCACGGATCGTATCGATACGATCGAAGCGCGACGCGACCGGCACCACCGACACCGCGGACGTATCACCCTGTCCCTTCGGTTCCCAAGGTCTCGCTGTGCCCAAGGTCCTCACCGCCGGTCGCCCCTGGCGGGTCATCCTCCTGTTCGCCGTCCCCCTGCTCGTCGGCAACGTCGTCCAGCAGCTCTACCAAGCGGCCGACGCCGTCGTCGTCGGCCGCGTGCTCGGCGTCGACTCGCTCGCCGCCGTCGGTGCCACCGGCAGCCTGCTGTTCCTCCTGCTCGGGTTCGCGTGGGGAATGACGAACGGTTTCGCCATCCCGACGGCCCAGGCGTTCGGCGCGGGCGACCACGCCGCGGTGCGTCGGTCGGTCGTGGCCGGGACGCTGCTGACCGCCGCGACGAGCGCCGTGCTCACCGTCGGGGCGCCGCTGCTGGCCGGCCCGGCGCTGCGCCTGCTGAAGACGCCGGAGGAGCTGCTGCCGGAGGCGACGACCTTCGCGGTCGTCAGCTTCCTGGGCGGTAGCACCGTCATGTTCTTCAACTACCTGTCGGCCATCATCCGGGCGATCGGTGACTCGCGGACGCCGCTCGTGTTCCTCACGCTCAGCTGCGTCCTCAACGTCGTCCTGGTGGTCGGCGCTGTCGCCGGCCTGGGTATGGGCGTGGCGGGCGCGGCGCTGTCCACGGTCTTCTCGCAGGGTGTCTCGGTGATCCTGTGCCTCGCCTACGTGCGGGCGCGGGTGCCCGTGCTGCACGTGCGCCGCGGCGACTGGCGGCTCGACCGCGCGGACCTGGGTCGGCACCTGAAGCTCGGCCTTCCTATGGGGTTCCAGGCGTCCACCATCGCGATCGGCACGCTCGCCGTGCAGGTGCGGCTCAACGAGCTGGGCTCCGAGGCCGTCGCCGCCTACACCACGGCCACCCGGGTCGACGGGCTCGCGGTCGCGCTGCTGGCGTCGCTCGGCCTCGCCGTCTCGATGTTCGTCGCGCAGAACCTGGGCGGCGGCCGTCCCGACCGGATCCGGCACGGGGTCGTGCAGGGGATCGGGATGTCGCTCGCGGGCTCGGTCGTCCTCGGCGTCGTGCTCGTCGCCGGCGGGTCCGCGATCATCGGGCTCTTCGTCGGCGAGGGGGAGCAGCGCGTGGTCGACATGGCCGCGCACTACCTGCTGGTCAACGGGGTGCTCTACGCGGTGCTCGCCGTCCTGTTCGTGCTGCGCGGTGCCCTCCAGGGGCTCGGGCAGACCGTCGTGCCCACGGCGACGGGGGTCGTCGAGCTGGTGTGCCGGGTCGGCGCCGCGGCCGTGCTCGGCGCCGCGTACGGCTACGACGGCGTCGTCTGGGGCAACCCGCTGGCCTGGATCGGCGCGGTCGTCCTGCTGGTGCCGGCGTACCTGGCGGCGAGCCGCCGCCTCGCGCTGCGGTCCGTGAGCGGCACCGAGGCGGTCGTCGTCAGCGAGCCCGCGGACGAGCTCGCGATGGCCACGCACGCGCGCTGACGGCTGTCGTCAGGTGGCGCCGAGCGCTCCGTCGAACGTCGAGGCGTCGCCCTCGAACGGGCGGAGCGCGGCCGGCGCGGGGAACGGCAGCACATAGCTGCGGGTCACCACGTCGACCGCGCCGAAGTCGTCGCCCTTGACGACGACCCGGTCGGGCGTGACCTCCACGATGCGCACGCGCTCGCGGGTGCCGTCGGGCAGGTCGAGCTGCCACAAGTCGGCGAGCCAGTGCAGCCCGCGGTCCTCGAGCGCCTCCTCCGCGGCCAGCCAGTCGACCGTGCCCGTCACGGCGCGGCCCAGGGCGTCGAGCGCGACGAAGCCGTCGCCGTCCGGGCGGATCCAGCCGAGGCGCTCGCGGTCGCCCGGGCGGTGGTGCGCGATCCAGTCCTCGTGCGTCATCGGCTCGTGAGTGCGCGGAGCAGCCCCGCCGTGAGCCGGACGCGGTCGACGACGGTGTCCACCAGCACGTGCTCGGTGTCGGCGTGCGCACCGCCCCCGACCGCCCCGAGACCGTCTAGGGTAGGGACCCCCAGCGCCGCGGTGAAGTTGCCGTCGCTGCCGCCGCCCACGGCCACGCCCCGGATCCCCGGCTGCAGGCCCGCGGCCAGCGCGAACAGCTCCGTCGAGGCCGACTCGGGCATCGGCGGGCGGCCGATCGACCCGTGCACGCTCAGCGTCGCGCCGGGCAGGTGCGGTGTGAGCGTGGCGAAGGCCGTCTCGATGCGCGCCTTCTCGTCGACGTCCTCCACCCGGACGTCGACCACCACGGTCGCCTCCGCGGGCACGACGTTGCTCTGGTTGCCCGCGTGCCCGATGGTCGGCGTGACCGTCGTGCCGACCTCCGGCCGACCGAGCGCGGCGATCTGCAGCACCTGGTGCGCGGCCTCGACCAGGGCGTTGATGCCGGCCTCGGGCTCGAGACCCGCGTGCGAGGCCCGGCCCGTGATGTCCACCTCGAACGTGCCGGTGCCCTTGCGGCCGGTCTTGAGGTCGCCGCCGTCGGCGCCGCCCTCGAGGACGAGGACCGCGCCGCACGCGAGGGCGCGCTCCTCGAGGATCGCCCTCGACGCGGCGCTGCCGTTCTCCTCGTCGGAGGTCACCAGGATCTCGACGCCGGACCGGTCCTCCAGCGTGGCGACGGCGTGCACGGCCTGCACCAGCCCGCCGAGCATGTCGAACACGCCGGGCCCGGTGACCCGCCCGTCCGCGACGGCGAACGGCCGGCGCGCCAGCGTGCCGAGCGGGAACACGGTGTCGTGGTGCCCGAGGACCAGGACGCAGGGATCGCCGCCGCCCGACCAGTGGACGTGAGGTCCCGCCTCGCTCTCCAGCAGCACGGCGTGGCCGCCCAGGCGGCGCTCGAGGAGGTCGGCGACCGCCGCGGCCGAGGCGGCCAGCGCCACGACGTCGCCCGACGGGGACTCGACCTCGACCAGGGTCCGGAGGTCCTCGAGGATCGCGTCGAGGCTCACGTCCAGGGTGCTGTCCAGCGTCATGGGGACACGATAACCAGCGGTCCGCGGGCCTCCCGTGACACATTCGTCCCGTGACCGAGATCCCGGCGGACGTCCGAGCGGCCGTGGCGCCGGCGCTCGAGGGCCTCGACGGCGCCCGGCGCGAGCTGTTCGAGCTGCGGCTCGAGCGCTGGTGGCCCGACCTGCGCGACGGCATCGCGACCGTCTACCCCGGCGCCACCACCCTCCCGGCGAGCCTCGTCGCCTCCGCGGCGCGTGCCTACGCCGAGCGGGACCCGGAGCTGCACCGGCTCGACCAGCAGCGCACCCTGGCGCCGGACTGGTTCCAGGACCCGCGGATGCTCGGGTACGCCGCATACGCCGACCGGTTCGCCGGCGACCTCGACGGCGTGCGGGGGTCGGTCGACTACCTGCGCGAGCTCGGCGTGACGTACCTGCACCTCATGCCGCTGCTGCAGCCGCGCGAGGGCGACAACGACGGCGGCTACGCGGTGGCCGACTACCGCACGGTCCGCGCCGACCTGGGCAGCATGGCCGACCTGCGCGCGCTGGCCGCCGAGCTGCGGCAGGCGGGCATCAGCCTCGTGCTCGACCTCGTGCTCAACCACGTCGCGCGCGAGCACGAGTGGGCCGGCCGGGCGCGCGCCGGCGAGCAGCGCTACCGGGACTACTTCCACGTCTATCCCACCCGCACGCTGCCCGACGCGTACGAGCGGACGCTCGCCGAGGTGTTCCCGGACTTCGCGCCGGGCAGCTTCACCTGGGACGACGACCTCGACGGCTGGGTGTGGACCACGTTCCACTCGTGGCAGTGGGACCTGGACTGGTCGAACCCGCAGGTGTTCGCCGAGCTCATGGACGTCGTGCTGCACCTGGCCAACCAGGGCGTCGAGGTGGTCCGGCTCGACGCGATCGCGTTCCTGTGGAAGCGGATGGGCACGTCGTGCCAGAACGAGCCCGAGGTGCACGCGATCACGCAGGCCATGCGCGCGGTCGCCCGGATCGCCTGCCCCGCGGTGGTGTTCAAGGCGGAGGCGATCGTGGGGCCGGCGGACCTGGTGCAGTACCTGGGCGCGGGCCGGCACCACGGCAAGGTGAGCGACCTTGCGTACCACAACAGCCTCATGGTGCAGGTGTGGTCGATGCTCGCGGCCAAGGACGCGACGCTGGCCAGCCACGCGCTGCGCGCTCTCCCGCCCATCCCGTCGACCACCGCGTGGGTGACGTACGTGCGCTGCCACGACGACATCGGCTGGGCGATCGCCGACGAGGACGCCGCCGCGGTCGGGCTGGACGGGTACCGGCACCGCCACTTCCTGTCCGACTGGTACGCGGGGGTGTTCCCGGGTTCCGACGCCCGCGGCCTGGTGTTCCAGGAGAACGCCGCCACGGGAGACCGACGGATCAGCGGGACGACCGCGAGCCTGGTCGGGCTGGCGGCGGCGCGCGCGGCCGACGACCCCGCGTGGGTCGACGCGGCCGTCGCCCGGCTGCTGCTGGCGCACGCCGTCGTCCTGGGCTGGGGCGGCGTGCCCGTGCTCTGGTCCGGCGACGAGCTGGCCCTGCCGAACGACCCGGGGTGGGCCGACGAGCCCGGGCACGGCGACGACAACCGGTGGGCCCACCGGCCCCGGCTCGACCCGGCCGTCGCGGCGCGGCGGCKGGACGTCGGCACGGTCGAGGCGCGGGTGTTCGAGGGGCTGCGGCACCTCGCGCGGAGCCGGGCGTCGCTCCCGCACCTGCACGCCTCCGTCGCGAGCGAGGTGCTCGGTCCGGACGACCCGGGGGTGCTCACGGTGGTCCGCCGGCACCCGCTCGGACCGTTGCTCGCCGCCTACAACGTGACCCCCGACTGGCGACCGGTGCCGGGGTGGCGGCTGCGCGAGCTCGGCGTGACCCACGACGCGCTGACCGGCACGGACGTGCGTCCGGGCGACGACGACAACCTGTGGCTGGAGCCGTGGCGGGCCGTCTGGCTGACGTGACGGGCGTCAGGGAGCGACGGGCGCGAGCCGCACCGGCACGCTCTCGACCCCGAAGACCAGCGAGAGCGGCCGGTACTCGAGCTCGCTCTCGGGGACGGCGAGCGTGAGGTCGGGGAAACGCCGCGCGAGGCGGCTGTAGGCCGACCGCAGCTCCAGGCGGGCGAGCTCGGCGCCGACGCACCGGTGCACGCCGTAGCCGAACGCCAGGTGCGCGGGCATCGCGCGCCGCGGGTCCAGGTCGTCCACGGGCGAGGACTGCCCGGCGATCCGTGGGTCGCGGTTGGCCAGCGACAGGGAGACGAGCACGACGTCCCCGGCGCGGATGCGGCGGCCGCCGACGGTCACGTCCGCCCGGGCGAACCGGGGGAACGCCACCTGGACCACCGTGAGGTAGCGCAGGAGCTCGTCCACGGTGGCCGCACAACGCTCGGGCGACGCCCCGACCTCCGCGAGGGCGCCGGGGGAGCGGAGCAGCACGACGGTCCCGAGCGCGAGCATCGCGGCCGACGTCTCGAGCCCGCCGGTGAGCAGCCCGTCGGTGAGGCCCGCCAGCTCGCGGTCGGTGAGCTCGTCCCCGTGGTCGACGACGAGCCGGCCGAGCAGGCCGTCGCCCGGGTTCTCACGCTGGCGCTGGACCACCGGGACCAGCGCCTCGACGGAGACCGACACCGCCGCGAGCGCCCCGCCGGCGCCGGCCGTGGCGTCGAACCGGGCGGCGCTGAGGGCGGCGAGCGCGGTGTGCTCGGCGGGGTCGACGCCCAGCAGCTCGGTGATGACGCGGGTGGGAACTGGCCACGCGAGGTGGCGGGCCAGGTCGACCACGCCGTCGGCGTCGGCCGCGGCGGCCATCGCGTCGAGCTGCTCGTCGACGATCGCGTCGATGCGACCGGTCAGGCGTGCGAGGCGGTGGCTGGTGAACTCCGGCATGAGCAGCCGACGCAAGCGGGTGTGGTCGGGGGCGTCGGCCATCCCGAGGCCGCCCGGGTCGCGCTCCGGGGCCGCGCCGACGGCTCCGACCACGTGCGCGTAGTCGTTGCTGAACGACGCGGTGTCCGCGAGCACCGCGCGGGCCTCGTCGTACCCCGCGACGAGCCAGCCGCGCAGGCCGAACGGCAGCCGGAGCGCGCTGACCGGCTCACGGTCCCGCAGGGCAGCCATGGCCGCGCTCGGGGCGACGCCCTCGCGACGCAGGGGCGCGAGGGTCGACTCGGGGAGCTGGGCGAGCAGCGCCGACGGGTCGCTCGAGCCGCCGGGTCGCGCGCGCAGGGCGAGCCCGAGCAGCCACCGTCGGACGGCGGCAGGCAGGCGCTCCAGCATCCGGCCACGGTCGCACATGCGCGCGAGGATCGGGTCAAATGCGGACGAAACGTTTCCGAACGACCCACTCGGGCGGCATCATGGCGAGGTGGGCACCGGCGCCGACCTGGTCGTCGAGAACGTGAGCGTGACTTACCAGTCTGGCGGCGGGGTCGTCCGGCCGTTCCCGCGCGTCGACCTGGTGGCCCGCGACGGCCAGCTGCTCGCGCTGCGCGGGCCCAGCGGCAGCGGCAAGACGACCGTGCTCTCGGTGCTCGCCGGCCTGCTCACGCCCGCGTCCGGCACCGTGACGTTCCGCGGAGCACCCGCGACCGGCCTCGTGTACCGGCAGCGCACGGTCGGCCTCGTGTTCCAGGCCTTCAACCTCCTGCCCAGCCTGACGGCCGCGGAGAACGTGATGGCGCCGCTGGTCCTCACCGGCACCTCCCGCCGCGCGGCGCGTGCGCGTGCGCTGGCGCTGCTCGACACCCTCGGGCTGTCCCACCGAGCGGGCCACCGACCCGGCACCCTGTCGGGCGGCGAGCAGCAGCGGGTCGCGTTCGCCCGGGCCCTGGTCCAGGACCCGCCTCTGCTCCTCGCCGACGAGCCCACCGCCCACCTCGACGGCGACCACGTGCACACCGTCCTCGACCTCCTGCGCGACCTCGCCCGGTCGGGGCGCCTCGTCGTCGTCGCGACCCACGACGACCGCGTCAGCGACCTCGCCGACGTCGTCGTCCACCTCGGCGACCCGGTGGTCGTACGGTGACAGCCGGCCTCGCCCGTGGCACCCCGCCGTGGCTCGCACTGGTGTGGGTCGCGGTCCTCCTGCCGCGGCGACCATTCCTCCGCGTGCCGGCCGTGCTGGTCGCCGCCGCCTGCACCTGGTTCTTCCGGGACCCCGATCGGCGTCCCGCCGACGCCGCCTTCGTCTGCGCCGCCGACGGCCGCGTGACGCTGGTCGAGCGCCACGGCGAGCGCTGGCTCGTCTCCACCTACCTCGACCTGCGCGACGTGCACGTGACCCGCAGCCCGTGCGCGGCGACGGTGCGGGTGCGGGTCCGCGTCGACGGCGGGCACGTGCCCGCGTTCCGGCCCGCCGCCCGCGGGAACGAGCGCGTGCACTGGGACCTGGACTCGCCGCACGGTCCCGTGGTGCTCACCCAGCTGGCCGGCGTGCTGGCCCGGCGGATCGTCCCGTACGCCGGCGTGGGCGACGCGCTCGCGGTCGGCGAGCGCGTCGGGCTGATCCGCTTCGGCTCCCGCGTCGACGTCCTGCTGCCGGCGGGGGTGCGGCCCGTCGTCGCGGTCGGCGACCGGGTGCGCGCCGGCCGCACGACCCTGGCGGTGGCCTGACATGGTCGGCATCACGCGCCCGCGGGTCGCCGACCTGCTCACGCTCGCCAACGCGCTGTGCGGGGCGGCGGTGATCCTGCTGGTGACCACGGTCGAGGCCGACCCGGTCGGCCTGCTGCGGCTGGTCGCCGTGCTGCTGCTGTGCGGGACGGTCCTCGACACCGCGGACGGGCCCGTCGCGCGCCGATGGGGCGGATCGCCGCTCGGTGCCCCGCTGGACAACCTGGCCGACGGCGTGACCTTCGGCGTCGCACCCGCGGTCGCGCTCGCGGTGCTCGCGTCGTCCGGCGCGACGCCGCTCGAGAACGGCCTGCTCGTCGTCGGCGCGCTCGTGTACGTCGCCGGCGCGCTGCTGCGGCTCGCCGACTTCAGCGCGGTGCGCCACGACCAGCCCGGGTTCACCGGACTGCCGTCACCCCTGGCTGCCACGTGCGCGATCGTGTTCGGCTTCCTCTCGCCGACGCCGTGGGCCGCGGCGCTGGCTCTCGTGGTGCTCGGTGTGCTCATGGTCAGCCGCGTGCACTACCCCGCGCAGCGTGGGGCCGCCCTCGGCATCTCGTCCGTCGGCTGGGCGGTGTGGCTGGGCGGCGCGATCGGGCTCTACCCGATGCGGGTACCGGCCATCGCGGGCCTCGCGGTGATCCTCGTCGCGGTCCCGGTCGCCCACGGTGTGCGGTGGAGCGGCCGGCAGCCGGTCGTGGTCCCGGCGAGCGTCGACCCGTGATCTGGCTGACCCTGCGCGACCTGCGGTGGCGTGCTCGCCGCGTCGTCCTCGGCGTGCTCGCGACCGCGTCGGTGCTGGCCATGACCCTCCTGCTCGGCGCGGTGCACGACGCGTTCCTGGCCGAGACCACCAGGACGGTCGCGTTCTTCGGCGGAACGACGTGGGTGGTGCCGACCGGCGTGGCGGGTCCGTTCACCACCAACTCCCCGGTACCCGCCGACCCGGCCCCGGTCGGCGGGACCCCGGTCGCGATCTTCCGCCACGTGGTCGTGCGGGACGGTGCACCGAGCGACGTCAACGTCATCGCGTACCGGCCGGGCGGCGTCGTCTCCCCGGACCCGGTCCTCGGGTCCGCGCCGCGCGGGCCGGGCGAGGTGGCCGTCGACGAGACCCTCGGCGCCCACCTCGGGGAGCGGCTCACGCTCGCCGGTCGCGAGCTCGAGGTCGTCGGCGTGCTGCGCGGGCTCACCTACAACGGGGGGACGCCGGCCGTCGTCGTCACGCTCGACGAGGGCCAGCAGGTCGCGTTCGACGGCCGCGACCTCGCGGGCGCGTTCGTCGTCGAGGGGACGCCCGCGTCCGTGCCAGACGGTTTCACGACGATGACCGCGGCGCAGGTCTCCGACGACATGCGCCGGCCGCTGGAGGTCGCGACCCGCACGCTCGCGCTCCTGTCGGCGCTGCTGTGGGTGGTGGCGGCGGGGATCGTGGGGTTCGTCTGCTACGTCTCGGGCCTCGATCGGCGACGCGACGTCGCGGTGCTGAAGTCCATCGGCGTGCCGACGTGGCGGCTGGTCGGCGGGGTCGCGCTGGAGGGGGTCCTGCTCGCGGTCGCCGCGGCCGGGATCGCCGTCGTCGCCGCCGTGGTGCTGGTCCCGCTGTTCCCTCTGCCGGTCGGCGTGACCGTCGGGCAGTGCGCCGCGGCCCTCGGGGTCGCGGTCGTGATCGGCGTCGTCGCGGCGGCCGCGAGCGTGCGCCAGGTGGTCACCACCGACCCCGCGCTGGCGTTCGCCAGCACCTGAGGCTCAGGAGCGGCCGGTGGCCAGGGGCAGGATCACGGTGTCGATCATCTGCACCACGAACTCGTCGTCGACGCGCTGCCCGGCGACCATCTTGCGGTAGGCGATCATGGCCGGCGCGACCGCGGCGACCATGTCGAGGTCGATGTCCGGGCGCAGCTCGCCGCGGGCCTGGGCGCGCTCGAGCAGGCCGCGCATCAGGCTGACGCGGGAGCGCACGAACTGCTCGTGGAAGACCGCGGCGACCTCGGGGTTCTCCTTGACCGCGGACATCAGCCCCGACATCAGCTCGGAGTCGTCCGTGCGCGGCCTGCCGAAGCGGACGGCGAGCAGGTCCGAGCGCAGCGAGCCGGTGTCGGGGACCTGGTCGACGGTCGGGGCGACGCCGCGCATGCAGACGACCGCGTCGACGGTGAGCTGGACCTTGGACGGCCAGCGGCGGTAGACGGTGGCCTTGCCCGCGCCCGCGCGGTCGGCGACGGCGTCCATGGTCATGCCGTCGAAGCCGCGCTCGGCCAGCAGCTCGCGCGTGGCCAGGAGGATCGCGTCGTCCTTGGACTCGTCGCGGCGGCGGCCGGCTTTCCGGGGCGTCGTCGTCCCGGTCAGGTCGTCCACGCTCATTCGTCGCCCTTTCGTCGTGGGACACACTCTAGCTGCACAAATCGATACTGGGGGGTTCCGGAACTGGCAAGTTCCGTATTACTGTCGTTCCACCGACCACGACGTCCCAGGAGCATCCCCATGTCGTCACCCCTCCAGACCGCAACGGACAGCCGGCACCGCTGGTTCGTCCTCGCGACGGTCGCCCTCGCCCAGCTGATGGTCGTGCTCGACGCGACCATCGTGAACATCGCGCTGCCCTCCGCCCAGGCGGACCTCGGGTTCAGCGACAACGACCGCCAGTGGGTGGTCACCGCCTACGCCCTCGCCTTCGGCAGCCTGCTGCTGCTCGGCGGCCGCCTCTCCGACATGTTCGGCCGCCGCCGCATGTTCCTCATCGGCCTCGTCGGCTTCGCCGTCGCTTCCGCCCTCGGCGGTGCGGCGCAGAGCTTCGAGCTCCTCGTCGGCGCTCGCGCCTTGCAGGGTGCCTTCGCCGCCGTCCTCGCACCGGCTGCCCTCTCGGTGCTGACCACGACGTTCACGATCGCCAAGGAGCGCGCCCGCGCGTTCGGCGTCTTCGGGGCCATCGCCGGCATGGGCGGGGCCATCGGCCTGCTGCTCGGCGGCTACCTCACCGAGAACTTCAACTGGCGCTGGAACCTCTACGTCAACGTGTTCATCGCCGCGATCGCGTTCGTCGCCGGCACCGTGCTGCTCTCGCGCACCGACACCAAGCACGACACCCGGATCGACGTGCCCGGCGTGATCCTCGCCTCGACCGGCCTGTTCGCGCTGGTGTTCGGCTTCTCGCAGGCACAGCCTCAGGGCTGGGACGCGCCGGCCGTGTGGGGGTCGCTGCTGGCCAGCCTCGTGCTGCTCGTCGGCTTCGTCCTGCGGCAGCGCACCGCGGAGCACCCGCTGCTGCCGCTGTCGATCGTCCAGGACCGCGACCGCGGCGCCGGCTTCTCCGCGATCCTCGTGGCCGGCACCGGGATGTTCGGGGTCTTCCTGTTCCTCACCTACTACCTGCAGCTCACGCTGGGGTATTCCCCGATGCAGACCGGCACCGCGTTCCTGCCGATGGTCGTCTTCATCGTCATCACCGCGCAGATCCAGTCGAACATCCTGGTCCCGCGGTTCGGCCCGAAGATCCTGGTCCCGATGGGCATGACGATCGGGGCGGGCGCGATGCTCTGGTTCACCACCCTCGGCCTCGACAGCGGGTACGGGCCGGTGCTCGTCGGCCTCATCGGGATGGGCATCGCGATGGGTTCGATCATGCCCGCGTCGTTCCAGATCGCCACCCTCGGCATCCCGCCGCGGCAGGCCGGCGCCGCCTCGGCGATGGTCTCCACCAGCCAGCAGGTCGGCGGGGCCATCGGAACCGCGGTGCTCAACACGCTCGCCGCGACGGCCGCCACGGCGTACGTCGCGGACCACGTCCCGGCCACGCCTCAGGTGCTCGCCGACGCGGCGCTGCACAGCTTCTCGGTCGCCTACACGTGGGCCGCCGGCATCTTCCTGCTCGGGGCGATCGTCACCGGGGCGCTGTTCCGCACCCGCGCGGACCGGGCGGCGCGTGCCGCCCTCGCCGCACCCGTGGCGCACGACGAGGCGCCGGTGCTCGCGCACTGACCTCGGGGCCGGCGGCGGCGTGACGTCGCCGCCGGCCCGCGGAGGTCAACCGGGTCGTCGAACGTGCCGATGGCCCCAGGGTGATCGCCGACCTGCTGCTGGACCTCCCGCCGGGCACGGTGCTCACCGACCCGGTGCGCCCGGTGCTCGACCTGCTGGTCACGCTCGGCATCTGGGCGGCGGTGATCCTGGCGCTCTGGTACCTCCGGTTCGTCTGGTGGCGGGAGCGGATGATCCGCAAGGTGGCCAAGGCCTACCCGGAGAGCGCCGACCAGCTGCGCAAGGGCGCCCGGTCGGTCTCGCTGTTCACCTCCGCGCCACCGCCGCCCGCTGATCCGTACGTCCGGACGCACCGCGTGGTCGTCGCACCGCTGGGCGACGGTCGGCCGGGGGAGTCCTTCCAGGGGCCCGGACCGAACGTCGCGTACTCCGAGCTCGGGCCCGACGGCTCGCGGCAGGACGTCCGCGTCGTGCTCGCCGAGCGGACCCATCTGCTCGTCGTCTGCCTGGGCCGGGTCGGGCAGCGCACCGGCGAGCACGAGCTGCGGCCCGCCGCCGAACGCGTCCACCTGGTCCGGGAGCACTACGTCGCGCCGCAGGCGCCCATCGGCCCCGTCGACCGGGTCGACTCCGCGCTCGGCGTGGGGTGGCGGACCACCTGCACGTTCGGCGGGGCGGCGACCCTGACCGACACCCACGTCGACCACGGCGGGTGGGCGTTCGTCGTCGGCGTCCTGTCGTACTCCTGGCACGCGCGCGCCGTCGAGGCGGCCGACGGGATCCTGGCCACCTGGCAGTGGCTCGACGACGACGCCGCCGATCAGCCCGCCAGCTGACCGATCCACCCGTCGACCGCGGCCTCGTCGAGGTCGGCCGGCGACGCGATCTTCAGGCTCCACCGCGACCCGTCGCCGGACGCGGTGAGCGCGTCCGTGGAAGCGGTCACCTCGGTGCCGTGCCACAAGAGCAGGGTGACCCAGCGCGGGAACGCCTTGAACCCCGCGACGGGGTCGTCGCCGCGCATCCAGACCGGGTGGCCGTGCCAGACGCGGCCCTCCGCGCCGGGCAGACCGGCGTCGAGACGTGCGCGCAGGGTGGTCGCGATCGCGACCTGGTCGGCGGGCAGCCCCGCGATGTAGTCGTCGATGGTCATGGTGCTGCCTCCCTATGCTGCGACCGCGTCGAGCCAGCCCTGCCAGGCAGCCGTCGCGCTCGTCTCGTCGGTGGTGCTGAACAGGTGGTGGCCCACGCCGGGGGCGTAGAAGCCGCGGAAGAACCGGTAGAGACCGTCGGTGCCGCGCACGCCGACGACGTCGGGTGCGGCCCAGTCGACGACGCCCTCGATCGGGTCGAGGCCGGTCGGGGTGAGCGTGACCGCGTCGCCGACCTTGATGTCGTCGCCGAGCCCGAGGTCGGCTGTCATCGCGGCCCAGCTCCGGTCCGCGTCGCCTGGGGCGGCCGACGGTGTCACCGCGATGCCGGGCCGGCCGGCGAAGTGGTGGAGGTACTCGGAGAGCGTGTGCAGGTACATCGCGCCGCCGCTGACCATGGCCTCGTACTCGTCCTCCCAGTCGTCGGCGGGCAGGAACCCGCTCGACACGACGCGCAGCACGGTCGAGCCGCCCGCGCGGGCCTCGAGAAGGAACTCCATCGCGAAGAACCGGCCGTCGGTGTCCTCGACGCCCTTGAAGGCGAAGTGCGTGCCGGGCTCGTAGGCGACGATCGCCGACTCCTGCGACCAGCCACCCATCCGGGTGGTGATGACGCCGTCCTGAGGGGACACCTCGGTGGCCCCCATGAACCAGGAGCTGATCCCGGGGCCGGTCGCGATGGCCTCCCAGACCGCCTCGGGGCTCAGCTGGAACTCGAGCTCCTCGGGGTTCTCGTATGCGTGCGGCATGGTCATTCCCTCTCTCTGTCGATGCGTGACGTGGTGCTGGGATGGACGGCGACCACCAGCCGGAAGGCCCGGCCGGCGGGGGCGTCCTCGTGGTGGTACTTGGAGATGAGGGCGAGCGCGGCGCTGCTCAGCTCCTCGGCGAACGCGGCCCGGTCGGCGGCCGAGGCGAACCGGACCTCGCCGTCCAGCGCGAACGTGGCCAGCGCGCGGTTCTCGCGCGCGGCACCCGTGATCAGCGCGCCGACGTCCTCCACCAGTCGCCCGGCCAGCGACAGCAGCCACGCGGCGGAGAGCCGGTCGGGGGACCGCCGCGGCTCGGGCCGCAGCGCGGCGAGGGCCGCGGGGGAGATCACGTAGGACAGGGCGGTCGCGCGCATCACGCGCTCGACGACGTTGCCCTTGCGCCGCTCCTCGGCCAGCTCGATGAGCCCGTGCTGCTCGAGGGTGCGCAGGTGGTAGTTGACCTTCTGGCGCGGCAGCCCGAGCCGGTGCCCGAGGGCCGTCGCGGAGCTGGGCTCGGCCAGCTCGGCGAGCAGGCGGGTGCGCATGGGGTCGAGGGACGCCTCCGCGGCGGCCGCGTCCTCGATGACGGCGACGTCGAGCATGTCAGCCCCGCCTCGGACGGAAGGTGCTCACGACGACGCCGTTCGGGTACTCCGTCGACGCGACCCGGTCCAGCGCCCGTCGGTCCGCGAAGATCGGCAGCCCGCTGCCCAGGACCACGGGGTGGATGGTCAGCCGGTACTCGTCGACGAGGTCGTGCGACGTCAGGTAGCGCGCGAACGTCGCGCCGCCGGAGGCGCCGACCGTGCGATCGCCGGCCGTGAGCCGGGCGATCTCGACCTCCGGGGGGTCGGTCGAGACGCGGGTGTTCTGCCAGTCGGCGGACTCCAGGGTGGTGGAGAACACCACCTTCTCGACCCCGTTCATGATGTCCGCGAGCGGCCCCTGCGCCGTCGGCCACGTCTGCGCCTGGCCCTCGTAGTTCACGCGACCCATGAGGATCGTGTCGAACGCGCCGAGCAGGACCTCGGTGTCCGCCATGAGCTCCGGGCTGAAGTTCGGGAACATCCAGTCGAGGCCGCCGTCCAGCGTGGCGACGAACCCGTCGAGGGAGACGTTCATGCCCAGCTTGAGGATGCCCATCGGTCACTCCTCTCCTCCTGGCCGTCCCGGGGCGGTGGTCGCGCCCCGCCGGCGGATCCAGTCTCCAACCGATTGATCCATTTGTCTAGACAAGAATATTGATCGGTTGTCGACCCTGTCCTTCCGGTGCGCGCCACGGGTACCTATCGTGAGACCGTGCAACCGCTGAGCCGCCGCGTCCGCGACGCACGGGAGAAGGCCGGGCTGAGCCAAGGCGAGCTCGCCAACCTCGCCGGCGTGCACCCCACGTACGTCTCCCACGTCGAGCGGGGGACGCGCTCGCTCGGCGCCGACGCCCTCGCCCGGGTCGCCGCCGCGCTCGACGTCCCGATCGTGTACCTGGTCGACGGTGAGGGTGCGCCGCAGTACCGCTCCGCGGAGTCGGCGATCGTCGAGGCCCGCCGGCTGTCCCGCATGGGGTCGCCGAAGGCCGCGGCCGAGGTGCTGGCCGCTGCGGACGTCTCGGGGCTCGACGTGGACGCCGCGACGCGCGTGGGCCTCGCGCTCGCGGAGGCGCTCGACCTGGCCGGCGACCTCGAGGGGTCGGTCGAGGTGCTCGAGGGAGTCTGCGTCCGGCTCGTCGACGGGCGCCGGTACCCGCAGGCGGCCTATGCGGCGATGCGGATCGTCATGGCCCTGACCGAGCTCGGAGACCTGCAGCGCGCCGTCGCCCGCGGGGAGGACCTGCGGGCGAAGCTGCCCGCCTCGGTCGCGGGGGCCGACGAGGTAGTCCGGCTCGAGTCGACGATCATCTGGGCGTACGTCGCGCGGGGCRACTCCACGTACGCGCGCTTCCGTGGCAAGCAGCTGCTCGAGCACACCCGGGAGCACGGCTCGGCACGCGCGCTCTCGTCGGTGCACTGGAACCTCGCGTTCGTCGACGACGCCCTCGCCGATCCCGACGCCGCGCTCGACCACCTCGAGGCGGCGATGGCGCTGGCGGGCGCGGACGAGACCGACCGAGACCTGCCGCGTCTCCGACTGGACCGGGCGCTCCTGCTCGTGTCCGTCGACCCGCCCCGGCCGCGGGAGGCGCTCGCCGAGCTGGACGCCGCGCAGACCGCGCTGGAGATCGGAGAGTCGCAGGTCGAGCTGGCCCGCGTGGAGTCCGTCCGGTCCCGGGCGTGGCTGCTGCTCGACGAGGCCGACCGGGCCCAGCGGCACGCCGTGCGGGCCGTCGAGCTGCTGCGCGACGGCGTGCGGCGCGACGCGGCGGCGGCGCACGAGGCGCTCGGCGACGCCCTCCTCGCCCAGAGTGCGCGCACAGAGGCGGTCAAGGAGTACCGGTCCGCGGCCGAGCTGCTGGACATGATCGCGTCCGGTCGGTCGGCGGCGACGTTGTGGCGGCGCATCGGCGACCGCCTGCGGGTGGCCGGCGACGCCGACGAGCGCGTCGTGGAGGCCTACGGCCGGGCGCTCGCGGCGGCGGGGATCCGGGGATCGGTGCCGCTGCCACCGCGACGGTGACCGCCGGGGGATGTCTACCCCCGTGTCGTGCGCGTCATTGCGCCCACGACATGGGCTAGGGACCATCGCAGATGTACCGGAAAGTCCGGTGCATCTGTGGGAGAGGTCCGCCTCATGAAGAAGCTCAGCATCGCCGTCGTCCTGGTTCTCGCCGCCCTCACCGGGTTCGCCGGAGCCACCGCGTCCTCCGCTGGTTCAGTGGTGCTCGCCGAGCCGTGCTGCAAGATCCACTGACTCGGGAGCACGCGTCGCCGCACCCGCCCCTCGCGGTGCGGCGGCGCTGGGCCGGATGGTCGGCGGTGAGCGGTCCGCCTATGCCCGGCGCGACACGCCCCGCTCGTCTGCTGGCCTGCAGCCGGCGCCGACCGTCGCACCCGTTCAGCACCCTCCCGGAGCCGCTGATCGGTCACGAGAACCACGATTTTTGTCACGCAGATATAGACGTTGACCAGGTGCGCAGGATTCACCCGGACGAGCGGCTTGGACGTTTGACCAGCACCACATTCGTGTCGCACACTCGTCCTGACGGTGCGTATCGCCTGCCCCCTGCGCGGTGCGCACCGTCTTCACGTCCGGAGAGCGGGACGGGTCCCCTGACCCGCCCCGCTCTCTGTGTCTTTCGACCTCGCGCTCACGGCGCGCCATGCCCAGGATCACGCGGCTGCGCGGTTAGCGTTCCCAGGGTGACCGTCCCCGTGCGCACCACCGGCCCGGGGCCCGACCAGGCTCCTGAGACCGGCGCAGACCCCTCCGACCGCCCGGTGCTCGTCGAGCCCCCGACCAGTGCCGAGGTGCTCGAGGGCGCCGTCGCCACCTGGCGTGCGGCCCTGGTCGAGGCCGCAGGTGGGTCCACGCTGGTCGACGTCGAGCTGCTCGGCGAGGCCGCGCTCGACCTGTCCGCCGCGCACCCGTCGGGGATCTCGCAGCTGTTCGCCGGCCGCGAGACCCGCCTGTCCAACCTGATCCGCGAGGGGTCGGCCCTGTCGAGCGCGCGCCGGCGAGCTCGGGCCGTCAGCGCCCGCGCAGCCGTCTACGCGCAGCGGTACGGCATCGCACCCACGTCGCTCGCCATCGGCGTCGCCACCTGGACCGAGCGCACCACGCCCGACGTCGCCAGCGACGACGTCGCCGCCCTCGCCTCCGTCACGCGCCAGCGCACGCCGGAGGGCGAGCAGCAGGCCGACGCGGCACCGCGGACAGTCCGGGCCCCCGTCCTGCTGCGGCCCGTGACGCTGCGCGCCCGCGGTTCGGGCGAGAGCGACTACGAGCTCGCTCTCGAGCCTTCGCTCGAGGTCAACCCCGTGCTCGCGCGGGCCCTGCGGTCGCGGGGCGCGCTCCTCGACCCCGGCGCCGTCGCCCGCGGCACGTTCACGTCCAACGGCTTCGACCCGCGCGGCGCGCTGCAACGACTGGCGTCGCTGGGAGAGGCCGTGCTCGACGACTTCTCGATGAGCGAGCGGGTCGTCGTCGGCACCTTCGTGCACCCCGGCCAGATCCTGGTGGACGACCTCGACAACCTCTCGGGCACGCTCGAGCGGCACGAGGTGGTCGCGGCGCTGGCGGGGGTCGACGAGTCCCGCGCGCGGCTGCGTCGCACGCTGCCCGCGCCGGTCCGTGGCGACCGCGACCCCGGGAACGAGCGTGGCGTCGGCGATCTCGACCCCACGCAGCAGCACGTCCTCGACATGGTGGCCTCCGGCACGCACCTGTTCGTCGACGCCCCGGCCGGAGCCGACGTGACCGGCACGCTCGCCGCCGTCGTCGCGGACGCCGCCGCGACCGGCCGCACGGTCCTCTACGTGCCCGGCCACCGCCGCGCGGCCACCGCGCTCGCGGACCGGCTCAGCGCGCTGGGTCTGGGTGACCTGCTGCTCGACGTCGCCCCCGACGCCGGCTGGCGGTCGGCGATCTCCCGGCGGCTGCTCGGCGGCATGACGCTCGAGGCGCCCGCGGTGGACGCGCACGGCGTCGTCGCCCTCCGCGGCGAGCTCGTCGCCACCCGGGAGCGCCTGCGGTCCTACGTCGACGCGCTGCACGCCGAGCGCGCGCCCTGGGGAGTCTCCGCGTACGACGCCCTGCAGCAGCTGGCGCGCCTGACCGCCGCACGGCCCGCCCCGAAGACGACCGTGCGGCTCACCCCGGACGTCGCGCGCGTGCTCGACGCGCCGCGGCGGGCCGACCTGACCGCCGACCTGTTCCGCGCCGGGGAGCTGGGTGCCTTCCGTATCCGGCCGGTCGACACGCCCTGGTACGGCGCGGACCTGCGCACGCGTGCCGACGCCGACAACGTGGTGCGCCGTCTCGCGCGCCTGCTCGACCAGACGCTGCCGGCGCTGGTCGAGCGCACCTCGCAGGTTGCCACCGAGACCGGGCTGACGCAGGCGACGAGCGTCGTCGCGTGGGCCGAGCAGCTGACCATGCTCGACGGCGTGCGGGCGGCGCTCGACGTGTTCTCGCCGATCGTCTTCGAGCGCACCGCCGCCGACCTCGTCGCCGCCACGGCGACCAAGGAGTGGCGCGCGGAGCGCGGGCTGGACATGGGCTACTGGCTGCGGCGCCGGCTGCGCAAGCAGTCGAAGGACATGGTGCGCCCCGGCCGCCCTGTGGCCGACCTGCACGCGGCGCTGCTCGAGGTCCAGGCGCAGCGGGAGACCTGGCAGGCGCACTGCCCGTCCGGCGGGTGGCCGCGGCTGCCCGACGGGCTCGAGCACATCGAGGACGAGTTCGCCGCCGTGCGCGCCGACCTCGACGCCCTCGACGAGGTGCTCGCCACGACCCCCGGCGGCGCCGGCCTGTCGAGCCTGCCGTTCGCCGCGCTGACCGAGCGCCTGGCCCGGCTGCGGTCGGACACCGACGCGCTGGTGGACCTGCCCGACCGCACGGGGATCGTGCACCGCCTGCGGTCCGCGGGTCTCGGCGCGCTCGTCGACGACCTGGCCATGCGCCGGGTCGAGCCGGCGCTCGCCCCGGCCGAGCTGGACCTGGCCTGGTGGAGCACCGTCATCGAGCAGATCCTCGGGGAGGACCCCGCCCTCGCCGGTTACGACGGCAGCGCGCTCGGTGCGCTCTCGGCGCAGTACGCGACGCTCGACCGCGCGCACGTGAAGAGCCTGTCCGGACCGGTGCTCGGCGCCGTCGTCGGCCACGTCTCGCACGCGCTGCGCCAGCACCGCGAGCAGGCAGAGGCGCTGTTCGCCGACCTCATCGAGGAGCGGCTGACCTCGCTGCGCGACACCGTTGTGCGGCACCCGGACGTCGCGCGCCGCCTGCGGCCCGTCATCGCCGCCAGCCCGATGCTCGTGCCGCAGGTGCTGCCGCCCACGCGCACGGTCGACCTGGTGGTGATCGACTCCGCCGCCCACCTGCCCATCGAGGTCGCGCTCGCCGCGGTCGCCCGCGGGCGCCAGGTGGTCGTCGTCGGCGATGCGCGCTGCGCATCCGGCACCGCGGTCCGCGAGCTCGCCGACGTCCTGCCCTCGGTCGCCCTGCGCGCCGACTCCTCGCGGCGTGACCCGTACCTGACCGCTTTCCTCGCCGCTCACGGCTACGCCGGCGTGCTGCGCCCGACGCCCCTGCCGCAGCACCTCCCGCTCGTTGCGCTGGACCTCGTCGACGGCACCGGCATGCCCCACCCCGAGTCCGGGTCCGTCGACTCGACGCGCGAGGAGGTCGAGCACGTCGTCGAGCTGGTGGTCACCCACGCGCTCCTGCGTCCCGACGAGTCGCTCGCCGTGATCACCGCGACCGCGACCCACGCCGAGGCGGTCCGCGAGTCCGTGCTGACCGAGGTGCGCGGCAACCCTGCGCTCGCCGCGTTCTTCGACTCCGGCCGCGTCGACCCGTTCGTCGTCACCGACCTGCCGAACGTCGCCGGGCTGCGCCGCGAGGCCATCATCCTGTCGCTCGGCCTCKGCYGGACCCCGCACCGCCGGGTGCTGCACACCTTCGGACCGGTCTCTGCGCCGGGCGGCGACGCGCTGCTGCTCGACGCCCTCGGCTCGACCCGGCACCGCCTCACGGTCGTGGCCTGCTTCGGGGCCGACGACCTCGACGCCGAGCGGCTGCGCGGCCCCGGCCCCCGGCTGCTGGCCGACCTGCTCGCGTTCGCCGCCCGCCGCGGCGCCGGGCAGGACGTCACCGACCTGGTCCGGCCCGAGCCCGCCGACCCGCTCCTGCGGTCGCTCTCCGCCGCCACCGCCGCCGCCGACGAGGCGCTCGCCGCCGCCACCGAGCCCGACCGCCTCCTGCTCGACCTCGCCGAGCGGCTCTGGAAGCACGGGCTGCTGGTCGAGGCCGACCACGGCATCCCCGGCGGCGACCGCATCCCGCTGGTCGTCGGCCACCCGGACCTGCCCGGCGAGATGCTGGTCGCCGTCCTCACCGACGACGAGTCGTATACCGCCGAGCCGAGCGTGCGCGTGCGCGACCGCCTCACCGCCGACCGCCTCGAGCGCGTCGGGTGGAGCGTCGTGCGAGTCTGGTCCGCCGCCGCGTTCATCGACCCGCAGGCCGAGGTCGACCGCATCCGCCGCGCGGTGCACGCCCGCGTGCCTGCGCCCGCCGCCCCGCGAAGCGCGCCGCTGCACCTCGGGCTCATCGAGGAGGTCGACGAGGCGGAGGAGCTGCCGACAGCGGCCGCCCCCTCGTCCGCGACGGGCGCGTGGTCGGCGGTCGCGGTGGTGGAGTCCGACGACGAGGCGCCTGCCGCGTCCTCGTCCGCCACTGCACCGACKACCGCTCCGGCGGCATCGCCTGCATCCGCGTCGCCGCCCGCCTCGGCGGCGTCCGGGCCCGCTACTGGGCMCACGCCCGCCTCGACGCCCGCACGGGCCTCCGCGTCCGGCGCCTCGTCCGCCACCGTCTCCGAGCCTGGCTCCGCCGCGGCGTCCACCGCTGCCTCGTCCGCGCCCGCCTCCGCGTCTGGCCCCACGCCCGCCACCGCCACCGCGCAGGCGACCGCCCCCGCCGAGGCGTCCGCGCCGAGCGGCGTGCGACCGTCGGGGCGCGACGCTCCTGCCGTCACGGCTCCCGTCCGGATCTCGACCCGCCGGGTGGCGGTTCCGCCGATCGTCACCTCAGCCACGTCGGCTGTTGCGCCGGCCGTTCCGGCAGAGTCTGTTGCTCCCGCTACCTCGTCCGACGCGCCCCGAGCGTCCGAGCCGACCGCGACACCCGCGACCCCCGCGGAGCCCGCCGCGCGCGAGGAGGCACCCGCCTCGGGGTCCGTTCGAGGGGCTAGCGGACCGTCGCCCGCCCCCGGGGACGACCCGCGGCCACCAAGCCGCCCGCTCCAGCTCGCGCTGGCGGTACCGACGCGGCAGCGCCCCGACATCCGCAAGGGTCTGCCGATCGGCGCCTACAGCGACGACCAGCTGGACGAGCTGGTGGCGTGGCTGCAGTCGGACGAGCAGGAGCGCACGCGCGAGCAGCTGGCTGCGGCGCTCCGGGACGAGCTCGGCGTCACGCGCCGCTCGTACCGCATCGACACGGCCGTCCGCAGCGCGATCGCTCGCGGCCTGCGCTGACCCGCCGGTCGCCCGACGCGACCGGCGACGGCGTACCGACCCGGCTCGTTCCCCATGGTGAGGGGATGGGATCATCGAGTGTGACCTCGACCGACAGCCCCGACGGCGCGCGCCGCTCGCGCCGCGTCGTGCGGCCGGCCGGAACCGTCGGCGGTGACGACGCCAACCTGCTCTCGACGCACCCTGCGGTCGCCGGAACCCCCACACAGCCGGAAGCCCCCGCGCCGGCGGCGCCTGGCCCGGACCCCGTCGTGGCCACGCGGAGCCTCGACGACACGGACGTCGGGTGGGGCGACCGCGACGGCGGCTCCAACGACGACAGACTGAGCCAGGACAAGCCGCCCCACTGGTAGCTGCGGCGTCGGGCCGCGGGTGTCGGTGCCGTGCGGGATGATCGCTGAGCCGCTCAGCCGCTCGATCGAAGGAGTTCCACCCATGGCCGAGGTACTGCTCTTCCACCACGCGCAGGGGCTCACGTCCGGCGTCCAGGAGTTCGCCGACCGGCTCCGGGCGGCCGGCCACACGGTCCACGTGCCCGACCTCTACGACGGGCACGTCTTCGACGACCTGGAGTCGGGCATCGGCTACGCCGACGAGGTCGGGTTCGGCACCGTGATGGAGCGCGGCCGGCACACGGTCGACTCCCTGCCGGATGGGGTCGTCTACGCCGGGTTCTCGCTCGGCGTGCTGCCCGCCCAGATGCTGGCGCAGACGCGTCCGGGTGCCAAGGGCGCACTGTTCTTCCACTCGTGCGTGCCCACCTCCGAGTTCGACACCCCCTGGCCGGCGGGCGTCCCGGTGCAGATCCACGGCATGGACAACGACCCGTTCTTCGTTGGCGAGGGCGACATCGACGCGGCGCGCGCGCTGGTCAAGGAGGCCACGGACGCGGAGCTGTTTCTCTACCCGGGCGACGAGCACCTCTTCGCGGATAGCAGCCTGCCGTCGTACGACGCCGAGGCCACCGACCTCCTGACGGAGCGCACCCTCGCCTTCCTGGCAGCGATCAAGTAGCGAACCGGCGCGGCTGCGTGCACGACAAGCCGCGAGAACAACATCAGGCCCGCTCTGGATGCCCAGAACGGGTCTGATGTTGTGCTCACAGGATTGCGGCCGGCAAGACCGACGACGAAGGTGCTCGCCGCGCGCGTCTGGTCGAGCGCCAGCACGGTCTGGGCCAGGATGAGCGAGCTCTCTTGCACCGCGTCGCCGAACAGCACGGGCTGCCGCGCGTCGCCGCGGCGGCCGTCGTGCGGCCCTGCTCAGGCGGGTGGTCGTGGCGCGCCGGGCCCCGGCGGGATCGAGGGGGGCGGGTCCGTACGCGGGTTCGGGACGTCCGGTGCGCCTGTGCCGGCGTCGTTGACGACTGCCGGCGTGAGGCGGGCGGCGAGCAGGTCGCGGATCTCCTGCAGCAGCAGGACGTCCTCGGCCGGGGCTGCCGGTTCCGCCTCCTCGCCGCGCTTGCGCCGCGACGCGAGGGCGTTCAGCGGCACCACGATAAGGAAGTAGACCGCGGCGGCAGTCAGGACGAACGCGAGCACCGCGTTCAGGATGGTGCCGACGCTGATCGGCGTCGCGTCCGGGTTGTCTCCCCACGTGTACGGGCCGATGTCCCACAGCTGGGTCAGGTCGGGTGCGCCGAAGATCCAGCCGATGAGCGGGTTGATGAAGGCGTCCTGGATCGACTTGATGACGGCGCCGAACGCGGCGCCGATGACCACGCCGACGGCCAGCTCGATCGCGTTCCCGCGCGAGATGAAGTCCTTGAACCCTTGGAAGACCTTGGCGGTTCCGTGCAGACCACGGCTTGCCCCGCGTACTCCGGCGTTGAGCTTGTCGGTCACGTCGCCCCTCGAGGTGGGTGGTCGGGCGGAGCCCTGGAGGTCGGTCGATCATGGCACGACCACCGCGGACAACAAGGCGGACGCCGCGGCGCCGGCGAGAGCGGGCGCCTCGGCGGGCGCGACGGCGAGGAGCACCGGAACCGAGGTGTCGCCCGACGTGCCCAGCCCGAGGGCGCCCTCGGACGAGGGCTGTCGGGCGACGGGCAGGACGAGCGCCCGGGTCGCCACGACGGCGCCCGGACCACCCTCGGCGGTCGCCGCGAGCACGTCGACGCGCACGCCCGGGGAGAGCAGCCCCGCGACCGCCGGGTCGGCGAACCGCACCGTCGCGACGACCGTGCCGGGCGGGCCGCGGACCTCGTCGTCGGCGAGGAAGCCGGGCAGCACGGGCGCTCCGGCGGCGATCAGGACGGCGGCCGACGCGCCGAGCACGGCGTCCGGGTTGGTGAGCGCACCGTCGGGTGCCAGGGCCTCCGGCATCCGCGCGATCCGGACGTCCGCGCTGGTCAGCGCGGTTCCGGCGTCGATCGGGCGCGCGGCGACGACGACCGCGGACGTCGGCGGGTCAGCGGGTCGGACTGCCTCGACGACGCAGGCCGCGGCTATGCCGAGGAAGACAGCGGCAACGAGGAACCGCGTGCGCCACAGGACGATGCGCATGGTGAGGGCGAGCGGGCGCCGGCGGTGCGGGAGGGGCGGGGGCCGACCGGCCGGCGAACGAGGGTGCATGGCCGCCGACGCTAGGTCGCATCGCGGACCGCGGACCCGCGTCCACGGCAGCCTGTGGACGGGCGTGCGGCGGGGCGTGCTGGGGGCGGCTCGCCGCGGGCGTCATGCCCCCGAACGAGAGCGGCGCCCCTCACCGCGGGGTGAGGGGCGCCGAGGGCTCAGTGCGTGTCAGGCGGACGCGGCCGGCTTGGCGGCGGTGCCGCCGCCGGTGGACGACGACGCGGCCGGCGCGGCCGCGGGCGCCGACGGAGCCGGGGTCGCGGCGGGGGTGGTGGCCGCGGGCAGCGACGACGACGACTTCGCACCGGCGCGGGCGTCGTTGCGGTAGAAGCCAGAGCCCTTGAAGACGACCCCGACGGAGGAGAAGACCTTGCGCAGCCGTCCTTCGCACTCGGGGCAGACGCTCAGCGAGTCGTCGCTGAACGACTGCACGATCTCGAAGGCGTGACCGCACGCCGTGCAGGCGTAGGCGTAGGTGGGCACTGATGATCTCCTGGCAGCTGATCGAGCAGAGGTACGGGGTCTAGCACTCGCATCGTCCGAGTGCCAATCTTAACCGCTCCTGCGCGCGGGACATTCCGCCCGCAGGTGCGGGACGCCGCGAGGGCCGCAGTCCGGAGGGCGAAGTACCCTCCGAAGCGTGTCTCGCGCTCACCTCGTCCGTATCAGCCTGCTCATCGTCGCCGCGGTGGTCGTCGTCGCGCTCGTGGCGACGGTGGTCATCGCGTTCGTCGTCGTGCGCCGCCCGCTCCCGGAGGTCTCGGGCGAGCAGCAGCTGCCCGGGCTGGACGCCGAGGTGACGGTGACGCGGGACGCGCGGGGTGTCCCGACGATCACGGCGACCACCAGCGACGACCTGTTCCGCGCCCAGGGCTACGTCGCCGCGCAGGACCGCTTCTTCGAGATGGACTACCGCCGGCACGTGACGGCCGGCAGGCTCTCGGAGCTGGTGGGCGAGAACGCCGACGCGCTCGAGGCGGACAAGGTGATCCGGACGTTCGGGTGGCGCCGCGTGGCCGAGCAGGAGTGGGACCTGCTGCAGCCCTCCACGCAGGCCGCCCTGCAGGCCTACGCGGACGGGGTGAACGCCTACCTCGCCGGCAAGGACCCGGGCGCGATCGCGGTGGAGTACAGCGTGCTCGGGCGGCAGGTGACCGTCGGGCAGCCGGACCCGTGGGACCCGGTCGACTCGCTGGCGTGGCTCAAGGCGATGGCGTGGGACTTGCGCGGCAACTACGACGACGAGCTCGCGCGCGCGGCGTCCTTCTCGTCCGTGGGCGACGTCGCCCGCGTCGACCAGCTGTTCCCGGCCTACCCGCAGGACGTCAACCAGCCCATCCTCACGGCCGGCGACCTGGCGACGACCGCGATCACGCAGACGTCCGCGGCCGTGCCGCTGGACCTGCACGACGGGGACCTCCAGGCCGCGCTGGCGTCGGCGAACGCGGCCCTCGCGGCCGTGCCGCACCTGCTGGGCGACGGCCACGGCGTGGGCTCCAACTCGTGGGCGGTCTCGGGCGACCTGACCCAGTCGGGCGAGCCGCTGCTGGCCAACGACCCGCACCTGGGGATCTCGGCGCCGGGCATCTGGGAGCAGGTCGGCCTGCGCTGCGCCGACGTCACCGCCGCGTGCCCGTTCGACGTCTCGGGCTTCGCGTTCGCGGGCATGCCGGGCGTCGTCATCGGGCACAACGCGAAGCTGGCCTGGGGCCTGACCAACCTGGGCGCCGACGTGACGGACTTCTTCCTCGAGCGCGTCGACGAGAGCACGACGCGGCTCGACGGCGCGAACGTGCCGATCACCGAGCGCACCGAGACGATCCGGGTCAACGGTGGGCCGGACGTGCGGCTGAAGGTCCGCGAGTCCGTGCACGGGCCGATCGTGTCCGACGTGCTGGACCTGGTGGGGGTCGCCGGCGGGCCGGTCCCCGACGACGCCCCCGGGCGCCGGTTCGAGGTCGCGCTGGCCTGGACCGCTCTCCAGCCGGGCCGGACCATGGACGCCGTGCTCGCGATGAACGTCGCGTCGGACGCCGACGACGTCCGGGACGCGGCGGCGTCGTTCGACGTGCCGTCGCAGAACATCGTCTTCGCGACGACGGACGGCCACATCGGCTACCAGGCGCCGGGCCGCATCCCCGTCCGCGCGGACGTCTCCGGCCCGGTCCCGTCGAACGGCACCTGGCCGCGGCCCGGCTGGGACAGCCGCTACGAGTGGAAGGGGTTCGTCGACCCCGCCGACATGCCGCGCGCGCTCGACCCGGCCGGCGGGATGATCGTGGCGGCGAACCAGGCCGTGACCCCGGCCGGGACGGGGCCGTTCCTCACGAACGACTGGGACTACGGCTACCGGGCGCAGCGCATCCGCGACCTGCTGACCACCGCCACGGCGGACGGCAAGGTCGACGCCGCGGACATGAGCCGGATCCAGTTCGACCAGCACAGCGCGTACGCCGACGTCCTCGTGCCCGTGCTGCTGACGCTGCACATCGGCGACTCGTTCTATGACGACGGCCAGGAGCTGCTGCGCACGTGGGACCGGGTTCAGTCCTCCGACTCCGCCGCGGCGGCCTACTTCGCGGCGGTCTGGGTCGACGTGCTCCGGTCCGCGTTCGCCGACGACCTGCCGGACGGGTTCGGGCCGGACGGCGACTCGCGCTGGCTCGAGGTGGTCCGCACGCTCATCGACGAGCCCGCGTCGCCGTGGTGGGACGACAAGTCGACCCCGGGCGTCGTCGAAGGTCGCGACGAGGTGCTCACCCGCGCGATGGTCGCGGCGCGCCGGCAGCTCACCGCGCAGCAGGGCCGCGAGCCGACGGACTGGCGATGGGGACAGGTGCACACGGCCGCGCCGGAGCACCCCGTGCTGGGTGGCTCGTCGATCCCGGCCGTCGTGCGCAACCTGGTCAACCCCGACCCGATCGGTGTCGGCGGGGGGTCTTCGATCGTGGACGCGACCGCCTGGGACGCCAGCTCGGGCTCGTTCACGGTCACCGCCGCGCCGTCCATGCGCATGGTCGTGGATCTCGGCGACCTCGACGCGTCGACGTGGGTGACCCTGACGGGCACCTCCGGGCACCCGGCGAGCGTCCACTACGCGGACCAGTTCGGTCCGTGGTCGCGTGGTGAGACGTTCCCGTGGCCGTTCACGCAGGCCGCGACCGAGGCGGACGTGCGGGACCGGCTGACGCTCACGCCGTGATGCGGTGCCACTCCAGCGGMGTCGCGACCGCGTCGACCAGCCGGTCGTGGCGCTCCCGGGGCAGCGGCCGGCTGCCGGCGTCGTAGAGCTCCTCGGGGAAGACCAGCGCGACCACGGGGACGCCGGGGCGGAGATGCTCGAGCGCGCGGTCGTACCACCCGCCGCCCTGACCCAGCCGTGCGCCCGTGGTGTCGATCGCCAGGGCGGGGGCGATGACGACGTCCGCGTCGGCGAGCGCCGCGGCGCCCAGGGTCGGGCCGCCCGGCTCGGGCGGGCGGCCGGGTGCCCGTTCGCGCAGGTCGTCGGGACCCGCGTACTCCGCCCAGTCCCGCTGGAGTCCGCTGCCCAGCACGGGCATGAGCACCCGGACGCCGCGCGCGGCGAGGGCCTCGAGCAGGGGGCCGGTGCCGGGCTCGGTGACGCGCGAGGCGTACACGGACACGCAGCTGGCGTCGACGACGGCCGGGATCGTCAGGACGACGTCGGCCAGCGCGTGCGCGGCGGCCTCCCGGAGCCGGACGGAACGGGCCTTGCGGGCCTCGCGGATGGCCATCCGCAGCCGTTCCTTGACGTCCTCGACCTCGTCCCCCTCGGACACGCGCGGGTACGGCTGGGCGACGCTGCTCATGGGTCCAGTGTCGCCCACCGGGCGACTCTCCGACGACGCCCTGGCGGAGCGAGTGTGAACATCTCCCTGTGGTGACGCACGCCACTGCGCACGCCGGGCGTGCGCGGCTAATGTCCGGTCATGACGATCCACAAGGCAGTCATTCCCGCCGCGGGCCTGGGGACCAGGTTCCTGCCCGCCACGAAGTCGACGCCGAAGGAGATGCTCCCGGTCGTCGACAAGCCGGCCATCCAGTACGTGGTCGAGGAGGCCGTCAAGGCCGGTCTCGACGACGTCCTGCTCATCACGGGTCGATCCAAGCGGACGCTCGCCGACCACTTCGACGCCGTCCCGGAGCTCGAGGCGGCCCTCGAGGCGAAGGGCGACCTCGAGCGGCTGGCCAAGGTGCGTGAGTCCACCGAGCTCGGGCACGTGCACTTCGTCCGGCAGGGCCAGCCCAAGGGGCTCGGGCACGCGGTCCTGCAGGCCAAGCACCACGTCGGGCACGAGCCGTTCGCGGTCCTGCTCGGTGACGACCTGATCGACGAGCGCGACGAGCTGCTGAGCACCATGCTCGCGCTGCAGGAACGGACCGGCGGTTCGGTCATCGCGCTGCTCGAGGTGCCGCCGGCCCAGATCTCGATGTACGGGTGCGCGGCGGTGGAGCCGTTCGAGGGTGCGGACGACGCCGATCAGGTGAAGATCACCGGTCTTGTCGAGAAGCCCCCGGCCGACGAGGCCCCGAGCAACCTGGCGATCATCGGCCGGTACGTGCTGCACCCCTCGGTGTTCGAGGTGCTCGAGCGCACGGAGCCGGGCCGCGGCGGCGAGATCCAGCTGACCGACGCGCTCGCGACGCTCGCCGACCTGCCGGCGTCCGAGGGCGGCGGCGTGTACGGCGTGGTGTTCCGGGGGCGGCGCTACGACACCGGCGACCGGCTCGACTACCTCAAGGCCGTTGTCCAGATCGCGGTCGACCGTCCGGATCTCGGACCCGACTTCCGGGCCTGGTTGTCGGACTTCACGGGGTCGCTGGCCGACTGACCGGCCCGGGCGGGGCAGAATGCCCGCATGAGATCGGTCCAGGACCACCTAGCGGCCGTGCTCGCCGCAGTCGGACCGGTCGCACCCCTCGACGTCGTGCTGCGCGACGCCGTGGGCTGCATCCTCGCCGCCGACGTCACGGCGACGCACGACCTGCCGTCGCTGGCGGTCGCGGCGCGGGACGGCTACGCCGTGGCCGCGCACGAGACCGCCGGCGCCGGGTACGCGAGCGCGCAGTCGCTGCCGGTCGCGCACGACGTCCGACCGGGGCAGCCCGGGCCGTTGCGCCTCGTGCCCGGGACGGCGGTGCGGATCGCGTCGGGCGCCCCCCTGCCGCTGGGGGCCGACGCCGTCGTGCCGCTCGAGGAGACCGACCGCGGGACGGCCCGCGTCGCCATGCAGCGGCCCGCGGTGGCCGGGCAGCACGTGCGCGCCGCCGCGTCGGACGTCCGCGCGGGGGACGTCGTGCTGGCC
>NZ_JBFUMP010000022.1:0-48597 GCF_054049315.1 Cellulomonas sp. P5_E12 | reverse complement strand
GCCCTCGGCCTCCTCGTCTGCCGCGACCGCCGAGGCGATCCGGTCGAGCACGCCGGACAGGGGCGCCCCGAGCTCGTCCGACAGCCGGGCCGCCGCGACGACGGCCCGCGCCCGCTGGAGGTCGCCATCACCCGGCCGGCCACGTCGCCAGCGCGACCGGGGCGGCGCCGTCCGCGTCCGCCGCCTGCCGGTCGGAACGATGGCCGCGAGGAGCGCCGCCTCGGCCGGTACGGATCCTGCCGACGGGTCACCGAGCGCACGGCCCCAGGCGTCGGCCGGACTCGCCCCGGCCCGCAGCTGCGCGGAGGTCGCGAGCAGGACGGCCGAGAGGTCGTTGCTCGTCGGACCGGCAGGCACAGAACCGGCCTCCGGTGCTGTCCGAGCCGACCGTCCGCGCACCGGCCGACCTCGCGGGCCACCGGCGACCCAGATCGCGAGCGCCACGAGCACCCCAACGAGCATGCTCACCGGGCCACACCGATCTCGGCGGGCCCGAGCCTGGTGACGCCGACCTGCAGGCTCACCGCGCCCCACCGATCGCCGCGAGTCCGAGCCTCGCGGCCAGCCCGGGCCACCCCGGCCCGGACGCGGTCACGCCCGCCGGGTCGCAGCGCAGCGCGCACGCCACCTCGAGCGCACCGGACGCATCTCGACGGACGACGCCGACCTCCGCCACGTACCGCCGACCCCGGTCCGCGGCGGCCCGGCGAAGGTGGAGCACGGCRTCGAACGCGCTCGACGCCTGCGCCGCGACGGCGTCGCGCGACATCCCCGCCAGCGCCGCGAGCGCCTCGAGCCGCGCCGGAACGTCCGCTGCGGCGTTGGCGTGCACGGTGGCGCAGCCGCCGTCGTGCCCGGTGTTCATGGCGGCCAGAACCTCGCGGACCTCGGCACCGCGGCACTCGCCGAGCACGATCCGGTCGGGCCGCATGCGCAGGGCGTGCCGGACCAGGTCCGCGAGGTCCACCCGGCCGGCGCCGTCGACGTTGGCCTGCCGGGCGACCAGCCGGACCACGTGCGGGTGCGCCGGGGAAAGCTCGCCCGCCTCCTCGAGCACGACGATGCGCTCGTCCGGTGGCACGAGCGAGAGCAGCGCCGCGAGCAACGTCGTCTTGCCGGAGCCGGTGGCGCCCGAGATCAGGAGGTTCGCGCGGGTGGCCACGAGCGCCCGGACGACCGGGACGAGGGCGGTCGCCAGCGTGCCGGACGACACGAGCTGGTCCAGCGTGAACGCGCGCGCCCGCACGACGCGCAGGCTGATCAGGGCACCGGCGTCGGCGACGGGCGGAAGCACGGCGTGCAGCCGCGTTCCGTCGGGCAGCCGCGCGTCGACCGCCGGCGAGGCGTCGTCCAAGCGTTGGCCGCCTGCTGCCGCGAGCCGCACGGCGAGGGCGCGCACCTCGTCGGCGCCACCGAGGTCCATCCCGGTGAGCGAGAGGCGGCCCGCTCGCTCGACCCACACCTCGCGCGGCCCGTTGACCAGCACGTCCGTCACCTCGGGATCGTCGAGGAACGCTTGCAGCCGGCCCGCGCCGAACAGCTCGTCGCGGACCGCCCGGGTCACCGACCCCAGGGCGGCGGACCCCAGCACCGCGCCGACGTCGCGCGCGGTGGCCTCGACGGCCGCACCGACCGCCTCCACGTCGAGCCCGACGCGCGCCCGGACGGCGTCGAGGAAGTCGGGTCCGACGGGCCTCATCGCCCGAGCTCCCGCTCGAGGGCACCGACGAGCCGGGCCGCAGCACGGGCGAGGCGCCCGCGGCTCGGCACGCCGCCGCGCTCGAGCGCCGCTGTCACGCCCCGGTCCGTCGGCAGCGTCCCCAGCACCGGGAGCCGCACCGCGGCGGACAGGTCCGCGGTGCCGAGCCCACCGGGTGCGGGACCGCGCACGACCAGCCAGGCCGGCACCGCGTCCAGCTGCGGCCGCACCGCGAGGATCCCGGCGACGGCCCGCAGGTCCCGCGGCGCCACGACGAGGACGGCGTCGCACACGGCGGCCACCGACTCCCCCGCCACCGTCGCCGCTCGGTCCAGGTCGAGCACGAGCACGCCCGCCTCGAGCGTGAGCGCGTGCAGGACGTCCGCCACGACCGCGGGCTCGGGCGCGCCGGGCCGCTCGCGGTCGGMGCTGAGCACGGCGCACGGACCCCACCGCGGCAGCAGCGCCAGCACGTCGGCGCCGGGGACGTCACCGCGCGCGTCCGCGAGATCGGGCCAACGGACGCCGTCCGCGGCCTCGAGCCCGAGCAGGACGTCGATCCCACCCGACGCGCGGTCGAGGTCGACCAGCACCGTCGCGGTCTCCCGCGCGAACCGACGGGCGACACCCGCGGCCAGCGTCGAGGCGCCTGCACCGCCACGGGCGCCGACGACGCCCACGACGAGCGCCCGCGGCGACGGCGAAGCGACCGACGGCGGGGAGGGAAGGCCGAGGCGGGCCACCGCGAGGGGGGTCATCGGTGCACCTCTCCGTCCTGCCCGACCCGACCGCCGGCGCACGAGAAACACTGCAGCGGCCGGGCCCGACGCGATCCGGGCACGCGCGAATCGGTGGACGCCGATGCGAGCGTCGTGGGCTGTGGGCGCCTCGGGCACGCGGACAGGGAAGCGACGGCGACGTGTCGGCCCCGGCCACTAGGCTCGCGGCGAACCGCGCGCCACCTCCCGGTGCCGCGCGCGCCCGACGACCGAGGCCCGGAGAAGCATGGACGAGCACCCCACGCAGGACGACGCCGAGCCGTCGCCGCGCGAGGCCGCGTTCTTCGACCTCGACAAGACGATCATCGCGACGTCGTCGGCCACCGCCTTCTCCCGCCCGTTCCTCGCGCAAGGACTGCTCACGCGCCGGTCCGTGATGCGCACGGCGTACGCGCAGGTGCTCTACCTGCTCGGCGGTGCCGACGAGGACCAGACGGAGCGCCTGCGCGCCGAGCTGTCGCGCATGGTCGCCGGATGGGACGTGGCGCAGGTGTCGGCCATCGTGGCCGAGACGCTGCACGAGTCGATCGACCCCACCGTGTACGCCGAGGCCGTCGCGCTGATCGAGGCCCACCACGCCGCAGGTCGGGACGTGGTCGTGGTGTCGGCGTCTGGGGCCGAGGTGGTCGAGCCGATCGCGGCGATCCTCGGTGCGGACCACGTCATCGCGACCCGGATGAACGTGGTCGACGGCCGGTACACGGGCGAGATCGACTTCTACGCGTACGGCGAGAACAAGGCGTCGGCCATCCGTGAGCTCGCGCAGGTCGAGGGGTACGACCTCGACGCCAGCTACGCCTACTCCGACTCGATCACCGACGCACCGATGCTCGGCGCGGTCGGGCACGCGTTCGCGGTGAACCCCGACAAGGCGCTGCGGCGGCTCGCGCTCGAGCGCGGCTGGGGCACGTTGTCCTTCGTCCGGCCGGTGGCTTTGTTCTCCTTCAAGAAGACCGCGCGCATCGCGTCCGCGAGCGGGATCGCGCTCGTCGTGGCCGCCCTCGTGCTCACGTGGATCCTCGTCCGCCGGCAGCGACGTCGCGCCTGACGGCGTCCCGCATCACGGACGGTCGTCCCAGCATCCGGCGGGCGCGGACGGCTGGCCTGGGCAGTCACCGTCTGGGCTTTCGCTCGTCACGGACCTGGGGTACCAAGGGATCACAACTGCATGACCGCGAGGGTACCCACGCGCAGGAGAGCCCACCTATGGGCAGGTCGACCGGGCTGGTCCCGTCGCGACCGACACCGGTGCACGCCTGATCACCTTCCGGTCGGCTGTTGGCGACGGCGCCCCTTGGGCGCCGTCGTTCGTTTCTGCCTAGGGCGCCAACGACCCCGCCAGCACCGCGTCCGCGACGGCGCGGGCCTCGAGCGCACCGTCGACCACCGCGGCCCCGCACGACCGCAGCCACGCGGCGACCCCGTCAGCAGTCCCCGTCGCGAAGCCCGCGGCCGCCCCGAGGTACGGGTTCAGCGCGGCGGCCCAGGTCGCCTCCGCGATCACCGAACCGGTGGGGTCCAGACCGCGAGCCGTCAGGACGAGGCGCGCCACGGCCCGGGCGACCAGCCCGTTCCCGGCGCGGAACGGGCGCAGGGCGAGCAGCTCCCCGTGCACGACGGCGCCGACGACGAGGGCCGGCACGCTCGTCGCACGCAGGGTCTGGTCGAGCAGGTCGACGCGCGCGGCCAGCTCGTCGCCGACCGGAGCCCACCCGAGACCGGTGAGGTCCTGGGGCTGCTCGACGGCCCGCAGGAGTCCGATGTCTCCCTCGGACAGCCACCCGCCGGCCGCCGCGACGTGCACGCGCACCAGCAGCTGGCGCAGCGGCGGCAGCGGAGCCGCACCCCGCGAACCCAGGGACGGCATGAGGCTCTCCACCAACGCCGTCGCCCGCAGCGCCCCGGCGACGACCGGCGCATGACCACCCTCGGTGGCCAGCGACCGCACCAAGGACAACGGCACGCGCACCCCCTCGATCGCGCAGGACGACCGGGTCACCCGCAGGCCGGCCTCGGAGCGCACCTCCTGCGAGCGCCGCCGATAGGCCTCGTGCCAGCGCAGCTCCTCGCACGCGACACGGGCCTGCTCGACCGCGTCGGCGACGCCGGGAAGGTCCAGCAACGGCGCGAGGGGGTCAAGCACGCGCCCACCCTACGAGAGAGGCCACAATGGCGAGATGGTGTCACCGAGCGTCTCCTCGTMCATCACGGCACGGCTGGAGGTGCAGGCCCGACCGACGGCCGTCAGCGAGCTCACCACGGCGATCGAGAAGGCCGGCGGCATCGTCACCGCCCTCGACGTCACGGCGTCGGGCCACGAGCAGATGACCGTCGACGTCACGTGCGCGACGCGGGGAGAGCAGCACGCGGCCGATATCGTCGAGGCCCTCAAGGTCCTCGACGGCGTGGTCGTCGACCGCGTCAGCGACCGCACGTTCCTCATGCACATCGGCGGAAAGCTGTCGATCGAGTCCAAGGTCCCGCTGCGCAACCGCGACGACCTCTCGATGGTCTACACGCCGGGCGTGGCGCGCGTGTGCGAGGCCATCGCGGCCCACCCGGAGGACGCGCGCCGGCTCACCATCAAGCGCAACACGATCGCCGTGGTCACCGACGGCACCGCGGTGCTCGGTCTCGGCAACATCGGCCCGCTGGCCAGCCTGCCCGTGATGGAGGGCAAGGCGGTCCTGTTCAAGCGCTTCGCGGGCATCGACGCCTTCCCCATCGCGCTCGACACTCAGGATGTCGACCAGATCGTCGAGACCATCTGCGCGATCGCGCCGGTGTTCGCGGGCATCAACCTCGAGGACTTCTCGGCGCCGAGGTGCTTCGAGATCGAGCGCCGGCTGCGGGAGCGCCTGGACATCCCGGTGTTCCACGACGACCAGCACGGCACAGCGATCGTCGTCGTCGCGGCGCTGACCAACGCGCTCAAGGTGGTCAAGAAGGACCTGGGCACCGTCCGGATCGTGCTCTCGGGCGCGGGTGCCGCGGGCACGGCCGTGCTCAAGCTGCTGCTCGCCGCGGGCGCCAAGGACGTCGTCGTCGCGGACATCGACGGCGTCATCCGCGCGGACCGACCCGGGCTGGACGAGTCCCTGTTCTGGACGGCGAGCATGACCAACCCGCGCGGCATCACCGGGTCGATCCCGGACGCGCTCAAGGACGCCGACGTCTTCATCGGCGTCTCGGCCCCGGACGTCATCACGGGCCACGACGTCTCGACGATGGCCAAGGACTCGATCGTGTTCGCCCTGGCCAACCCCCGGCCCGAGGTCGACCCGGACGACGCGGCGCAGTACGCGGCCGTCGTCGGCACCGGCCGCTCCGACTTCGCCAACCAGATCAACAACGTCCTGGCCTTCCCCGGCGTCTTCCGGGGACTGCTCGACGCGCAGTCGCACCGGATCACCAGCCGCATGCTGCTGGCGGCGGCGTACGCGCTGGCGTCGGTGGTCACGGACGAGGAGCTCAACCCGACCTACATCGTGCCGAGCGTGTTCAACCCCGAGGTCACGACGGTCGTCGCGGCGGCCGTGACGAAGGCGGCCCAGACCCCGATCGAGGTCTAGACCCGCCGGGACAGCTCGGCCACCGCCCGCTGGGTCGCGCGGACGAGCGGCGCAGGGACCTCGCCGTCGGCGAACGTGACCGCCAGCCCCGCGATCGGGAACCCGGTGTGGTCGCGGACGGCCACGGCGACCGAGGCGAACCCCCTGGTGACGTCCCCGCGCTCCTGCGCCCAGCCGACCCGGCGGACCTCGGTGAGGACCGTCCGGAGCTCCGACAGGCGACGAGGCCCGACGCCCGTCCGGTCGACGAACGCCTCGCGGCTCGGGAACAGCGCCCTGACCTGCGCCGACGGCAGGTCGGCCAGGATCGCGCGCCCGCTGGCCGTGAGGTGCGCGGGCAGCCGCACGCCGACGTCCGTCACCAGCACCGGCCGACCGGCGGCGCGCTCCTCGACGACGTAGAGCACGTCCCGCCCGTGCAGCACCGCCAGGTGTGCGCTCTCGCCCACCTGGTCGACGAGCCGCGCCAGCACCGGCCGCGCGGCGCGGGCCAGCGGCGCCTGGCGGGAGTAGGCGGACCCGAGCTCGAAGGCGGCGAGCCCGAGGCCGTACCGGCGTTCCTCGGGCAGGTGGACGACGAACCCGTGCTGAGCGAGGACCGTGAGCAGGTGGTAGGTCGTCGACCGCGGGAGGTCGAGGGCGGTCGCCAGGGCGGCGGCGGGCAGCGGTCCGGTCCGCGACAGGTGGCGCAGCAGCCGCAGCGTCGCGTCGGCGGCGGGGACGTCGCTCATCGCGCCTCCTGTCTGGTATCCCAGACGATATCGCTGCCGGCGACCTAGGAGCGCACGCCGTCGAGCGGTGTCATGAACCATGAGCACCACTACTGCCACCGACACCGTCGTCGTCGGCACCGGTCCGGTCTCGATCGCTGATGTCGTCGCGGTCGCCCGGCACGGCGCGGGCGTCCGGTTGTCCGACGAAGCCCTCGTCGCGATCGCCCGCGGCCGCGCCGTCGTCGACGAGCTCGCCGCAGATCCGCAGCCGCACTACGGGATCTCGACCGGCTTCGGCGCGCTGGCCACCCTGTCGATCCCCGCCGAGAAGCGACGCGACCTCCAGCGCAGCCTGGTCCGCTCGCACGCCGCGAGCACAGGCCCCGAGGTCGAGCGCGAGGTCGTCCGGGCGCTCATGCTCCTGCGCCTCTCGACGCTGGCCACCGGCCACACCGGCGTCCGTCCCGAGACCGCGAGCGCGTACGCGGCGATGCTCGACGCCGGCATCACGCCCGTGGTCCGCGAGTACGGCTCGCTCGGCTGCTCCGGCGACCTCGCGCCGCTGGCACACTGCGCGCTCGCGCTCATGGGCGAGGGCGAGGTCCGCGACGCCACCGGCACGCTCATGCCGGCCTCGGAGGCGGGACTGAAAGCCGTCACGCTCACCGAGAAGGAGGGCCTCGCCCTCATCAACGGCACCGACGGCATGCTCGGCATGCTCGCGCTCGCGCTGCACGACCTCGACACCCTCCTGACCACGGCGGACGTCGCGGCGGCGATGAGCGTCGAGTCGCTGCTGGGCACCGACGCCGTCTTCGCCGCAGACCTCCAGGGCCTGCGCCCGCACCCCGGCCAGGCCGTGTCCGCCGCGAACATCCGCGCGGTCCTGCACGGCTCCGGGATCATGGCGAGCCACAAGACCCCCGACTGCACCCGAGTGCAGGACGCCTACTCGCTGCGCTGCGCGCCGCAGGTGCACGGCGCAGCCCGGGACACGGCGCAGCACGCGCGGGACGTCGCCGAGCGCGAGCTGGCCGCCGCCGTCGACAACCCGGTCATCACCGACGACGGCCGCGTCGAGTCCAACGGCAACTTCCACGGCGCCCCCGTCGGCTACGTGCTCGACTTCCTGGCCATCGCCGTCGCGGACGTCGCGAGCATGTCCGAGCGCCGCACCGACCGGTTCCTCGACGTCGCCCGCAACCACGGCCTGCCCGCGTTCCTCGCGCACGACCCCGGCGTCGACTCCGGCCTGATGATCGCGCAGTACACGGCGGCTGGGCTGGTCTCGGAGCTCAAGCGGCTCGCGGTGCCGGCGAGCGTCGACTCGATCCCGTCGTCGGCCATGCAGGAAGACCACGTGTCGATGGGCTGGCACGCGGCCCGCAAGCTGCGCCGATCCCTCGACGCCCTGACCCGCGTGCTGGGCATCGAGCTGCTCACCGCCGCCCGGGCGATGGACCTGCGCGCGCCGCTGCGGCCGTCGCCGGTCACGGGCGCCGTGCGCGACCTGCTCCGCGCGCGCGGCATCCCCGGCCCCGGTCCCGACACCTACCTCTCCCCCGACCTCGAGACCGCCGCGGACGCCGTGCGGGATGGGGCCATCGCCTCACAGCTAGGAGCACGCTCATGACCGCCGGCCCCCGCCCCGTCCGCGCCCCGCGCGGCACCACGCTCACCGCCCGCAGCTGGCAGACCGAGGCCCCGCTGCGGATGCTCATGAACAACCTCGACCCCGAGGTGGCCGAGCGCCCCGACGACCTGGTCGTCTACGGCGGGACGGGCAAGGCGGCCCGGTCGTGGGACGCATACGACGCCATCGTGCGGACCCTGACCACGCTCGGCGACGACGAGACGCTCCTGGTCCAGTCAGGCAAGCCCGTCGGCGTGCTGCAGACCCACGAGTGGGCGCCGCGCGTGCTGCTCGCCAACTCGAACCTCGTCGGCGACTGGGCGACCTGGCCCGAGTTCCGCCGGCTCGAGCAGCTCGGCCTGACCATGTACGGGCAGATGACCGCGGGCTCGTGGATCTACATCGGGACGCAGGGCATCCTGCAGGGCACCTACGAGACGCTCGCCGCGGTGGCCGCCAAGCGGTTCGGCGGGACGCTCGCCGGCACGCTGACCGTGACCGGTGGCTGCGGCGGGATGGGCGGCGCGCAGCCGCTCGCGGTGACCCTCAACGGCGGCGCGTGCCTGATCGTCGACGTCGACGGCGAGCGGCTGCACCGGCGGGTCCGCGAGCGCTACCTCGACCGGGTCGCGACGAGTCTCGACGAGGCGATCGCGCTGGTCACCGCAGCGCGCAGGGAGAAGCGAGCACTGTCGGTCGGCGTCGTCGGCAACTGCGCAGCCGTCCTGCCCGAGCTGCTGCAGCGCGGCGTCGAGGTCGACGTCGTCACCGATCAGACCTCCGCACACGACCCGTTGTCCTACCTCCCGGTCGGCGTCGACGTCGCGGACTGGGCGTCTTACGCGGCAGCGAAGCCCGAGGAGTTCACGGAACGGGCGCGCGCGTCGATGGCCCGGCACGTCGGCGCGATGGTCGGGTTCATGGATGCCGGCGCCGAGGTGTTCGACTACGGCAACTCGATCCGCGACGAGGCCCGGCAGGGCGGCTATGACCGGGCGTTCGACTTCCCCGGCTTCGTGCCGGCGTACATCCGGCCGCTGTTCGCCGAGGGCAGGGGACCGTTCCGGTGGGCCGCGCTGTCCGGCGACCCGCGGGACATCGCCGTCACCGACCAGGCCGTGCTCGACCTGTTCCCCGAGAACGACCACCTGCACCGCTGGATCCGCGCGGCCCAGGACCGGGTCGCGTTCCAAGGGCTGCCGGCGCGCATCTGCTGGCTCGGGCACGGCGAGCGCGACCGCGCCGGCCTGCGGTTCAACGAGCTCGTGGCCTCCGGGGAGGTGTCCGCGCCGCTCGTCATCGGCCGCGACCACCTCGACGCCGGCTCGGTCGCGTCGCCGTACCGCGAGACGGAGGGCATGGCCGACGGCTCCGACGCCATCGCCGACTGGCCCCTGCTCAACGCGCTGGTCGCCGCCTCGTCGGGCGCGACCTGGGTGTCGATCCACCACGGCGGCGGCGTCGGCATGGGCCGCTCGATCCACGCCGGGCAGGTCTCCGTCGCCGACGGCACCGAGCTGGCCGCGCGCAAGCTCGCCCGCGTGCTGTCCAACGACCCCGCCATGGGCGTGCTGCGGCACGTCGACGCCGGCTACCAACGGGCCGACGAGGTCGCGACGGCCAACGGGCTGCGCGTGCCGATGCGGGAGAGGCCCGCATGAGCGACAGCGTGACCTTCGCAAGAATGTGGTCGGACCTCGAGCCCGTCGGCCGGGCGCACGACGGCGGCTACCGCCGGTTCGCCTGGACACGCGAGGACCACGTGCTGCGCGAGTGGTTCGCGGGCGAGGCGCAGGCCCGCGGGCTCTCCCTGACGACCGACCGCGCAGGCAACCAGTGGGCCTGGTGGGGCGACCCGGACGCGACCCCGGGGGTCGTCACGGGCAGCCACCTCGACTCGGTGCCGGGCGGCGGCGCGTTCGACGGCCCGCTCGGGGTGGTCAGCGGCTTCGCGGCCCTGGACGCACTCCGTTCACGCGGCTTCGAGCCGAGCAGGCCGCTCGGCATCGCCAACTTCGTCGACGAGGAGGGCGCCCGCTTCGGCGTCGCCTGCGCCGGGTCGCGGCTGATCACCGGGGTCCTCGACGCCGACCAGGCGAGGGGCCTGAAGGACGCCGACGGGGTCACCATGGCCGAGGCGCTCAGGCGGGCCGGCCGCGACCCGTCGAGTCTCGGCCGCGACGACGAGACCCTGCGCCGCATCGCGTCCTTCGTCGAGCTGCACGTCGAGCAGGGCCGCGGGCTCGTGCACACCGGCGACCCGGTCGGCGTCGGCCGGATGATCTGGCCGCACGGCCGCTGGCGGGTCGACCTGCGCGGCGAGGCCAACCACGCCGGCACCACCCCTTTGGCCGACCGCCGCGACCCGATGCTCGACCTCGCGGCGTTCATCGCGCACGTGCGGTCGGCCGCGCAGGACGCCGGTGCGCTCGCGACCGTCGGCAAGCTGCGCGTCGACCCGAACGGCGTCAACGCGATCCCGTCGCTGGTCACGGCCTGGCTGGACGTCCGCGCGGAGGACGAGTCCGCCGTCGAAGCGGTGCTGAGCGCCCTGGCGGGATACACCCCGGCCGAGGAGTCGTGGACCCCGGTCACGCTGCTCGACGCGGACCTCGCCGACGTCGTCGCCGACGCCCTGGACGACCCGCCACGGCTGGGTACGGGCGCCGGCCACGACGCCGGCATCCTCGCGGCGGCCGGCATCCCGACGGCCATGCTCTTCGTCCGCAACCCGTCGGGCATCTCGCACGCGCCCGCGGAGGACGCCGACGAGGCCGACTGCCTGGCCGGCATCGACGCGCTCACCGCCACCCTCGAACGGCTGCTGTCGTGACCACGTTCTGGGCGGCGCGGGCCTGGCTCCCCGACGGGATCGCCGCGGACGTCCGCATCACGGTCGCCGACGGCCGCATCACGAGCGTGTCCGCGGGGGTCCGTGCCGACGAGGCCGACCATCGCCTCCCCGGCGTCGCCCTTCCCGGATTCGCCAACACCCACTCCCACGCGTTCCACCGCGCGCTCCGGGGCCGGACGCACGACGACGGCGGCACATTCTGGACCTGGCGGGACCGGATGTATGCCCTGGCCGCGACCCTGACCCCGGACACCTACCTCGCCCTGGCCCGCGCGACCTACGCCGAGATGGTCCTCGCGGGAGTCACGGCGGTCGGCGAGTTCCACTACCTGCACCACGCCCCCGGCGGCACCCCGTACGACGACCCGAACGTCATGGCCGAGGCCCTGCGCACCGCAGCCCACGACGCCGGCCTGCGGATCACCCTGCTGGACACGGCCTACCTGACCGGCGGCATCGACGCCCCGCTCGAGGGAGCCCAGCGGCGGTTCGGCGACCACGACGCCGACGCCTGGGCCACCCGCGTCGCCGCGATCCGCCCCGACGACACCCTGACGGTCGGCGCCGCGGTCCACTCGGTCCGCGCTGTCCCCCTCGACGCGATCCCGACGATCGCCGCCCATGCCACGGGCCGCCCGCTGCACGTCCACCTCTCCGAGCAACGCCTGGAGAACGAGCAGTCGCTGGCCACGTTCGGCGCGACGCCGACGCGGGTGCTGGAGGACGCGGGAGCGCTCGGCCCCGACACGACCGCGATCCACGCGGTGCACGTCACACCGGAGGACGTCGCGATCCTGGGCTCCACGCGGACGGGGATCTGCCTGTGCCCGTCGACCGAGCAGGATCTCGGCGACGGCATCGCCCCCGGCGACCTGCTCCGGAGCGCGGGCGCCCGCCTGTCCGTCGGCAGCGACCAGCACGTCCGCACCGACCTGCTCGCCGAGGCCCGGTCCGTCGAGATGCACGAGCGCCTCGCCGGCAAGAACCGCGGCGTCTTCACACCCGTCCAGCTCCTCGAGCTCCTGACCGCCGGCGGCCACGCGAGCCTCGGCGACCCCACGGGCGGCCGCCTYGAGCCCGGCGCCCGCGCGGACCTCGTGGCCGTCCGCACCGACACCCCGCGCACGGCCGGTGCCGACCCGGCGCAGCTGGTGCTCGTCGCGGGCAGCGCCGACGTCGACACCGTCGTGGTCGGCGGCGTCGTGCGCGTGGCGGGCGGGCAGCACGTCCTGGGCGACGTCGGCGCGATGCTCGGCTCGGCGATCACCACCGCGTGGGAGGAGGCCCGATGACGGCGCGCCTGGTCACCGGCATCGGCGAGCTCACCACGCACGACGAGCGGTTCGACGGCCCGCTGCTCGACGCCGCACTCGTCGTCGAGGACGGCGTGATCGCGTGGGTCGGGCCCGCGCGCGAGGCTCCGGAGGCCGACGACATGACCGGACTCGGCGGCGCCGCGGTGATCCCCGGCTTCGTCGACAGCCACACCCACCTGGTCTTCGCGGGCGACCGCTCCGCCGAGTTCGAGGCCCGCATGGCCGGCACCCCGTACACGGGCGGCGGCATCGCGACGACGGTCGCGGCGACGCGCGCGGCGTCCGACGACGAGCTCCGCGCACGCCTGAGCACGCTGGTCGCCGAGGCCCGCGCCCAGGGCACGACGACCCTCGAGATCAAGAGCGGTTACGGCCTGGACGTCGCCTCCGAGAAGCGCCTGCTCAGCCTGGCGCGAGAGGTCACGCCCGAGACGACGTTCCTCGGCGCGCACGTGGTCCCGCCGGGCATCGACCGCGCCGACTACGTCGCGCTGGTCACCGGCCCGATGCTCGCCGCCTGCGCCCCGCACGCCCGCTGGGCCGACGTCTTCTGCGAGCCGGCCAGCCCGGTCGCGTTCGACGGCGACGAGGCCCGCGAGGTTCTCGACGCCGCACAGAGAGCGGGGCTCGGCCTCCGAGTCCACGGCAACCAGCTCGGCCACGGTCCGGGCGTGCAGCTCGCCGTCGAGCTCGGCGCCGCAAGCGTCGACCACTGCACGTACCTGTCCGCCGCCGACGTGGCGGCGTTGGCCGGCAGCGGCACGGTCGCCACCCTGCTGCCCGGCGTCGAGTTCTCCACCCGCTCGCCGTACCCGGACGCCCGCCGCCTGCTCGACGCGGGCGTCGAGGTCGCCCTGGCCACCGACTGCAACCCGGGCACGTGCTTCTCGACGTCGATGCCGCTGATGATCGCGCTTGCGGTCCGCGAGATGGGGTTGACCATCGCGGAGGCCGTCCGCGCGGCCACGCTCGGCGGCGCGCACGCCCTGCGTCGCGACGACATCGGCCACCTGCGCCTGGGCGCTCGCGCCCACCTGGCCGTCCTGGACGCCCCGACCCAGCGCCACCTGGCCTACCGCCCGGGCGTCCCTCTCGCGCGGGCGCTGACGCTCTAGGTGAAGACCTCTCGACCGCGGCGCCGCCCGCGGGTCGTCAGACCAGGCGGCGCGCCCGCAGCACCTCGTCGACGTGGTGGTGCGCCTGACCGCTCGTCGGCACGGCCCGAGCGCGCCGCTGGTCGACCTCGATCGACCAGCCGTCGCCCAGGGCGTCGACGACGTCCTGGTGGTCGACATACAGGTCGGGGTCGTAGCCGCGGGACAGCGCCTCCTCGCGGTCGACGTCGGCGTGGTGCACCACGACCAGGGTTCCGCCCGGCGCAACGGCGGCGAGGAGCGCGCGCTCGGCGTCGTGCGCCGCGGTGCGCAGCAGCGCGGGGTACTGCGCGGACACGAGGTCGAACGAGCCCGCGTCCAGCCCGGCCTCCACGAGCCCCGCATGCACCCACGTGACCTCGGCCCCCGCGTCGCGCGCGTGCAGCGCGGCACGGTCCAGGGCCACGCGCGACACGTCGAGCGCGGTGACCGTCCAGCCGCGGCCCGCCAGCCAGACGGCGTCGGCGCCCTCGCCGCAGCCGACGTCGAGCGCGCGGCCCGGGGTCAGGCCGGCGACCTCCGCGACCAGCGTGCCGTTCGGCTCCCCGCTCCAGACCCGCTCCGCCGCGGAGTACCGCTCGTCCCAATCGACGCTCATGAGGCCCAGGTCGCGCGCGTGTACTGCGGCTGCCAGGCCGCGTCGTCGGGAACCCCCAGCTCGTGCGCCGCGCGCAGCGGCCAGAACGGGTCGCGCAGGCCCTCGCGGCCCAGCAGGATCGCGTCGGCCGACCCGTCGGCCAGCACCGCCTCGGCCTGGGCGGGGTCGGTGAGCAGCCCGACGGCGGCGACGGGGACACCGGACGTCGCGCGGACCTCCCGGGCGGCCGGCACCTGGTAGCCGGGGCCGACGGGGATCGTCGCGGGCGCGTTGCCGCCGGTCGAGACGTCGACCAGGTCGACGCCGTGCCCGCCCAGCTCCTTGGCCACCTGGGCGACCTGGTCGACCGTGAGCCCGCCGTCGACCCAGTCCGTCGCGGAGAGCCGCACGAACAGAGGCTTGTCGTCGGGCCACGCGGCGCGGACGGCGTCGGCGGTCTCGATCAGCAGCCGCGCGCGGTTCTCCAGCGGGCCGCCGTACTGGTCGTCGCGGTCGTTGGACAGGGGCGAGAGGAACTGGTGCAGCAGGTAGCCGTGGGCGGCGTGCAGCTCGACCACGTCGAACCCGGCGTCGTCGGCACGGCGTGCGGCGGCGGCGAACGCGGCGGGGATGCCGGCGATCTCGTCGAGGGTCAACGCGCGGGGCTCGGCGTAGCCGGGGAAGGCCGTCGCCGACGGGCCGACGGTGGCCCAGCCGCCCTGGTCGACCGGCACCGAGCCGCGCCCGCCGGAGAACGGGGAGAACGTCGAGGCCTTGCGGCCCGCGTGGGCCAGCTGGACCCCGATCTTGGTGCCGCGCTCGTGCACGAAGTCGGTGATGCGGCGCCACTCGGCCACGTGCAGGTCGTGCCACAGCCCGGTGTCCTCCGGGGAGATGCGGCCTTCGGGGACGACGGCGGTGGCCTCGGCGATGAGCAGGCCGAACCCGCCGGACGCCCGCGAGCCGAGGTGCACCAGGTGCCAGTCGTTGGGGCTGCCGTCGACGGCGGAGTACTGGCACATCGGGGCCAGCCAGGCGCGGTTGGCGAAGGTGGTACCCCGAAGGGTGAGCGGCGAGAAGAGAAGGGTCACGTCGGCTCGCAACCGCCGCGATGCCCTCCCGATTCCCGGGCCTTTGGGCCCGCGTCCCGCCGCGGAGGCCAGTGGACGATGGGGCGTGCTGACTATCCCGGAGACCGTCGACGCCCAGGCGGCTGCCGCCCGCCACAAGGTGGAGCTGACCGCCACGCCCGGCCTCTTTCTCGTGCGCACGATGCTGGCCGGCGCGTACATCGGCATCGGCGTCCTCATCATGGCCACGGCCGGCGGCCCGCTGGCGGTGGCCGGCTCGCCCTTCACACCGCTCGTGCAGGGCCTCGTGTTCGGCGTCGCGCTGACCATCGTGCTCGTCGCCGGCGCGGAGCTGGCGACCTCCGCGATGATGATCCTCACCCAGGGCGCCCTGCGCGGCGCCGTCGGCTGGGCTCGGGCAGGCGTGACGCTCCTCGCCTGCCTCGTCGGCAACCTGCTCGGCGCGATGCTCTTCGCCTTGCTGGTCCACGCCTCGGGCGTGCTCGCGCCCGGCACGCCCGGCGGCACCGTCCTGGCGGGGATGGTCGAGCACAAGGCCCATGAGACGTCCGGGCAGCTGCTCGTCCGGGGCATCCTCTGCAACCTGCTGGTGTGCCTGGCGATCTGGTGCGCGGCCCGGCTGCGCAGCGAGGGAGCCCGGATCGCCGTGGTCTTCGCGTGCGTGATGGTGTTCATCACCTCGGGCTTCGAGCACGTCGTCGCCAACATGACGACGTTCTCGCTCGGGCTGTACGGCGGGCTGCCGGGCGCGACGATCGCCGAGATGGCCAGGAACATCGCCTTCGTCGGCCTCGGCAACGTGATCGGTGGCGCGATCCTGGTGGGCGCCGCGTACGCGTACGGCAGCCACCCGCGGAAGTCGTCCGACGAGTCCGACGTGCCCGACTCGGGCGCGCTGCCCGGCGACCGGGAGCGCGTGGCAATACGGTGACGGGACAGCGACGCCGACCGGCGCCGCACCCGCGCCCGAGGAGCACGCATGAGCACCTCCGACCCGAACCGCCCCGGCGGTCCCGACGAGGCACCGGCTGCCGACGAGTCCGCCGACACGATCGAGCCGACCACCCCGGCCTCCGACGACTCACCCGCCCACCAGGTCGCCCCGGGCGTCGAGACGCTCGACCCGCCCACCGCGACCGAGGCCGACGCGGACGGCGAGCCCTCCCCGCCCACCTCCACCAAGGCCGACGCGCCGGTGGAGCCGGTCGAGCCCTCGCCCGCCACGGGCGCCGTGCCGCTCGCGACGACGGCCGAGCCGGCCCTCGACACCGGCCGCCACGCGGTCGTCCGCCCCGCACCGACACCGCCCGACGAGCCCGTGGCGGAACCGGTCGTCGCAGAGACACCCGCGTTGGCCCCCACGACGACCACGACGCCGACCGCACCGGTGGAGCCCGAGCCGGTCGTCCCCGTCGCCGCGCCCGCAACCTCTGCGCCGACCGAGCCCCCGGTCGCCCCGCCGACCACCGCCGAGGATGACCGGCTGTTCCCCGACCCGAACGCCCCGCGCTCCACGTCGGTCGGCTCGCACATCCTCGGCGTCCTGGTCGGCCTGATCCTGGGGCCCGTCGGTGTCGGCGTGCTCCTGCTCGGCCAGTCGCGCATCCTTGCGGCCCAGGTCGACGGCTGGGACGCGTCCACCGAGGTCCTCGGCATCGTGCTCGTCTCGCTCGGCCTGCTGCTGCTCGCGTGCGTGCTGCTCCTCGCGCTGTGGACGCCCGCGGTGCCGATCACGGCCGGGACGATCCTCACGCTCGCCGGGATCGTCTACCTGTACGCCCCGTCCGTCGCCCGTGAGCAGACGCTCAATGTCCTCACCTCCTCGGGCTGGCGGCTCACCGTCACGCAGGTGACCGTCGCCGGCACGTCCGGCACGGTGCTGGCCGTCGGCTTCCTGCTGCTGCTCGCCGGTCTGGTTGCGGCGTCGGCCCGCCGTCGCGGTGTCCGCTTCGGGGAGTTCCGGGAGCGCCACCGGGCCTGACGCTCCACGACGAGAAGGAACGGTGAGGTCGCCGGGGTCCGGCTAGAGTGCGGAACCGGGCCTGCGGGCTTCACCTGCACCGACGTCGCTGCACAGGAGGTGGTCCTTGTGACCGAACAAGGGACCGACACCACGCCCGCCGAGGGCGCCCAGCCCCACGAGCCCGGGCTCGAGAACCTGCTCACCGAGGACCGCCGGTTCCCGCCGAGCCCCGAGTTCGCCGCGCAGGCCAACGCCCAGCACGACCTGTACGCGTGGGCCAACGCCGACCGGCCCAGCTTCTGGGCGGACCAGGCGCGCGAGCTGCTCAGCTGGGAGAAGCCGTTCGAGGAGGTCCTCGACTGGTCGAAGGCGCCGTTCGTGCGCTGGTTCGCCGACGGGACGCTCAACGCGGCGTACAACGCGGTCGACCGGCACGTCGAGGCGGGCAACGGCGACCGCGTCGCCCTCCACTTCGAGGGCGAGGGCGGCGACACCCGGACCCTCACCTACGCGGACCTGCAGCGCGAGGTCTCGAAGGCCGCGAACGCGTTCAGCGCGCTCGGCGTCGGCACCGGCGACCGCGTCGCCATCTACCTGCCGCTGATCCCCGAGGCGGTCGTCACCATGCTGGCGTGCGCCCGCATCGGCGCCCCGCACTCCGTGGTCTTCGGCGGGTTCTCGGCCGAGGCGCTGAGCACCCGGATCAACGACGCCGAGGCCAAGCTCGTCGTCACCGCGGACGGCGGCTACCGCCGTGGCGCACCCAGCGCGCTCAAGCCCGCGGTCGACGAGGCGCTGACCAAGGGCACGCCGTCGGTCGAGCACGTCCTGGTCGTCAAACGCACGGGCCAGGACGTGGCCTGGAACGACGACGTCGACGTCTGGTGGTCCGACGTCGTCGACACGGCCAGCGACCAGCACGCGCCCGTCGCGGTCGAGGCCGAGCACCCGCTGTTCATCCTCTACACGTCGGGCACCACGGGGAAGCCGAAGGGCATCTTCCACACCACCGGCGGCTACCTCACGCAGGCGGCCTACACCCACCGCAACGTCTTCGACCTCAAGCCCGAGACCGACGTGTACTGGTGCACGGCCGACATCGGCTGGATCACCGGCCACACCTACGTCGTCTACGGCCCGCTCATCAACGGCGCCACCCAGGTGATCTACGAGGGCACGCCGGACACCCCGCACCGCGGGCGCTGGTGGGAGATCATCGAGAAGTACAAGGTCTCGATCCTGTACACCGCGCCCACCGCGATCCGTACATGCATGAAGTGGGGCGAGGAGATCCCGGGCAAGTTCGACCTGTCGAGCCTGCGCGTGCTCGGGTCGGTGGGCGAACCCATCAACCCCGAGGCGTGGATCTGGTACCGCCGCGTCATCGGCGGGGACACCGCACCGATCGTCGACACGTGGTGGCAGACCGAGACCGGCGCGATCATGATCAGCCCGCTGCCGGGCGTGACGGAGACCAAGCCGGGGTCGGCCCAGGTGCCCGTGCCGGGCATCGCGGCGGACGTCGTCGACGACGAGGCGCAGTCGGTGCCGAACGGCGCCGGCGGCTACCTGGTGCTCACCGAGCCCTGGCCGTCGATGCTGCGCGGCATCTGGGGGGACCCGGACCGCTACGTCGACACCTACTGGTCGCGCTTCAAGGGCCTCTACTTCGCGGGCGACGGCGCCAAGAAGGACGACGACGGCGACATCTGGCTGCTGGGCCGCGTCGACGACGTGATGAACGTGTCCGGTCACCGGCTCTCCACCACCGAGATCGAGTCCGCGCTGGTCAGCCACCCGTGGGTCGCGGAGGCCGCGGTCGTGGGCGCCGCCGACGAGACCACCGGCCAGGCGGTCGTCGCGTTCGTCATCCTGCGCGGCGACGCGGGCGGCGGCGACCAGGACGCCGACGCCGTGCAGACCGAGCTGCGCAACCACGTGGCCAAGGAGATCGGGCCGATCGCGAAGCCGCGGCAGATCCTGGTGGTCGCCGAGCTGCCCAAGACGCGCTCCGGCAAGATCATGCGCCGCCTGCTGCGCGACGTCGCCGAGAACCGTCAGGTCGGGGACGCCACCACGCTGGCGGACTCGTCGGTCATGGACCTGATCGCCCAGGGCTTGTCYGCCCCGGGCGCTAAGCAGGAGGACTGAGCCGGAGCGGGGCGCAGGCTCGGGCCGACATCAGGCAGGAGGACTGAGCTCCCGCCCGTCGGCCGAGGCTTCCGCGGCGGCGTTCGCCGGGCTCAGCGCGAGAGCGATGCACCCGGCGAGCGCCAACGCGATGCCGACGACGGCCGCGGGGACCCACCCGTCGCGGACCTTGTCCCCGAGCACGGCGATGCCGACGACGCCGGGGATGACGACCTCGAGCACGGAGACGATCGAGGCCGCGGTGCCGACGGAGCCGCGCTCGAGCGCCCGCAGGTAGGCCAGGGCGCCGGCGATCGCGCAGAGCACGATCGCGATGGCCACCGGCTGGAGCACGGTCGCGAGGAAGCCGTCGCGCTCGGTCGCGGCGCGCGCGGCGATCGCGGCGCCGGAGTACCCCAGCCCGCCCAGGATCCCCAGCAGGATGGGCGGGCCGGCCTTGTAGAACACGGCGGTGAGCACGACGAGGCCTGCCGACGCGGCGATCATGATCGCGACGAACCCGTCGGGCGGGGCGACCGCGGGCTGCTCGCCGCCGGACAGCGACACGAGCACGAGCGCACCGACGACCACGAGCACGGCGACCCGGTCGATCGGGCGCATCCGGGTGCCCAGCACGAACCGCGCGAGGATGACGACGACGACCAGCGACGACGCGATGATCGCCTGCACGACGAACAGGGGCAGGCTGTCGAGGGCTGCGAGCGACAGGACCCAGGCGAGCACGTCGACGGCGAACGCGGCGATGACCAGGGGCTGCTTGACCACCGCGAGCCCGGCCGCCCTGCGCGTGGCGACCGCCTGCATGATCGTGCTGACGCCGTAGGCGATCGAGGAGATCACCGCGGCGAGGATCGCGACAATCATGTGGCGGCCCCGATGTTCCCGAGGAAGCGCCCGATCACGGGGATCTCGGTGACACCCTCGGCGCCGGCCAGCACGAGGGCCTGCGTCGCGACGAACTCGACGGAGTCGAGCACCACGTAGCGCGGCACCCAGCCGGGGTCGAACTTCTCGTTGAACGTGCTGAGCGTGCCCATCTGGGTGCCCTGCGAGAGCCGCTGCAGGATGGGCTTGGCGAGGGCGTCGAATCGCGAGCCTGCCGCGGTGCCGTCACTGTCGCCCTCGAGCACCTCCCGCATCATCGCGAAGTTCAGACCGAGGCCGCGTTCGCCGCGGGCCGCCAGGTGGGCGATGGTCGCGACGATGGTCGAGTCGATGAGGCCGTTGGGCAGTCCCTCGACGTCGGTGCGGCGCCGCATCACGTCGAGCGACCAGCCGCCGATGTCGGTGGCCGGGACCCACTGGACGAACGCGTCGACCCGTCCGGTGGGGTCGCGCGTCACCGAGAGCATGAGGCCGGTGTCGTCGGGCTGGAACAGCCGCGAGAGCGTCATCGAGAACCCGCGCTCGGTGTCGCCCTGCCGGGACTCGTCGCTCATCGCCGCGATCTGCTCCCGCAGCGTCGGATCGATGGTGGCCGGGTCGTGGAAGCTCGTCACGTAGCCCGCCCGGTCGATCCGGTTGACGGCCTGGCGCAGCGACTTGTGCGAGCGCCCCGCAAGGCTGAATGTCGGGCAGTCGACGATGGCCTCGTCGCCGAGGTAGACCGTGCGCAGGCCGCTCGACTCGTACTCGGGCAGCCAGTCCGCCGCGGCGCCGACGACCGCGACCGACCAGCCGAAGTCGTCTGCGTAGTCGAGGAACTCCGCCCAGGCGAGCACCTTCTCCCCGGGCGGCCCGATCGGGTCCGGCGAGACCAGGCACACGCCGCCGCGCACCGAGTGCGCCACCACGGACGACCCGCTGAAGAACCAGTCCTTGTCGTCGCGGAGCGCGAAGTAGTCGAGCGTCCCGCCGCCGTGCTGCTGCACCACCAAGCGTGCGCGCTCCCTCTCGTCGCGGTGGTCCGCGGGGCTCAGCCGGTGCGGGCGGCGCGGGGAGAGCAGGGACCACAGCAGGACGACGACGAACACGACGGTCAGCAGGTACGTGATCGGTGCCAGGACGTGACCGAGGCGGTCGATCTGCGAGTCCGTCGGGTCGACCACGAGCACCCACACGGCCAGGCCGACGAACAGGACGAGGACGAAGACGACGGCCGCGACCACCCAGATGATCGCCCGGCGGACCTGGCGCCGCGTCGGCAGCACCGGGAACGCCTTGCCCTGCGCCGCGAGCCACACCGCCCCCGCGGCGACCGCGACGGCCGAGAGCACGTCGGGTCCCTTCGCGAGGTGGAGGAAGGTCGAGACGGCGAGCGTCGCGATGGTCGCGATCCAGGCGAGCCGGTGGCCGCGGCGCAGGCCGCGCGCCGTGAGCAGGAGGATCACCGACACGAGGACCAGGGTGGGGCGGGCGGTGTGCATCACGAGGCCCGGCACGAGGTCCCGCACGAAGCCCAACCGCTGCCAGAGCGGGTGCGCCGCGGCCGAGAGCACCCCGAGCACGGCGAGCGCGAGGACCACGCGCGACGCGAGCACCCGGACGTGGTTACGGCGTCGCTGCTCCTCGATGGCGGATCGGGCGGTGCGCGGGAGGGGCACGCTGCTGGCCGTCATGCGCCCAGTCTGCCCGGTTCGGTCCCGACCCCTGAACGCGTCCGTGGGCTGGGCGCGCTGACGGAGGAGTCCCGAGGTCAGCACCGCTGTGAAGCGTTTCGGGCCGTGGAGAGCGCCTGCCCGACCTGGTTGTGTGACGACGCACCCGCCCGTCGACCGGCCGGCGGAACGGCGGGTGGGTGCATCCACGCGTCGACCCGCCCGCTGCGCGGTCGCCACCCAGATGCCCACGGAACGAGGAAGTCCCATGAGGTCTCGCAAGTCCCTGCTGTCCGGCGCCGCCCTGGCAGCCGCCGTCGTCGCGCTCGGCGCGACGTCGCTGTTCTCCACGGCGGCCCACGCCGCCACCCCGCCCGGCCTGCACGTGTCGGGCACCCAGCTGGTCGAGAAGGACGGGACCCCGTTCGTCGCCCGCGGCGTCAGCCACGCGCACACCTGGTACACCTCGCAGACCGCCACCGCGATCCCCGCCATCCGGGCCGCCGGCGCCAACGCGCTGCGCGTCGTCCTGTCCGACGGCACGCGCTGGACCAAGAACGACGCCAGCGACGTCGCCAACATCATCAGCCTGTGCAAGGCCAACAAGCTGATCTGCATGCTCGAGGACCACGACACCACCGGCTACGGCGAGGAGGGCGCCGCGGCGAGCCTCGACACCGCCGCCAGCTACTGGATCTCGCTGGCCTCCGTGCTCAAGGGCCAGGAGGACTACGTCCAGATCAACATCGGCAACGAGCCCTTCGGCAACAACGACACCGCGAACACCAAGTGGGCAGGCGACACCGCCGCGGCGATCAAGAAGCTGCGCGCCGCCGGCCTGCACCACAACATCGTGGTCGACGCCCCGGCCTGGGGTCAGGACTGGAAGAACATCATGCGGGACAGCGCGGCCACCGTCGCCGCGGCCGACCCCGACGCCAACACCCTCTTCTCCATCCACATGTACGGCGTCTACACCACCGCCTCGTCGATCACCACGTACCTCGACGCGTTCAAGACCGCCGGCCTGCCGCTGATCATCGGCGAGTTCGGCTACCGGTCCAGCTCCGCCGACGTCGACGACGCCACCGTGATGGCCGAGGCCCTGAAGCGGAACATCGGCTACTACGGCTGGTCGTGGTCGGGCAACACCGACCCCGTGCTCGACATGGTGCTGAGCTTCAACCCCGCCAACCTGTCGCCGTGGGGCCAGAAGGTGCTCAACGGGGTCAACGGCATCAGGTCGACGGCTGTGACCGCCGCGATCTACGGCGGCGTGCAGCCGACGACACCCGCGCCGACCACCCCTGCGCCGACGACCCCGGCTCCCACGACCCCGGCGCCGACGACGCCCGCTCCCACCACCCCCGCGCCGGGCAAGGCCTGCACGGCGGCGCTCGTCGTGAGCAACGTGTGGCCCGGCGGCTACCAGGCGGCCGTGACCGTCAAGGCCGGCAGCGCCATGATCAGCGGCTGGACCACCTCGTTCGCCCTGCCCGCCGGCGGTTCCGTGCAGTCCGGCTGGTCCGGCACCTACGCCCAGTCCGGCTCCACCGTGACCGTGTCCAACGCCGCCTGGAACGGGCTGCTCGGCTCCGGGGCCAGCACCACGTACGGGTTCGTCGGCACCGGCACCGCACCCGGCGCCTCGACCGCGGTGACCTGCACCGCCGGCTGAGCCGTTCTGGGCACAGGGCCGGGCCGCCACGGCGACCCGGCCCTCAGCCTTCCCAGAGGCGGCGGAGGTTGCCGGCTGCCTTCCGACCGGCGCGGTTGGCGCCGACCGTGGACGCGCTCGGGCCGTAGCCGACCAGCTGGACCCGCGGATCGGCCACCACCTGGGTGCCGTCCATGACGATCCCCCCGCCGGCGGCGCGCAGGCCGAGCGGGGCCAGGTGGTCCAGGGAGGCTCGGAAGCCGGTGCACCACAGGAGCGTGCGCGCCTCGACGTGTGCCGGTCCGCCGACCCACCCGTCGCCCGGGTGGTCGGGGGCGTCCCACACGACGCCGTCAGGCGTGATCCGGTCGAACATCGGGCGCGCGCGCAGCACACCGGCGGTGATCCCGATGCGGTAGGCAGCGGTCAGCGGCAGACCGGTGACGCTCACGATGCTCTGCGGCGGCAGGCCGGCCCGGGTGCGCTCGTCGACCTGCGCCACGGCGTCGCGGCCCACCTCCGGGGTGAACACCTCGTCGCGCCACGCGGGCGGCCGGCGGGTGACCCAGGTCGTCGTCGTCACCCGAGCCAGCAGCAGGGTCAGCTGGACGGCCGAGGTGCCGCCCCCGATCACGACCACGTGCCCGTCCGCCAGGTCCTCCGGCAGCCGGAAGTCGTGCGAGTGCAGCTGCCGCCCGCGAAAGCCTCCGCGCCCGGGGTACGCGGGCCAGAACGGCTTCTGCCAGGTGCCGGACGCGTTGATCAGCCCGCCCGCGCGCCAGACGACGATCTCCTCGGGGCGCTCGACGCTGCGGGACCGCACCAGGAGCTTGTCGCCCTCCGACGTCACGGACTCCACGCGGACGGGCCGCTGGACGTGGAGGTCGAAGGCCTCCTCGTACTGCGCGAAGTAGTACGGCACGGCGAACGCGGCCGGCTCGTCGAGGTCGGGCACGAGCAGCGGCATGCCGGGCAGGTCGTGGACGCCGTGCGCGTCGGCCATGGTCAGCCCCGGCCACCGGTGCTGCCAGGCGCCGCCGGCCTGCGGCGCGTCATCGAGCACGACGAACGTCGCTCCCGCGCGCTCCCAGCCCGGCTCGCCCACCGCGACCAGACCCGCGCGGCGCAGGTGGTAGGCCGCGGACAGGCCCGCCTGGCCCGCACCGACGACGACGACCGTGACGTCGACCGGCGCCTGCTCCGCCGACGGTCGGCCCGCGCGTCGAGAGCGTCGGGTGTCGCCGCCAGCCTGAGGACGCAGGGGGTCCTCGCTCACGGCACGACCGCGGCGACGACGTTCCCGCGGGGGTCCGGGGTCCCGCCGATCGCTGTCGGGGAGCTCGGGATGGGGTCCATGGCCCGACCAACGTACCCGCTCAGCCAACGCCGACCTCCAGGCGTGGTGGGATGGCCCCATGGTCGACGACGTGTCCACGCAGGTCATCGTGAGTGCGACGGCCGGTCCGCTCACCGCGGCCGCCGCCGACGAGGTGCGGACCCTGGCCGAGCGGGCCTCCGCCGCCGACGGGGTCGCGCCGTTGTCCGAGCAGCCGCTGCTGTGGCTGACCGAGCCGGAGGCGCCGGTGATCCACCTGCGCGCACAGGGGCCGGACGGCCTGGTCGGGTACGCCCAGCTCGATGTCGGCTCGCAGTCCTCGGTCCGGGCCGAGCTCGTCGTCGACCCGGGGCACCGCCGGGCGGGCATCGGCCGCGCGCTCCTCGCCCGGGCGCAGGCGGAGGCCTCCTCGGTCCCGGGCCGCGAGCTGCGGGTCTGGGCGCACGGCGACCTGCGGCCCGCGCACGCGTTCGCCGACGCCGCCGGCATGGTGGTCGTCCGCGAGCTGTTGCAGATGCGCCTGGACCTCGCGGCCCGGCCCGGCCCGGAGCCGGTCCTGCCGCCCGAGGTCGCGGTGCGGGCGTTCGTCCCGGGTCGCGACGAGGACGCGTGGCGCCGCGTGAACTCCCGGGCGTTCGCGCACCACCCGGAGCAGGGCCGGATGACGTCCGCCGACCTGCGGGCCCGCGAGGCCGAGCCGTGGTTCGACCCGGAAGGCTTCCTCCTCGCCGAGCGCGACGGGATCCTGCTCGGCTCGGTGTGGACCAAGGTCCATGCGGCCGGCGAGCATGGCGACGAGCCCGTCGGAGAGATCTACGTCGTCGGCGTCGACCCTGACGCGCAGGGGCTCGGGCTGGGGCGCGCCCTGACCGCGCTCGGCCTCGACCACCTGGCGGCCCGCGGCCTCGCGACGGCGATCTTGTACACGGGCGCCGAGAACACGGTCGCGGTGCACACCTACGAGCGCGCGGGCTTCGTCCGGTCCGCGGTCGACGTGATGTTCGGTTCAGATACCAAGAGTTCACCTGTGGGTGTCACGATGGGCGCATGACGGACGCCACTGCCCTCGAGCCGTCCTTGGCGGCTCACATCGCCGAGCATGTGCAACCCGCTCCGCACTTCGAGGTCGAGGAGAGCGAGATCGACGCGGAGCCGCTGCCCGACGACCGGTTCCTGGACCGGGAGCTGTCGTGGCTGGCGTTCAACCAGCGGGTGCTCGAGCTGGCCGAGGACCGGGACATCCCCCTGCTCGAGCGGGTGCGGTTCCTCGCGATCTTCGCTTCCAACCTCGACGAGTTCTTCATGGTCCGGGTGGCCGGCCTCAAGCGCCGCATCGCCACCGGGATCGCCGTGACCGCCGCGTCGGGCCTGTCCCCGCGGCAGGTCCTCGAGGCGATCAGCGACGAGGCGCACCGGCTCATGGCCCGCCACGCGGCGGTGTTCGCGGAGCAGGTGCAGCCCGAGCTGGCGCACGAGGGGATCACGCTGGTCCGCTGGGACGAGCTGGGCGAGAGCGAGCAGGACCGCCTGCGCAAGTTCTTCCGCCGCCAGATCTTCCCGGTGCTGACCCCCCTCGCGGTGGACCCGGCCCACCCGTTCCCCTACATCTCCGGGCTCTCGCTGAACCTCGCCGTCGTGGTCACCAACCCGGCCACGGGCAAGGAGCACTTCGCGCGCGTGAAGGTGCCGCCGCTGCTGCCGCGGTTCATCGCGGTCGACGCCTCCGGCCGGCCCAGCGCGCCCGACATCCAGGCCGCGTCGCCCGAGAAGGGGCCGATGTCGTTCGTCCCCGTCGAGGACGTCATCTCGGAGCACCTCGAGCACCTGTTCCCGGGCATGATCGTCCAGGAGCACCACACGTTCCGCGTCACGCGCAACGAGGACGTGGAGGTCGAGGAGGACGACGCCGAGAACCTCCTCAAGGCCATGGAGAAAGAGCTGCTGCGGCGCCGCTTCGGCCCGCCGGTGCGCCTCGAGATCGCCGACAGCATCAGCCCGCGCATCCGGAGCCTGCTCATCCGCGAGCTCGACGTCGCCGAGGACGAGGTCTACCAGCTTCCCGCGCCGCTGGACGCCACCGGCCTCAACCTCATCGCCGACCTCGACCGCGCCTCGCTGCAGTTCCCGCGGTTCGTCGCGTCGACAGCCCGGCAGCTGGCCGAGGTGGAGAGCGCGACGCCGGCGGACATGTTCGCCAAGATCCGCGAGCGCGACATCCTGCTGCACCACCCGTACGACTCGTTCTCGACCTCGGTGCAGACGTTCCTGCAGCAGGCCGCGGCCGACCCGCAGGTGCTCGCCATCAAGCAGACGCTGTACCGCACCTCGGGCGACTCCCCCATCGTCGACGCCCTGATCGACGCCGCGGAGGCCGGCAAGCAGGTGCTGGCCCTCGTCGAGATCAAGGCGCGTTTCGACGAGCAGAACAACATCTCGTGGGCCCGCAAGCTCGAGCAGGCGGGGGTGCACGTCGTCTACGGGATCGTCGGGCTCAAGACGCACTGCAAGCTGTCGCTCGTGGTCCGTCAGGAGGCGGACGGGCTGCGTCGGTACTGCCACATCGGCACCGGCAACTACAACCCGAAGACCGCCCGGCTGTACACCGACCTCGGGCTGCTCACCAGCGACCTGGAGGTCGGGCAGGACCTCACGCGCCTGTTCAACCAGCTGTCCGGGTACGCGCCCAAGTCGCGGTTCCACCGCCTGCTCGTCGCGCCCCGCTCCGTGCGCGCGGGCCTCATCGAGCGCATCGACCGCGAGGCCGCGGCCGCGCGTGAGGGCAAGCCGGCGTGGATCAAGATCAAGGTCAACTCGATGGTCGACGAGGCGACGATCGACGCGCTCTACCGGGCGTCGCAGGCGGGCGTGTCGGTCGACCTGGTGGTCCGCGGCATCTGCGCGCTGCGTCCGGGGGTCCCCGGCCTGTCGGAGACCATCCGGGTGCGCTCGATCCTGGGCCGCTTCCTCGAGCACTCGCGCATCTTCGCGTTCGCCGCGTCCACGCTGCCGGACGACGCGACCTTCGAAGGCCCCGAGGTGTACATCGGCTCGGCCGACCTCATGCACCGCAACCTCGACCGCCGCGTCGAGGCCCTGGTGCGGATCGCCGACGCCGAGCAGGTCAGCGAGCTCGTCGAGCTGATGGACGAGTCGATGGACGACAGCACGGCGTCGTGGCACCTCGAGCAGGACGGCACCTGGGTCCGGCACCACCTCGGGCCCGACGGACCGCTGCCCGACCTGCAGGCCGTGCTGATCAACCGGCAGCGGCGCCGGCCGGGCAACTCCCGGTGAGCCCCACCCAGGCACCGGTCGTCGTCGAGGCGGCCGGGGCCCTCGTCTGGCGCGTCCGTCTGGGGCGCCTGCAGGTCGCGCTCGTCCACCGCCCCCGGTACGACGACTGGTCCTGGCCGAAGGGCAAGGTCGACCCGGGCGAGACGATCCTCGCGGCGGCCACGCGCGAGGTGGCCGAGGAGACGGGTCACGACGTGGTGCTCGGCGTCCCGCTGCCCGGCCTGGAGTACCCGCTGTCGGACGGGCGCCGCAAGCGGGTGCACTACTGGGCCGCCCAGGTGGCGGGCCGGCCGGACGCGGCCGCGCTGCGCGCCCGGCCGCCGGTGCCCCCCGCCTCGACCAAGGAGATCGACCAGCTGCGCTGGTTCGACGTCTCCGCCGCGTCCAAGCGGCTGACCCGCGACGACGACCAGGAGCCGCTGGCGGCACTGGTCGAGGCGTACGACAAGGGCCGGCTGGACACCCGCGCGCTCGTGGTCGCCCGGCACGGCACCGCCCGCCGGCGGGCGGACTGGAAGGGCACGGAGCTCGACCGGCCGCTCACCCCCGTGGGCCAGCGGCAGTCGCACCAGCTGGTCTCGATCCTGTCGACCTTCGGCGTCGGGCGCGTGGTGACCAGCGCGTGGGCGCGGTGCGTCAGCACGGTCGCACCGTACGCCGCGGCCGCCCAGGTCACCCCGGAGGTCTCGGCCATCCTGACCGAGGCCCAGCACAGCACGTCGCCCGCGCGGGTGGCCGCCGAGGTGCTCGCGCTGCTGGAGTCGCGGGGCGACGCGGTGCTGTGCACGCACCGCCCGGTGCTGCCGACCGTCGTCGACGTGCTGGCCCAGCACGCCACCCGGCAGGTCGCCGACGCGCTGCCGGCCGTCGACCCGTTCCTGCACCCGGCCCAGGTGCTGGTCGCGCACGTGGCGCAGACCCCGAAGGGACCCCGCGTCGTGGCGACGGAGACCCACCGGCCGTACGAGGACTGAGCGAGAACGACGCTCAGGTGAGGATCGGGTTGAGCACCCAGTAGACGCAGGCGGCGGTGATCGCCGCCGCCGGGATGGTCAGCACCCAGGCGTAGGCGATGTTCTTGGCCACGCCCCAGCGCACCGCGGACAGCCTCTTGGTGGCGCCGACGCCCATGATCGCGGACGTGATCGTGTGCGTGGTCGAGATCGGCGCGTGCAGCCAGTACGCGCTCGCGTAGAGCACGGACGCGGCGACCGACTCGGCGACGAAGCCACGGGCCGGGTCGAGCTCGATGATCTTGCGGCCGAGCGTGCGCATGATGCGCCACCCGCCGGAGTAGGTGCCGAGCGAGATCGCGAGCGCGGACGAGAGCTTGACCCACAGCGGGATGGTGTCGCCGCTGTGGAACCCGCCGGCGACGAGGGCCAGCACGATGACACCCATCGTCTTCTGCGCGTCCTGGAGGCCATGGCCGAGGGCCATCGCGGCCGCCGAGGCGGTCTGCGCGACGCGGAACCGCCGCATGGTGCGGGCGGGCGCGGAGTTCCGCACGAGCCACAGCACGCCCACCATCAGCAGGAACGCGAGCAGGAATCCCACGAACGGCGAGAGCACCATGGGGAGGACGACCTTGTCCAGGATCGCGTCCCAGTGCACCGTGACGCCCGCGGCGATGCCGACGCCGGTGAGGCCGCCGATGAGGGCGTGCGTCGACGACGAGGGCAGGCCGAGCCGCCAGGTGATGAGGTTCCAGACGATCGCGCCGATGAGCGCCGACAGCACGATGATCAGCGCCTCCTGCGAGGAGACGCCGTCGATGCTGATGATGTCCTCGGCGATGGTGGTCGCCACCTGCGTGCCCAGCAGGGCGCCGACGAGGTTGAAGACGGCCGCCATGATGAGCGCGGCGCGGGGCGTGAGGGCCCTGGTGGACACCGACGTGGCGATCGCGTTCGCGGCGTCGTGGAAGCCGTTGGTGTAGTCGAACCCGAGCGCGAACGCGACGACGACGATGACGAGCGCGAGTTCCACCGCGCTCAGGACTCCTTGAGCGCGATGGTCTCGACGGTGTTCGCGACCTTCTCGAACGCGTCGGCGGCGTCCTCGAGCTTTTCGACGATCTCCTTGACCTTCATCAGCTGGATGGCGTCGGTGACCTCGTCGAACAGCTGGGCCAGGAGCTTGCGGTGGATCTTGTCCGCCTGGTTCTCCAGGCGGTTGACCTCGACCCAGTACTCGGACAGCGAGTCCATCGAGCGCAGGCGGGGCATGGCCTCTGCCGTGAGCTCGGCGGCGCGCTGGAGCACCTGCACCTGGTCGGACACCCGGGCGGGCAGCTCGTCGACCTTGTACAGGACGATGAGGTCCGCGGCCTCCTCCATGAAGTCCATGCAGTCGTCGAGGCTCGAGGCGAGGTTGTAGATGTCGTCGCGGTCGAACGGGGTGACGAACGTCTGGTTCAGCCGCCGCATGATCGAGTGCGTCGCGTCGTCCGCCTCGTGCTCGGCGTCGGCGATCCGCTTCCCGATCTCCTTGCGGGTGGAGCGATCGGCCCCGAGCATCTGGCCCAGCAGGTCCGCGCCGGTGACGAGATGGACCGCCTGCGCGGCGAAGAGATCGAAGAACGTGGTGTCGCGCGGGGTGAGGCGCAGGCGCACGGCAGGCTCCGGAACAGGGGGTGGGAGGACGGGGATCAGGCTAGGTCACGCTCTGGGGTATTCCTAACGCACAGCGACGTGCGCATGGACACATGGTGACAGCCCGATGACGTCTTGGGGCCTGTTGCGATGAGCGACGCCGGACCGCGGAGCGCCTCTCGGCGCGTGGCCGCTCGAAGCGGCTTGAGATGGAGCCCGGGGCTACCGCGGCCCGACGTCGAGAGCGATCGTACGCCTGGCACACGGGACAGGAGGGGTATGCCGCCCCGACCTGCACACTCACTCGAGCCGGTCGGCCCGCCACAACGAGGCCGCGCGCTCGAGCTCCTCGGCCGTCCGGACCAGCGAGGCGGCGCCGCGCGTGAGGCGCACCGCTCCGCTCGGGTCGACGTCGTCCAGATGGTCGGCGTCGAACGCGGCGCCCGTGGCGAGGACCCGGCAGAACGCGGCGGCGCGCTCGAGGGCGACGTCGAGCTCACCGGTGTAGACGCCGGAGAGCACCGCGTCGGCGACCGCGCGCACGTCGGCGGGACCCGGGGTGTCCGCCACCCCGGCGACGACGTCGTGCACCGGCGCCGCCGCCACGCCGAGGCGGTACCGGTCGGCGATCGTCACGGGATCGCGGCGCACCCACTCGCGCAGCACGTACAGCCGCCACAGCGCACCGGGGAGCGTGTCGGCGGGGCTCTCGGACCAGAGGGCGGCGACGACGTCGAGGCCCTCGGTCTCCACCAGGGACACCAGTCGCGCGACGACCTCGGGGTCGGTGTTCGCGCGGCCGCGGTGCACCAGCGCCGCCGCGGTCGTGTGCGCGGCCTCGTTGCGCAGCGCGGGGTCGTACCCGCCGGGGAGCTCGTCGGCCGCCGCGGGGTCGAGCATCGCGGGACGCCGCGGACGTCTCGCGCTGCCGTCGCCACCGCCTGTGCCGTTCATCGGACGATGATCCCCCGGACACCGGCGTCGGGCCAGCACGCAGCGCCGCAGGCCGTGCGGGCCGCACGGGAATTCGTGCAGCCTCGCGTCCCGACGTGCGCACTCACCGGCCCGGGGCCAAGGTGGGGGTGATCTCCCGGGAGCGGCCCGGGGGCGAGGGAGGTCCGCTCATGTCCCACGCGTCAGGGTCGCCGCAGGGGGCGACCGGGGGTTCGGCGGTACCGCCGAACCCGTACAAGAACAAGGCGATCGGACTCGCGGTCGCCGCCGCGGTCGGCGGTTTCCTCTTCGGCTTCGACAGCTCGGTCATCAACRGCGCGGTCGACGCGATCGAGGGCGAGTTCGACATCGATCCTGCCGTCACCGGGCTCGTCGTCGCCATCGCCCTGCTGGGCTGCGCCTTCGGTGCGTGGCTGGGTGGCAAGCTCGCGGACCGCTGGGGCCGCACCCGGGTGATGTTCCTCGGGGCGGTCCTGTTCTTCGTCTCCTCGATCCTCTCCGGTCTCGCGACCGGTGTCTGGGACCTGGTGCTGTGGCGCATCATGGCCGGCATCGGCATCGGCATCGCGTCGGTCATCGCGCCGGCGTACATCGCCGAGATCGCCCCGGCCGCCATGCGCGGGCGGCTCGGGTCGCTCCAGCAGCTCGCGATCACGCTCGGTATCTTCGCGGCCCTGCTCTCCGACCAGCTCCTGCAGACGGCCGCGGGCGGCGCGTCGGAGGAGCTGTGGTTCGGCCTCGAGGCCTGGCGCTGGATGTTCATCGTCGCCGTGATCCCCGCGGCCGTGTACGGCATCCTCGCGCTCCGCATCCCGGAGTCGCCCCGCTACCTCATCGCCACCGGCAAGCGCGAGGAGGCCAAGAAGGTCCTGGCCACGACGCTCGCGGAGGGCGACGACGTCGAGGCGCACGTCGTGCAGATCGAGCACACCATCGCGACCGACAAGAAGCTCGAGTCTCAGGCCAGCCTCAAGGGCCCCCGGTTCGGGCTGCTGCCCGTCGTCTGGATCGGCATCCTGCTGTCGGTGTTCCAGCAGTTCGTCGGGATCAACGTGATCTTCTACTACTCGACGACGCTGTGGCAGGCCGTCGGGTTCGAGGAGAGCCAGTCGTTCATGATCTCCACCATCACGTCGATCACCAACGTGCTGGTGACGTTCATCGCCATCGCGCTGATCGACAAGGTGGGCCGCCGGCCGCTCCTGCTCACCGGCTCGTTCGGCATGGCGGTGACCCTCGGGGTCATGGCGCTCGCCTTCACGCAGTCGACGGGCACCGGCGACGAGCTCACCCTCGACGGCTCGTGGGGGGTCATCGCGCTGATCGCGGCCAACCTGTTCGTGGTGTTCTTCGGCGCCACGTGGGGTCCCCTCGTCTGGGTGCTCCTGGGCGAGATGTTCCCCAACCGCATCCGCGCGGCAGCGCTCGGCGTGGCGGCGGCGGCGCAGTGGATCGCGAACTTCGTCATCACCGTGTCGTTCCCCCCGCTGCTCGACACGTTCGGCGCGTCCATCCCGTACCTGCTGTACGCGATCTTCGCGACACTGTCCTTCTTCTTCACGCTCTGGAAGGTGCCCGAGACCAAGGGCATCGAGCTCGAAGACATGGAGGGCGTCAAGGTCGACCGCACGCGTCGAGGCTCCGCGACGAAGGCCTGACACCTCCCACCCACGGCCGGGCCCCTCCACGGGCCCGGCCGTCGTGGTGTCCGGAACAGCGCAGCGTCTCGGTTGCTTGCAGCAAACATTCGTCGTATGGTTGCGTCGAGCAACAAAGGGAGTGCCATGTCGTCCGTCCAGCCCGAGACACCGCCGCAGGCCCTGCTGCGGTCGGTCGAGGCCTTCAGCCGCGCGCTGCGCGAGTCGTCGCTGGGGGTGGCCCGAGAGATCGGCTGCTCCAAGGGGACGCTCGCGATCGTCCGGATCCTCGAACGCCGAGGCACCCTCCAGGTCGGCGACATCGCGCACGCCCTGCGCGTCGACATCTCGGTGGCCAGCCGTCAGGTGAGCCAGCTGGTCGACGACGGGCTGGTCGAGCGCGCCGTCGACGACGGCGACCGGCGCGTGCGCACCGTGCGCCTCTCCCCCGCGGGCCGGTCGCTGGCCGTCGAGATCCGCAGCGTCCTCGACCGCCGCGCCGACGAGATCTTCGCCGACTGGTCCAGCGCCGACGTCGAGGCCGCCACGGCGTCGCTCGACCGACTGACCACCACGATCTCGAGGCTCGCCACCGAGGACGTCCTCACCCCCGCCTGACCCCACCCGACCGGMCGATCGAGCACCACGAGAGCGAGACATGTCCAGCACCACCACCGCGCCCGAGCCCACCAGCACCGCGGAGCCGACCACACCGAAGATGACCCACCGCGAGGTGCTCGAGTCCCTCTCGGGCATCCTGCTCGGGATGTTCGTCTCGATCCTCGCGACGAGCGTCGTCTCCTCGTCGCTGCCCAAGATCATCTCCGACCTGGGCGGCACGCAGTCGGCCTTCACCTGGGTGGTCACGGCCACCCTGCTGACCACGACCATCTCCACCCCGATCTGGGGCAAGCTGGCCGACCTCGTCGACCGCAAGCTGCTCATCCAGCTCGCGCTGGCCATCTCCGTGCTGTCGTCGGCGCTCGCCGGGCTGTCGCACACCACCGGCATGCTCATCGGCATGCGCGCCCTGCAGGGCATCGGCGCCGGCGGTCTGACCGCGCTGGGCACCATCCTGATCTCCGACATCATCAGCCCCCGCGAGCGCGGCAAGTACATGGGCCTCATGGGCGCCGTCATGGGCATCGGCATGGTCGGCGGCCCGCTGCTCGGCGGCGTCATCACCGACGGCMCGGGTTGGCGCTGGAACTTCTTCATCGGCCTGCCGTTCGCGGTCGCGGCRATCATCGTGCTGCAGCGCACCCTGCACCTGCCCGCGCGCAAGTCCCGCAAGGTGAAGATCGACTACCTCGGCGCCACGCTGATCTCGCTCGGCATCGCGACCCTGCTGCTCTGGATCACGTTCGCCGGCTCCTCGTTCGAGTGGGCCTCGTGGCAGACCGCCGCGATGGTCGGCGGCGCGATCGTCGCCCTCGCCCTCGCCGTGTGGGTGGAGTCCCGCGCCGCGGAGCCGATCATCCCGCTGCACCTGTTCAAGAACCGCACGCTGGTCCTCGCGGTCGTCGCGAGCATCGCGGTCGGCGTCGCACTGTTCGGCACGTCCGTGTTCCTCAGCCAGTACATGCAGCTGGCGCGTGGCAAGACGCCGACGCAGTCCGGCCTGCTCACCATCCCGATGATCGTCGGCCTGCTCGTCTCGTCGACCATCTCCGGGCAGATCATCAGCCGCACCGGCAAGTACAAGAAGTTCATGATCGCCGGCGCCGTCCTGCTCACCTCGGGCCTCGGCCTCATGGGCACCATCCACTTCGACACGAGCTTCGGGCTGGTCGGCCTCTACCTGGTGATCATCGGCGCGGGCGTGGGCATGCTCATGCAGAACCTGGTCCTCGCCGTGCAGAACACCCTGGACGTCAAGGAGATCGGGTCCGGCACCTCGACGGTCGCGTTCTTCCGCACTCTCGGTGGCGCGCTCGGCGTGTCCGCGCTGGGCGTCGTGCTCTCGCACCGGGTGACCACGCTGATCGCCCGCGGGCTCACCGGCCTCGGGATCGACCCGGCCGCCATGGGCTCGAGCGGCGCGATCCCCGACCTGTCGACCCTCCCGGAGAACATCCGCGGGGTCGTCGAGCAGGCGTTCGGCAACGCGATCGCGGACCTGTTCCTCGTCGCCGCGCCCGTCGCGCTGGTCTCGCTGATCGCCGTGCTCTTCCTCAAGGAGGTGCCGCTCGGCAACCGCTCCGGCATCGAGCAGCTGCTCGAGCAGGAGGGTGCGATGCTCGCGCCGGCGACCTCGCAGGACGCCGCCGAGCTCGAGGCCCTCGAGGCCGAGCAGAAGGTCTCCACGAGAGACTGAGCCGGACACGACAGAGCCCCGCCACCGTCACGGTCGCGGGGCTCTGTCTGTCTCTCAGTGCGTGCGGCGCGCCGCTGCGAGGTCCGCGTTGAGCCGCGCCAGCTGACCGGCCAGGGCCTCGATGTCCGAGTCGCTCCACCCGGTCAGCGCGCGGTGCAGGAACGCGCGGCGTGCCTGCTGCGCGGTCTCGTAGCGGTGCCGGCCCTCGTCGGTCAGCTCGAGGAGCTGTCCGCGATAGTCATCGGGATCCGGTCGGCGGGACACCAGCCCGAGGGATCCCAGCCGGGCGAGCTGTCGCGACATGGTGCCGCGGCCGACGCCGATGTTGGTCGCGAGGTCGCTGGCGCGGATGCCCGGGCTCGCCGCGATGAGCGCGAGGAGCGAGTAGGCGGCGGGCTCGAGGTCGGGGTGCACGTCGCGCGAGATCGACGCCGAGGAGGCTTGCGCGCGGCGCAGCAGAAGACCGAGCTCGCGCTCGAGCTGCCGGAACTGTTCGTCGACCACGGTCACATCCTGACGGGACCGGCGCGGAATTCGCTGCACCGCCACCCCGACGGGTGGGCGCGTTTCAGCAGATCACCGCGCAGAAGGGGTGTCAACACCCAGAACGGCTCAGTGCGACCAGGTGGCGCGCTGACGGGCCACGTGGGCGATCGCCGCGATGCGCGGCGGGTCGAGCCGCACGGGCATCGCCCGGAACACCGCCTGCACGTCCTGACGGGTGATCACGAACGCGTCGTGCTGCGGCTGCACCGTGCGCACGTCGAGCTCGCCGTGCACCACGACGACACCGCGGACGGTGATGGCCGCGCACGCCGCCGCGAGCAGCGCCCCCTGCACGCGCGTGGCCTCGAGGCGCGCGTCGCGCAGGTAGGACATGGACCGGCCGTCGACCGCGAGGGTCCGGCCCTCGACGACGATGCGCTGGCCGGAGTGCCGGCGCTCGGCGATGGTGAAGATGCCCGCGGGGCCGATGAGGAGGTGCTCGACCAGGCTGCCCTGCCGGCCCAGCGGCACATCGTGCACCACCTGCCAGCCCTCGTCGCCGAGGCGCTCGAGCCGGGTGCGCACCGAGCTGCCGCGCTCGGAGCGGATGGTCGCGAGGTCGATGGCGTCCCAGTCCGTCCCGCCGAGCCACGCCTGGAGCGCCGCCTCGTCGTTCGGGGCCAGGGAACCGGAGGCCTGCGTCGGCAGCGTCATCGCCAGCTCGGCCACGTCGGCCCGCAGGTACGCCTGAGCCGCGCGGCGCAGCCCGCTCTCGAAGTGGGGGTCGTCGACGACGACCTCTCCCGACTGCAGGTCGACCGAACCGACGCGGGCGCCGGTCTCCTGCGTGACATAGAGACGGTCAGCGCCGTAGCGCCTCCACCGTCGCACCGTCAGGACATCTTCCACGTCTGCATTATCGGCACCGGGGCGACGCGACTTCAGCCCTGTCGACCATCCGGACGTCACCCGTCCGGGGTGTCGAGCCCGGCGCGCCGGACGACACCCCGAACGGACGCGCTCAGGCGGACGGCTCGAACGTCAGGCTCACCGAGTTCATGCAGAACCGGTCGCCGGTCGGGGTCTGCGGGGCGTCGTCGAACACGTGCCCGAGGTGCGAGCCGCACCTGGCGCAGCGCACCTCGGTGCGGACCATCCCCAGGGTGCGGTCGCTGATGAGCTCGACCTTGTCGCCGGCCAGCGGGGAGAAGAAGCTGGGCCAGCCGCAGTGCGAGTCGAACTTCGTGTCGGAGCGGAACAGCTCGTTGCCGCACGCCCGACAGCGGTAGACCCCCTCGCGCTTCTCGTCCAGCAGCTCCCCGGTCCACGCGCGCTCGGTCCCGGCGCGGCGCAGCACGGCGAACTCTCGGGGCTCCAGCTCCAGGGCCCACTGCTCGTCGGTCTTGGTCACCTCGTACGTCATCGGATCCTCCAGAAGAAGTTGGCGTCCCCTGCAACCGCGCGGCGCGTCGGGACGTTCCCGACGCGCCGGGACAATCCTCTGACCTGGGGTGTCGCTGTTGGGCGCTCGTACCGCATACTCTCGCCCTCAACGCGGCCCCCTCCCGACCCGCGTTCACCCAGCTCGTGAGGTCCCACGTGCCAAGAGCCACCCGCCGCCGCTGGCCGCTGACCCGCTCGTTCGCGGTCATCAGCAGCACGGCCATGGTCGTGCTCGGGTGCGCCCTCGTCTGGGTCACGTGGAGCGTCATGGGGCAGCAGTCGATGCGCGACGGGACCGCGACGGCGCAGACCGTGCAGACCTACGCGACGGCGCCCGTGCCGACCACCTCGTTCCTCGCGCCCGACGTGCTGACGCCGGCGCAGTCGGACGCCGTGCTGGCCGCCACGTCCGGGTTCGAGGAGCGGCTGGTCGAGCTGCGGCTCTGGGCGCTGGACGGGTCGCTCATCTACAGCTCCGAGCCGGGCACCACCACCGGCTTCCCCGACGGCGCCCGGCTCGACCTGGTGACCACGGAGGGGGCCTCCGACGCGCAGGTGATCACCGACGTGCGCGGCGACAACGCCGATGCCGTCGGCGGCACGGAACGCGAGGTGCTCGACGTCTACGTGCCGGTGCACGCCAAGGACACCCTGGCCGCCGGGCCCGCGACGGGCGGTCAGAAGATCGTCGGCGCCGCCGAGGTGATGCTGGACCACACCGCCGCCAGCGCCGCCCTCTCCGACGCCGTGCGCACGGTGTCTCTGGTCGTGGCCCTCGGGCTGCTCGCCCTGTGGCTCGTGCTGTTCCGGACCGTCTTCACCGCGTCCCGACGCCTGCACGCCACGGCGCTGGAGAACGCGCGGCTCGCGCTCCTCGACTCGCTCACCGGTCTGCCCAACCGACGCATGCTGGCCGAGCGGATGCGCCGGACCATCCTCGAGGCGAACGAGACGGGCTCGCGCGTCGGCCTGATGCTGCTCGACATCGACCGGTTCAAGGACATCAACGACTCGCTCGGACACGACCGCGGCGACGAGCTGCTGGAGCAGGTCGCGGAGCGGCTGCGCGGCGCGCTGCGGGACGACGACATCGTCGCGCGCCTCGGCGGTGACGAGTTCGCCATCCTGCTGCCCGACGTGCGCTCCGTGGCCAACGCCGAGCACCTGGCGCGCCGGGTGCGGGGGCTCTTCGTACCGCCGTTCATGCTGGGCGAGCTGCCTCTGCACGTCGACACGTCGGTCGGCGTGGCGTGCCTGCCCGACCACGCGACCGACCCGTCGTCGCTCATGCGGACCGCGGACGTCGCGATGTACGCCGCCAAGCACCACCGCACCGGCGTCTCGGTGTACTCGGCCGACGAGGACGACTCGTCGCCCGCACGCCTGGTCCTGCTGGGCGACCTGCACCGCGCGCTGACCCCCGCCCCGCACGCCGAGCGCGAGCTCCGGATGCACTACCAGCCGAAGATCGAGCTGGCGACGGGACGGACGGTCGGGCTCGAGGCCCTGATGCGCTGGGTGCACCCGACGCGCGGGGTCCTGCCGCCCACCACCTTCATCCCGTTGGCCGAGCAGTCCGGCCTGATCCACGACATCACCCGGTTCGCCCTCACGGAGTGCGTGACGCAGCTGGCCGCCTGGCGGGCGGACGGCCGCGCGACCCCGGTGGCGGTCAACCTCTCGGCGCACGACGTGACGACGCCTGCCGTGGTCGACCTCATCGAGGCGCTCCTGGAGGAGCACGCCGTGCCGCCCGACCTGCTCGAGGTCGAGATCACGGAGACGGCCCTCGTGGCCGACCCCTCCCGGGTGGTGCCGGTGCTCGAGCGGCTCGGCGCTCTGGGCGTCCGGGTGGCCATCGACGACTTCGGGATCGGCAACACGTCCATCTCCCAGCTGCGGGACCTGCCCGTGGACGAGCTGAAGATCGACCGGCTGTTCGTGGGCGACCTCGGTGCGGACGGTCGGGAGGGCTCCGAGGTCGTCGTGCAGGCGATGGTCGACCTGGCCCACTCGTTCGACCTGCGTGTCGTCGCCGAGGGCGTCGAGGACGAGGCCACGGCCGTGATCCTGCGACGGCTCGGCGTCGACCAGGCACAGGGGTTCCTGTACTCGCAGGCGGTGCCGGCCGGCGACCTTCCCCTGGCACTGTCGGTCCCGCGACCGCGCCGAGATCGCGGCAGCAGGGGCGGTGTGGCAGTCGCCGCGCCGCGGTCGACGACGCGACGTGCGCGAACCCCGCGGTCACCCGGCGCAGACTCCACGAACGAGTGAGTACCGTGCGTTCGCCTCAAGTCGGGCCCCTGCGGTGCCGATGCAACAGTCTCGACTCTCGCCCCTAGGAGGGTTCTCGCATGATGGACGACCTGCTGCAGGAGATGATCGACCCGGCTCCCGTGCACCGCGACGCGGCTCGTCGTCGGCGCCTCTGGACCACCGTGGCGATCGTCGGTCTCGCCGCCGTCGGCGCGACGGCCCTGACGACGTCGGCCATCTTCACGGACAACGACTCGGCGTCGGCCGACATCCAGACCGGCACCGTGGACCTCTCCGTCAACGACCCGGCGACCTTCGCGTTCCAGCCCCAGAACCTGGTGCCGGGCGACACGACCTACGCGCCGCTGGTGGTCAGGAGCAACGGGTCGCTCGAGCTGCGGTACTCGATCTCCTACAAGGCGGAGCAGATCGCTGCGACCGCCGCGCCGCCCACCCTGCTCGACCCGGCGGGCGCGCCCGTCGCCAGCGGTGGGGACCTGCGCACCGTCCTGCAGCTGCGCATGTACGAGGTGCCGTCGGGGCAGTGCAACGACGCGGGCACGGGTGGGCTGCTCACGCCGAGCACCCCGTTGAACGCGGCCGGCACCATCTCGCCGTGGCCCGCCGTCGAGACGCCGCTGGTCGGCAGCAACGCCCCCGGCCAGCAGACCGGTGACCGGGTGATGCCCGCCGCCTCCGCACCCGTCGAGCTCTGCGCCCGCGTCGACTTCCCGCAGGGGCCCAACGACAACGCGTTCCAGGCCGCCGGGGTGAAGCTCGACCTGACGTTCAACGCCGAGCAGACGGCCCACAACCCCTGATCCTCATGACCTCCTGGTCGGACGGGCAACCAGACGCCCCCGCCGTCGACCGTCGCGCGCCGCGCGTGACCGGTCGGCGGCGTTCTGGTGCCCCGAAGCCGACGTGGCGACGGCTGGTCGGGGTCGCGCTCTGGACGGTCGTCGTGCTCTGCGGCACGGCCTACGCCGTCTCGCTGGCGGTCCCGCTCTGGTTCCAGGTGCACCACCAGCGCCTGCTGATCGTGACGTCCGGCTCCATGGCGCCGAAGTTCGACGCCGGCGACGCCGTCGTCCTGCGCGCCATCTCCGACGAGTCGGACCTCAAGGTCGGCCAGGTGATCTCGTTCTGGCCCATCGGCTCGGACGAGCTGGTCACCCACCGCATCGTGGCACTGCGCAAGCTCCCCGACCTCAAGCAGGACGACGCGACGGGCAACATGGTGCGGAAGCTGGGCCCGGACGGGACGCCGCTGACGAAGTCCTACGTCATCACCAAGGGCGACGCCAACAAGGACCCCGACGTCAACGCCACCCCCATCACCCGGATCCGCGGCGTGCAGCTGGCCGTGCACCGGGGCTGGGGCTGGGTCCTGCAGTGGGCGGGATCCCCGCGGGGACGCGCCGTGATGCTGGTCCCTCCGCTCGTCGCACTCGCTACGCTCGAGCTGCTCGCGATGAGCGACGGGCGTCGTGCCCGTCGCGAGCGCCCCGCGCAGGACGGCACCGACAGGAGGGTCGATGAGTTCCTTCTCGACTGAGCCGCCGCGCGATGCCGAGACGACGCCGCGCACGTTCTGGTCGGTCGACCCGGGCGGCCTCGTCCGGCTGGGCGTGGTGCTCGCCTTCGCCGTGGCGGCGCTGCTGAGCCCGCTCGTCGGCACGACGTCCGCCCAGTTCACCGACACCACCGACGTGTCGATCACGTTCTCCGTCGAGCCGAGCCCGACCCCGACCCCGTAGGGCTCAGGGCCGGGCTCGACGGCCCGGCGTCAGGACCGCACGCCCCGCGCCGCGAGCAGCACGGCGTCGGGGTCGTAGACCATCGACACGGTCTCCAGGCGGCGCGCCACCTCGGGGGTGAACACCCGCTCGGCCCACTCCTGCCCCGCGGAGTCCGTGAAGTTGGGCAGACCCCCGTCGCGTGCCCACGGCGCCATGCCGTCGTGCACCCGCGCGGTGTCCCGGGTGACCACCTGCACGATCTCCGGGATGAGCACTCCGATGGTGAACAGAGAGAACGCGGCGTTGCGGTGGGCGAAGGCACTGGGCACGCCACGGTCGTCGCGGATCCTCCCGCCCAGCTGCCGCACCTCGACCATGGCCTGAGCGGACTGCGCGTCAGGGCCCACGAGCTCCAGCAGCCGGTCGGCGGCGTGGAGGTCGAACTCGTCCAGCAGGCTGTGCTGCTCGTGCAGCGGCATCGGGTCGACCGGATCGGAGTGCACAGTGCCGAGCGCCGCGTACGGCATGACCTGCACGGTGTCGATGAGCGGCGTCCCCAGGCAGCGGATCGCCCGGATCATCTCCTCGCCGACGGCCGGGTCGCCGGTCCAGGCGAACCGCACGGAGACGGAGGTCCTCCCCCGCAGCGGCTCGGGGAACATCGGCATGTCGGGCAGCCGCATGATCGCGATCGACGTGGTGCCCTCGTCGGGCAGCAGCTCGCACCACTGGCTCCACGTGCGGACGACGGCGGCGGTGTCGGTGTCGGCGAACCACAGCGCGCCGGCGTACAGCGTGGCCTGCTCGACCAGGTCGATCTCGACCGCGGTGACGATGCCGAGGGTGCCCTTGCCGCCGCGCAGGCCCCAGAACAGGTCGGGGTGGCTGGTCGCCGTGACCCGGCGGATCGCGCCGTCCCCGGTGACCACCTCGAACGCGCGGACCGTGTCCGACGCGAGCCCGTGCGTGCGGGCGACCGGGCCGAGCCCGCCGCCCGTGAGGTAGCCGACGACGCCGACGTCCGGCGACGAGCCCGCGAGGCCGGCGAGCCCGTACGGCGCGCAGGCCTCGAGGACGGCGCCCCACCTCACGCCGGCGCCGATGCGCGCCCAGCGCTCGTCGGCGTGGACGGTGAGCTCGTCGAGGGCGCCGGTGCTCACCAGGATCGCGTCCTGCATGGTCTCGGTGGCGCCGTGGCCGGTGCCCTGGACCGCGACGCGCAGGCCGGCGGTGGCCGCGAGGCGCAGCGTCCGGCTGATGTCCTCGGCGCCGCGCGCGGCCACGACGGCCGCGGGGCGGATCGCCTTGATGAGGTTGCTGGTGCCCGTGCGGGCGGCGTACGCCTCGGTCCCGGGCAGGTGCACCGGGATGCCGGAGTCGGCGAGCGCCTGGATGGCTGCGGCGGCGGCGGGACGGTAGTCCGCACCGATCTGCGAGCTGAGGATGGTCATGGTCGTGCCCTTTCCTGTCCGCGCCGTCGTTCGGCGCACGGGCAGAAAGGGACGCGTACATCACGCCTGATACATCCGAGTTGTCCGAAGTTGCGGAAGGGCTGCGTCGCCGGGGAATAGGTCCGGGGTGGGCCCTGTTGAGCGGCAAGTACATGCAAACGCATGAACCTCTAGCGAGTGAGGCGTGAGATGCAGTTCGGGATCTTCACCGTCGGCGACGTCACCACCGATCCGACCACCGGCCGGACGCCGGACGACACGGAGCGGGTGCGCAACATGCTCACCATCGCCCAGCACGCGGACGCCGCGGGCCTGGACGTCTTCGCGACGGGCGAGCACCACAACCCGCCGTTCGTGCCCTCGTCACCCACCACGATGCTCGGCTACCTCGCGGGCACGACGAAGAACATCATCCTGTCGACCGCGACCACGCTGATCACGACCAACGACCCGGTGCGCCTGGCCGAGGAGTACGCGATGCTCCAGGTCATCTCCGACGGTCGCATGGACCTCATGATGGGCCGCGGCAACACCGGCCCCGTGTACCCGTGGTTCGGCCAGGACATCCGCCAGGGCATCCCGCTGGCTATCGAGAACTACGCGCTGCTGCGCCGCCTCTGGGAGGAGGAGGTCGTGGACTGGGAGGGCAAGTTCCGCACCCCGCTGCAGGGCTTCACCTCGACCCCGCGCCCGCTCGACGGCGTCCCGCCGTTCGTGTGGCACGGCTCGATCCGGAGCCCCGAGATCGCCGAGCAGGCCGCCTACTACGGTGACGGCTTCCTGCACAACGCGATCTTCTGGCCGCTCGAGCACGCCGCGCAGATGGTGAACTTCTACCGCCAGCGCTACGAGCACTACGGGCACGGCCAGGCCGACCAGGCCATCGTCGGGCTCGGCGGGCAGGTGTTCATGAACAAGAACTCGCAGGACGCCGTCAAGGAGTTCCGGCCCTACTTCGACAACGCGCCCGTCTACGGGCACGGTCCGTCGATGGAGGACTTCATGCGCGACACCCCGCTGACCGTGGGCAGCCCGCAGCAGGTCATCGACCGCTACGGCAAGTTCCGCGACCAGGTCGGGCACTACCAGCGCCAGATGTTCCTGATGGACCACGCCGGCCTGCCGCTCAAGACGGTGCTCGAGCAGATCGACATCCTCGCGACGGAGGTCGTCCCGGTGCTGCGCGCCGAGGCCGAGTCCGCGCGTCCCGCGCACGTGCCGGCGAACCCGCCGACCCACGCCGAGCGGGTGGCGAAGGCCGTGGCCGCGGGTACCGTGCGTGAGCAGACCGTCGGCGCGACCGACGACTACACCGGCCTCCGGGCCGAGGACTCGCTGTCCTCATGACCTCGTCTTCGTCTTCACTGTTCGGGAAAGGGACCACGATGAGCGACCGCTCGATCGTCGTCATCTCGGCCGGGCTGTCCCAGCCCTCGTCCACGCGTCTGCTGGCCGACCGCCTCGCCGACGCGACCGTCACCGAGCTCGCCGCGCGCGGCATCACCGCGCACGTCGAGACGGTGGAGCTGCGCGACGTCGCCCACGAGGTGGTCAACATGACCCTCACGGGCTTCGCCTCCGGCCCGCTCACGGAGGTCATCGAGAAGGTCACGGCCGCCGACGGCGTCATCGCCGTCACGCCCATCTTCTCGGCCTCGTACTCCGGGCTGTTCAAGTCGTTCGTCGACATCCTCGACAAGGACGCCCTCGTCGGGCGACCCGTGCTCGTCGGGGCGACGGGCGGCACCGGGCGGCACTCGCTGGCGCTCGAGTACGCGCTGCGGCCGCTGTTCGCCTACCTGCGAGCCGACGTCGCCGGCACGGCCGTGTTCGCGGCCACCGACGACTGGGCCGACGGCGGCGGCGACGACGTCAACCCGCTGCCCTCGAGGATCCGCCGCGCGGGCCGCGAGCTGGCCGAGATGGTGGCCGACCGGGAGCCCTCCGCCCCCGTCGGGCTCTACGACGCCGTGCCCTCGTTCGACCAGCTGCTCGGCGGCGCCTGAGCTCTCACGACGAAGGGGCCCGACTCGCGTCGGGCCCCTTCGTCGATCTACCGGGCTGCGTTACTGCGGGCTGAGCGTGAAGGCCGAGCCCGTGGCGGCCGGCTCGACGTCGAGTCGCTGGTCGGCCAGTGTGAGCGACGCCTCGGGGTCGACGTACACGCGGGTCGAGCCGTCGGTCACCACGTCGTCGCCCGGGAGCGGCTCAGGGACGAGCGCGAGCTCGAAGCCGCCGGCCTCCTGCTGGGCGATCCGGAGGCCGCCCGTGTCGTCGGGCAGTCCGGCCTTCGTCGTGAGCGTGTGGACGGCGGTGCGGGCGCTGTCAGTCAGGGTGAGCACAGTGGCTCTCCTTCCGTTGCCGGGGGCGCCACCCCTCGCGGGGCGGCTCGTCGGACACCTCTACGGTCACCACGGCCGGCCGAGCCGCGCAACTCGGCGTCCGCTGGGCGAGACCTTCGGCGTCCAGACTGTCCGAGCGGTCGCGAGGGGCGGCCCGACGTCCCTATGCTCCGCCCTCGCCGCGGCGCTAGCGTCGACTTCCATGCCGATCCCTCTGTGGGTCACGCGGGTCAACCGGCGTGTCACCAACCCGATCCTCGGCGTCCTGTCCGACCGGCTCCCCCCGCTCGCGACGCTGCACCACACCGGTCGGCGCAGCGGTCGACGCTTCCGCACGCCGTTGTTCGCGTTTCCCACGCGGCGGGGTGTCGTCATCGCTCTGACCTACGGCCCGCACGTGCAGTGGCTGCAGAACGTGTCGGCGGTCGGCGCCGAGGCGCGGATGGTCCGGCGCGGGACGGTCCTCGCGCTGAGCCACCCCGTCCGGCTGCACGGCGAGGCCGGCGCGCGCCTGGTGCCCGGCGTGATCCGCGTGGCGCTCGCCGGCATGCACGTGGACGAGTTCGTCGAGCTCGCCGCTCATCCCGTCCGCCCGACGTCGCCGGTCCGTCGGTCGTCAGAACCCCAGGAGGCGTAGCCATGGTGCGAGAGGGATTTCCCGCGACAACCGTCGAGGAGTACCTCGACGCGGTCCCCGAGACGCAGGGCGCCGCGCTGCGCGCCGTGCGCGACCACTTCCTCGCCGTCGTCCCCGGGGCGGAGCAGGTGATCTCCTACCAGGTGCCGACGATCAAGTACCGCGGTGCCGGTCTGGTGGCGCTCTCCGTCGCGAAGGTGCACTGCAGCGTGCACCTGATGAGCCCGCCCCTGGCGCGCGCGCTGGCCGGAACTCTGACCGAGGGGCACCTGTCAGGCGCGACGCTGCAGTTCGACGCGGCCACGCCGCTCTCCGAGGAGACCGTCCGACTCGTCGCGACCCGGCGCATGGCCGAGGTCGACGCCCGGCTCGACGGCTGACCTCAGCGGCCCGACGGGGAGAAGTGCTGGTAGTCGATCGGCGAGTCCCAGTCGCCGCCCCACTGCCAGCCGACCTGCGCGAAGGCGCGCACAACCTCGTCGCCGGCGTGGATGACGCCTGGGTCGTCCGGGCGGTCGGCGAACGCACGACCGGCGTCCGGTGCAACCGATCCCCCGCTGACGTAGGGGTTCTCCACCGGGTTGAGGTCGATCGCCCGGCCGTAGGCATGCTCCGACCATCCCGTGCCGCCCGTGATCGCCCGGCAGTTGAACGCCGACGTGTTGTCCGCGGCCATCGAGTCGTCGTCGCTCGCCCCGAAGTCGTCGACGAGCCGCAGCGAGCGGACCGGGTAACCCGCGTCGAACAGCGCGTGGAACACCGTCACGACGTCCTGCGCCGCGTCCGCGTGGACCACCAGCTCGCCCTGAGCGTCCGAGCCGTCGAAGGTGCGGTGCGTGACCCTGACGTAGCGGAGGTCCTCCAGCGGCACCGGGCAGCCGGGGCGCCACGACGCGCTCATCCGGTCCGCCAGCTCGGGGGTGATCGCGCTGATCGCGGACGTGAACGCCGGCGCCACCGCGACGACGGGCGGTTCGTCCGCATCAGGCACGAGGGGTGCAGTGACTGGCGTGGGCTCGCTCGTCGGCGAGACGCTGATTTTCGGCGCGCGGCTCGGCATCGACGACGCGCAGCCCGCCAGGGTCGCGACGACGAGAACCATCCCCACCGCCGCGGCCCGCCCCATGCCGCCACTATCCCGCGTTCACACCACGCCGCGCCGGTTGTCGACGATGCCGGACGACACCGTCGTGCCCGCCCACAGCGCCGGGTTGGTGCACCCCTCCGCGCAGTGCATGCCACACGTGGGGCACACCCAGAGCGTGTGGTGCCGGTCGACCGTGCACCCGCACGTGACGAACCGCTCCGACGGCCGGCCCGGCCCGCTCGTGGTCCACCGGTGGCCAGCCGGACAACCCTGCGGCGGCACCCGCACCCAGCCGCGTGGCGTGCGCTGCCACTTCGACCAGTCGATGTCGCGGACCATCGAACAAGTGTACGAGTCCTTCTGTTGGTGCTCCTGGTTGCGTGTCGCGTTTGTGCTGGTCAGGGGGGAATGTCAGTGGTCGGTCGTACAGTTGTTCTATGCCCGGATCGGGCGCTTCGCGCGGCGAGAGGTGGCGGCGATGACGGCAGTTCTGGCCGAGCCCACGCGCGACGGCCTCGCCGCGTACGGAACCGACCACACATACAAGACTTCGGCCCCTAACCCATGGCCGGGTCCGAACCCGGTATCGAGCTCGGGCTCGGCGCCGGGGTCGGGATCGAGCTCGGCCTCGGGATCGAGCTCGGCCTCGGCCTCGGCCTCGGCCTCGGCGAGCATGTCCGCTCCGTTGCCCGACGCGGCCGCCGATGTGCGCGCCTCGTTGCCGGTGGCACCAACCGCTACCTCTACCGCATCGACGCCGCCCGCTCCCTCGGCGCTGGTGTGGGCGGACTCGGGTCACGGTGCTCGCCCAGGTGCGGCGCCCGTTCCGGGGCCGGGTGCGCGGGTGATCGATCTGGCGGCGGTGGAGGACTTCCCGCTGCCCGGGGTCGAGGTTGCCGAGCTGGTGGCGATGCTCGCGTCCGTGCCGGTGGCCGAGGTGTCTGGCGCGGCCCTGGTGAACGCGGTCGCGGCGACACAGCAGGCGATCACCATGCTGCAGGCGCTGCAGGGCTCGTTCGCCTGCGAGCTGGGGGCACGCACCCCGGATGCGTTGCGGCACGTGCCCGATGAGCTGGCGTGCGCCCTGGTGTGCACGAAACGGGCCGCCGAGAACGTCTTCCTGCGGGCCTGGGGTGCCGCCCAGCACCCGGCCGTCGGGGACGCCTGGGCGGCCGGTGCCATCGAGGGGCGCAAGGTCGACGTGATCCTGGACGAGGTCTCCAAGGCCGGTGCCGGCATCGACCCCCACGACCTGGACGTCGCGGTGGCCGACGCGGTGCACCGGGCCGGGGACCTGACCGCCCCGCAGCTGACCCGGCACCTGC
>NZ_JBFUMP010000021.1:0-50836 GCF_054049315.1 Cellulomonas sp. P5_E12 | reverse complement strand
TCCAGTGCCACGTGAGTTGCCCCTTGTCGGTTGGCTTGGGTGGCGCCACCGGTCCGGCCCGAGGATCGGACCGGCGGCGCAGCGCCCGTGGGTGCCGGGATTACCAGCGGTAGTGCGCGAAGGCCTTGTTGGACTCGGCCATCTTGTGCATGTCCTCACGACGCTTCACCGCGGCACCGAGGCCGTTGGACGCGTCGAGGATCTCGTTCATGAGGCGCTCGGTCATCGTCTTCTCGCGACGAGCGCGCGAGTAGTCGGTGAGCCAGCGCAGCGCGAGGGTCGTCTGGCGGACGGGGCGCACCTCGACGGGGACCTGGTAGGTCGCACCACCGACGCGGCGCGAACGCACCTCGAGCGACGGGCGGACGTTGTCCAGCGCGCGCTTGAGCACGACGACCGGGTCGCCCTGCGTCTTCTCACGGACACCCTCGAGGGCGCCGTAGACGATGTGCTCCGCGACGGACTTCTTGCCGTCGAGCAGGACCTTGTTGATCAGCTGCGTGACGACCGGGGACCCGTAGACGGGGTCGATGACGAGCGGCCGCTTGGGGGCCGGACCCTTGCGAGGCATCAGCCCACCTTCTTCGCGCCGTAGCGGCTGCGCGCCTGCTTACGGTTCTTGACGCCCTGCGTGTCGAGCGCGCCACGGACGATCTTGTAACGGACACCCGGGAGGTCCTTCACGCGGCCACCGCGCACGAGCACGATGGAGTGCTCCTGCAGGTTGTGACCGACACCGGGGATGTACGCGGTGACCTCGACCTGGCTGGAGAGGCGGACGCGCGCGACCTTGCGGAGCGCCGAGTTCGGCTTCTTCGGGGTCGTGGTGTAGACGCGGGTGCACACACCGCGTCGCTGGGGGGAGCCCTTGAGGGCAGGCGTCTTCGACTTGTTCGTCTTCGCCTGCCGGCCCTTGCGGACCAGCTGCTGGATCGTAGGCACTACGTCTCCGTCTGTTGGATGAATCTCTGGTCGACCGGCACCCGTCACCCTGGACGGCCGGCATGGTCGGGGTTCGTCGCCCGTCGCGCGACTACCCCGCAGGTCGTACGTCCCGCACCGACCCCCGCACCCGGGCGTGTCGCCCCGGTCCTCCGCACCGCATCCCGCAAGGTTGCCTTGACGGAGAGACGGCGCGGTGGGGGAAACCACCCGATGCTCCCGGACCCGCCCTTCCTGTTGACAGGAGGCGTCCACCGAGTGCATGCGCGAGAGCCCGACGGCGCGGGCACGGTGTCCTACGTTACCTGGCGCCCGGTGGGGCGTCAAAGCGGCTGCGTACAGCCGCAGGTGACCTGGACGACTTCACAACAAGCGTGCGCCCTGGTCGATTCCCGAGCCAGGGACGAAAGGCCCGAGGGGGCCCACCGCGCGAACGGTGGACCCCCTCGGGGTGAGAGCAGGCCGACGTCAGCGGTAGTCGCCGAAGTCGATGTCCTCGAGCGGGATCGCCTCGCCGGAGCCGAGGCCCAGGGCGGGGAAGTCGATCTCGTCGTAGCCGAAGGTCGGGTACAGCTCGGCCTTCGCCTCCTCGGTGGGCTCGACCGCGATGTTGCCGTAGCGGGGCAGACCCGTTCCGGCCGGGATGAGCTTGCCGAGGATGACGTTCTCCTTGAGGCCGAGCAGCGGGTCGGACCGACCCGACATCGCGGCCTCGGTGAGCACCCGGGTGGTCTCCTGGAAGGAGGCCGCCGACAGCCACGAGTCCGTCGCGAGCGACGCCTTCGTGATGCCCATGAGCTCCGGACGACCCGAGGCCGGCTGGCCGCCCTCGGACACCGCAGCGCGGTTCGCGTCCTCGAAGCGCCCACGCTCGGCGAGCTCGCCGGGCAGCAGGTCGGTGGTGCCGGAGTCGAGGACCGTCACGCGACGCAGCATCTGCCGCACGATGACCTCGATGTGCTTGTCGTGGATGTCCACACCCTGCGAGGAGTAGACGACCTGCACCTCGTCGACCAGGTGCTTCTGCGTCGCACGCGGGCCGAGGATGCGCAGGACCTTCTTCGGGTCCACCGCACCGACGACCAGCTGGGTGCCGACGGAGACGTGGTCGCCGTCGGAGACCAGCAGGCGCGAGCGCTTGGTGATCGGGTAGGCGATCTCCTCCGAGCCGTCGTCCGGCGTGAGGACGAGGCGACGCGAACGGTCACCCTCCTCGACCGCGATGCGGCCCGAGAACTCCGCGATCGGCGCCTCACCCTTGGGGGTGCGGGCCTCGAAGAGCTCCTGGACGCGGGGCAGACCCTGCGTGATGTCGTCGGCCGACGCCACACCACCGGTGTGGAAGGTACGCATCGTCAGCTGCGTGCCGGGCTCACCGATCGACTGGGCCGCGATGATGCCGACGGCCTCGCCGATGTCGACGAGCTTGCCGGTGGCCAGCGAACGGCCGTAGCAGCGCGCGCAGGTGCCGACGCGGGACTCGCAGGTGAGCACGGAGCGGATCTTGAGCGTGTCGACGCCCGCCTCGAGGAGGCGGTCGAGCAGCACGTCGCCGACGTCGTCACCGGCGTGACCGATGACCTCGCCGTCCACCTCGATGTCGCTCGCCAGCGTGCGCGAGTAGACGCTCGTCTCGACCTTGTCGTGACGACGCAGGGCGCCGTCCGTACCAGGCACGCCGATCGGCATGGTCAGACCACGCTCGGTGCCGCAGTCGTCCTCACGGACGATGACGTCCTGCGAGACGTCCACCAGACGACGGGTCAGGTAGCCCGAGTCGGCGGTCCGCAGAGCGGTGTCCGCCAGACCCTTGCGGGCACCGTGCGTCGCGATGAAGTACTCGAGGACCGACAGCCCCTCGCGGTAGTTCGACTTGATCGGGCGAGGGATGATCTCGCCCTTCGGGTTGGCCACGAGGCCACGCATACCGGCGATCTGGCGGACCTGCATCCAGTTACCACGCGCACCCGAGCCGACCATCTTGTAGACGGTGTTCTGGCGCGGGAAGTTCTCCCGCATCGCGTCGGCGACCTTGTCGGTGGCCTGGGTCCAGATCTCGATGAGCTCCTGGCGACGCTCGTCGTCGGTGATGAGGCCCTTCTCGTACTGGCCCTGCACCTTCGCCGCGCGACCCTCGTGCGCCTCGAGGATCTCCGCCTTGGCCGCCGGGGTGGCGACGTCGGAGATGGAGATCGTGACGCCCGAGCGGGTGGCCCAGCGGAAGCCGGCCTCCTTCAGTGCGTCGAGCGAGGCCGCGACCTCGACCTTCGGGTAGCGCTCGGCCAGGTCGTTGACGATGACCGAGAGGCGCTTCTTGTCGACGACGCCGTTCTCGTACGGGTAGTCGACCGGCAGCAGCTCGTTGAACAGCGCGCGACCCAGGGTCGTCTCGAAGAGCAGTGCGTCGCCCTCGGTCCAGCCCTCGGGCGCGTCCTCCTCGGCCAGGACCAGGTCGTCGAAGCGGATCTTCACCACGGCGTTGAGGTCCAGGCTGCCCTGGTCGAACGCCATGATCGCCTCGGAGACCGTGCTGAACGCGCGGCCGGCGCCGAGCGCCTCGTCCTTGTCGTTGGTCAGGTGGTACAGGCCGATGATCATGTCCTGCGAGGGCATGGTCACCGGACGACCGTCCGACGGCTTGAGGATGTTGTTGCTCGAGAGCATGAGGATGCGGGCCTCGGCCTGCGCCTCGGCGCTCAAGGGCAGGTGGACGGCCATCTGGTCACCGTCGAAGTCCGCGTTGAACGCGGCGCAGACGAGCGGGTGCAGGTGGATCGCCTTGCCCTCGACCAGCTGGGGCTCGAACGCCTGGATGCCCAGACGGTGCAGCGTGGGTGCGCGGTTGAGCAGCACCGGGTGCTCCGTGATGACCTCCTCGAGCACGTCCCAGACGACGGGACGCGCGCGCTCGACCATGCGCTTGGCCGACTTGATGTTCTGCGCGTGGTTGAGGTCCACCAGGCGCTTCATCACGAACGGCTTGAACAGCTCGAGCGCCATCTGCTTGGGCAGGCCGCACTGGTGGAGCTTGAGCTGCGGGCCGACGACGATGACCGAACGGCCCGAGTAGTCGACGCGCTTGCCGAGCAGGTTCTGGCGGAACCGACCCTGCTTGCCCTTGAGCATGTCCGAGATGGACTTGAGCGGGCGGTTGCCCGGACCCGTCACCGGACGGCCGCGGCGGCCGTTGTCGAACAGCGAGTCGACGGCCTCCTGGAGCATCCGCTTCTCGTTGTTGACGATGATCTCGGGCGCGCCGAGGTCGAGCAGCCGCTTGAGGCGGTTGTTCCGGTTGATCACGCGGCGGTACAGGTCGTTCAGGTCCGAGGTGGCGAAGCGGCCACCGTCGAGCTGGACCATCGGACGCAGGTCCGGCGGGATGACCGGGACGGCGTCGAGCACCATGCCGGTGGGCGAGTTGGTCGTCGTGAGGAACGCGTTGACGACCTTCAGGCGCTTGAGGGCACGCGTCTTGCGCTGGCCCTTGCCGGTCTTGATGATCTCGCGCAGCGAGTCGGACTCGGCCTCGAGGTCGAACGCCTCGAGACGCTTCTGGATCGCCGCGGCGCCCATCGAGCCCTCGAAGTAGTTGCCGTACCGGTCCTGGAGCTGGCGGTACAGCATCTCGTCGCCCTCGAGGTCCGCGACCTTGAGGTTCTTGAAGCGGTCCCAGACCTGGTCCAGGCGGTCGAGCTCGAGGTCGGCACGCTTCCGCAGCTGAGCCATCTCGCGCTCGGCCGAGTCGCGCACCTTGCGGCGGGCGTCGGCCTTGGCGCCCTCGGCCTCGAGCTCGGCCAGGTCGGCCTCGAGCTTGGTGGCGCGGGTGTTGATGTCGTTGTCGCGGCGGTCCGAGATCTCCTTCTTCTCCAGGTCGATCCCGTTTTGGAGGTTGGGGAGGTCCTCGTGCCGGCCGTCGACGTCGACCCAGGTGATCATGTAGGCCGCGAAGTAGATGACCTTCTCGAGGTCCTTCGGGGCGAGGTCGAGCAGGTAGCCGAGTCGCGACGGCACACCCTTGAAGAACCAGATGTGCGTGACGGGCGCGGCGAGCTCGATGTGGCCCATGCGCTCACGACGGACCTTCGAGCGGGTCACCTCGACGCCGCAGCGCTCGCAGATGATGCCCTTGAAGCGCACGCGCTTGTACTTGCCGCAGTAGCACTCCCAGTCCCGGGTGGGACCGAAGATCTTCTCGCAGAACAGGCCATCCTTCTCCGGCTTCAGGGTCCGGTAGTTGATGGTCTCGGGCTTCTTCACCTCACCGTGCGACCAGGCACGGATGTCGTCGGCCGAGGCAAGGCCGATACGCAGCTCGTCGAAGACGTTGACGTCGAGCAAGGGGGGTCCTACTTCCTTCGCTTGCCGGTGTGCACCAGCTGAACGGAAATGTTGCTAAGGGTGCGGGCCCGCCGCCCATCCTCACGGAAGGGCGGCAGGCTCGACGTCAGATCTCTTCGACGCTGCTGGCGTTCGGGCGCCGGGACAGGTCGATGCCGAGCTCCTCCGCTGCGCGGTAGACCTCGTCGTCGTTCTCCTTCATGTCGATGGAGACGCCGTCCGAGGAGAGCACCTCCACGTTCAGGCAGAGCGACTGCATCTCCTTGAGGAGCACCTTGAAGGACTCCGGGATGCCCGAGTCGGGGATGTTCTCCCCCTTGACGATCGCCTCGTACACCTTGACGCGGCCGGGGACGTCGTCCGACTTGATGGTGAGGAGCTCCTGCAGCGTGTAGGCAGCGCCGTACGCCTCCAGGGCCCACACCTCCATCTCGCCGAACCGCTGGCCACCGAACTGCGCCTTACCACCCAGCGGCTGCTGCGTGATCATCGAGTACGGACCCGTGGAACGTGCGTGGATCTTGTCGTCGACGAGGTGGTGCAGCTTGAGGATGTACATGTAGCCGACCGCGACCGGCTCCGGGAACGGCTCGCCGGAGCGCCCGTCGAACAGGCGCGCCTTGCCGTCRCCGCCCACGGTGCGCTCGCCGTCACGGTTCGGCAGCGTGGCCGAGAGCAGACCCGTGAGGGTCGTCTCCGGGACACCGTCGAACACGGGCGTCGCGACCGGGTTGCCGGCCGGCGACGACGCGGCGATGGCCGGGACGTCGTCCCGCCACGAGACGTCACCCTCGGCGAGCTGGATGTCCCAGCCCTGCTTGGCCACCCAGCCGAGGTGCGTCTCGAGGACCTGGCCGACGTTCATGCGGCCGGGGACACCGAGCGGGTTGAGGACGACGTCGACCGCGGTCCCGTCGGCGAGGAACGGCATGTCCTCGACCGGCAGGATCTTGGAGATGACGCCCTTGTTGCCGTGACGGCCGGCGAGCTTGTCGCCGTCCGTGATCTTACGGCGCTGCGCGATGTACACGCGGACCAGCTCGTTCACGCCGGCGGGCAGCTCGTCGCCGTCCTCACGGCTGAACGTGCGGACCTCGATGACCGTGCCGGACTCGCCGTGCGGGACCTTGAGCGACGTGTCGCGGACCTCGCGCGCCTTCTCACCGAAGATCGCACGGAGCAGGCGCTCCTCCGGGGTCAGCTCGGTCTCGCCCTTGGGCGTGACCTTGCCGACGAGGATGTCGCCGGCCRCGACCTCGGCACCGATGCGGATGATGCCGCGCTCGTCCAGGTCCGCGAGGACCTCCTCGGAGACGTTCGGGATGTCCCGAGTGATCTCCTCCGGGCCGAGCTTGGTGTCGCGCGCGTCGACCTCGTGCTCCTCGATGTGGATCGAGGACAGCACGTCGTCCTGTACGAGGCGCTGCGACAGGATGATCGCGTCCTCGTAGTTGTGGCCCTCCCACGACATGAACGCGACCAGGAGGTTGCGGCCGAGCGCGAGCTCGCCCTCGTCCGTGGCCGGGCCGTCGGCGAGCACCGAGTTGACCTCGACGCGGGCGCCGGTGTCGACCAGCACGCGCTGGTTGTAGGAGGTGCCCTGGTTCGAGCGGCGGAACTTGGCGACGCGGTAGGTCGACGTGGTGGCGTCGTCGTTGGCGACGACGATCAGGTCGGCCGACACCTCGGTGACGACACCCGGCTTCGTCGCGACGATGACGTCGCCCGCGTCGATGGCCGCACGACGCTCCATGCCGGTGCCCACGAGCGGGGCCTCGGAACGGACCAGCGGGACGGCCTGGCGCTGCATGTTGGCACCCATGAGGGCACGGTTGGCGTCGTCGTGCTCGAGGAACGGGATCAGGGCCGTGGCCACCGACACCATCTGGCGCGGGGAGACGTCCATGTAGTCGACGGCCTCGCCGGCGACGTACTCGATCTCGCCGCCCTTGACGCGGACCAGGACGCGGTCCTCCTCGAAGGCACCGTTCGCCTTGAGCGGGGCGTTCGCCTGCGCGATGACGTGGCGGTCCTCGTCGTCGGCCGTCAGGTAGTGGACCTCGTCCGAGACCTTGCCCTTGATGACCTTGCGGTACGGCGTCTCGACGAAGCCGAACGGGTTGATCCGCCCGTACGTGGCGAGCGAGCCGATCAGGCCGATGTTCGGGCCCTCAGGGGTCTCGATCGGGCACATGCGGCCGTAGTGCGACGGGTGGACGTCACGGACCTCCATGCCGGCGCGGTCGCGGGACAGACCACCCGGGCCGAGCGCGGACAGGCGACGCTTGTGCGTCAGGCCCGCGAGCGGGTTGTTCTGGTCCATGAACTGCGACAGCTGCGACGTGCCGAAGAACTCCTTGATCGACGCCACCACGGGGCGGATGTTGATCAGGGTCTGCGGCGTGATCGCCTCGACGTCCTGCGTCGTCATGCGCTCGCGCACGACGCGCTCCATCCGCGACAGGCCCGTGCGGACCTGGTTCTGGATGAGCTCGCCGACCGCGCGGATGCGACGGTTGCCGAAGTGGTCGATGTCGTCGGGCTCGACGCGGATGTCGACCGACTCGCCGGCCCGCGTGCCGGGCAGCGAGGGCAGGTCGATGTGCAGCGACGCGAGGTACTTGATGGTCGCGACGACGTCGTCCTTCGACAGGACGGAGTCGGCGAGCGGCACGTCCAGGCCGAGCTTCTTGTTCAGCTTGTAGCGGCCGACCTTCGCGAGGTCGTAGCGCTTCGGGTTGAAGTAGAAGTTCTCGATGAGCGCGCGACCGGCCTCGACCGTGGGCGGCTCGCCCGGGCGGATCTTGCGGTAGAGGTCGAGCAGCGCCTCGTCCTGCGTCTGGACGTGGTCCTTGTCCAGCGTGTCGATGACGGCCGGGTACGCCGCGAACTCCTCGCGGATCTCCGCGTCCGTCATGCCGAGCGCCTTGAGGAGCACCGTGGCGTTCTGCTTGCGCTTGCGGTCGACGCGCACGCCGACGTTGTCGCGCTTGTCGATCTCGAACTCGAGCCAGGCACCGCGGCTCGGGATGACCTTGGCCGTGAGGACGTCCTTGTCGGACGTCTTGTCGGCCGTGCGCTCGAAGTACACGCCGGGCGAACGGACGAGCTGCGAGACGACCACGCGCTCGGTGCCGTTGATGATGAAGGTGCCGCGCTCGGTCATGAGCGGGAAGTCGCCCATGAAGACCGTCTGGCTCTTGATCTCGCCGGTGGTGTAGTTGACGAACTCCGCGGTGACGAACAGCGGGGCGGCGAAGGTGAAGTCCTTCTCCTTGCACTCCTCGGCCGTGTACTTCGGCGGCTCGAAGCGGTGCTCACGGAACGACAGCGACATGGATCCGCCGAAGTCCTCGATAGGCGAGATCTCCTCGAAGATCTCCTCGAGACCAGCGGTCTCGGGAACGTCCTGACGGCCGGCCTCGAGGGCCTTGGCCACACGGCCCTGCCACTTCTCGTTGCCGAGCAGCCAGTCGAAGCTCTCCGTCTGCAGACCGAGCAGGTCCGGGACCTCGAGGGGCTCGTGGATCTTGGCGAAAGAGATACGGCGGGATGCGGTGCGGTTCGCGATGGCGTCGGCGGTCGGAGCAGAAGGGGTGCGCGAGGCAGCCAAAAGAGGGGTCCTTCCCAGCGGATCGAGTGCACGCTGCGCTGGTCCTGGCTAGGCGCGATCCCCCGGCCGGCGAGCCTCCGGACGTCGTGTACGAACGACGAGGGTGGGCTCGGGTTATACGGGATCGCGGGCACAGGCCAGCGCAAAGCGCTAGCATACTCGGCCGCTGTGGCAAAGTCCACCCGGCATCGACACCTCGGGCGAGCTCCCCGTCATCATCGACGTGGACCCTGAGGCGTCCGGTAGAACAGGCGGCTCCGCCCGTCCGGCGACGACGTTGTCGCCGCGCACATGGTGGCACAACCCGCGGGCCGACGAAAGCCTGGCACCCGTCCGGCTGTGGACGGAGGAGGTCGCCGCGACACCCGCGGTGCGACGAAGCCCGCACCCCGGGTGGGGGCACGGGCTTCGTCGGACGTCCTGCGGGAGCGTCGCTCCCTACCTCCGACCGGTCGGCGTACCGACGTGGGCGGAGGTGGTGATCACTTGAGGGTGACCGTGGCGCCAGCGGCCTCGAGGGTCGCCTTGGCCTTCTCGGCAGCGTCCTTGGCGACGCCCTCGAGGACGGCCTTGGGGGCGGCGTCAACGAGGTCCTTGGCCTCCTTCAGGCCGAGGGACGTCAGGACGCGCACCTCCTTGATGACCTGGATCTTCTTGTCACCGGCGGCCTCGAGGACGACGTCGAACGAGTCCTTCTCCTCCTCGGCCTCGACCTCGGCAGCGCCACCGGCGCCGGCGGGGGCCGCAACGGCGACGGGAGCAGCAGCGGTGACCTCGAAGGTCTCCTCGAACGCCTTCACGAACTCGGAGAGCTCGATGAGGGAGAGCTCCTTGAACGCGTCGATGAGCTCGGTGGTGGTGAGCTTCGCCATGATGGCGGTTCCTTCCGTTCGGTGCCCGGCGGCCGGTGCGGCCGACGCGAGCGGGGGTTCAGATGAGTGCCTGGAGCCGGTGGCTCAGGCAGCGACCTCGGTCGACTCCTCCAGCTTGAGCCGGAGAGCGTCGACGGTGCGTGCAGCCTGAGCGGCGGGCGCGGTGAACAGGTAAGCCGCCTGGAAGAGCGACGCCTTGAACACGTTGGCCGCCTTGGCCAGCAGAACCTCACGGGACTCGAGGTCCGCGAGCTTGGTGACGTCCGCAGCGGTCAGGGCGCGTCCGTCGAGGACACCGCCCTTGATGACCAGTGCGGGGTTCGCCTTGGCGAAGTCACGCAGTCCCTTGGCCGCCTCGACCGGGTCACCGGAGACGAAGGCGATCGCCGACGGGCCGGCAAGCGCGTCGTCGAGGCCCTCGAGGCCGGCATCCTTGGCCGCGATCGCGGTCAGCGTGTTCTTCACCACGGAGTACGTTGCGTTGCCGCTGAGCGCCTTGCGCAGCTTCTTGAGCTGAGCAACGGTGAGCCCGCGGTACTCGGTCAGCACGGCCGCGTTCGACTCGCGGAACAGGTCCGTGAGCTCTGCGACAGCGGCTGCCTTGTCCGGCCTCGCCATGGCAATCCTTCCGATGGTGGTGCCACCGGTCGTCACGCCCCACAAACGAAAGAGCCCCGCGCAGGCGCGGGGCTCGTCAGGCAGCTCGGCGCAAACCGAACCTTCCGGGAACTCTCACCTGCGCTGGCCTCCGCTGCTGCGGGACTTCGGGCGGGCCGCGATGCACACTGGCGTGAGCACGACGGACCGACGACCGGCGGTCTTTGGATGTCCCTAAGGTACGGCACGCCCGGACGACGACCAAATCCGCTCCCCGCCGGACAGCACCGGCAAGCACGTCAGGCGGCGCCGTGCGCGCTGAACGTGCACCAGTTGACGAAGCCCTCCGGCGACGACCTGTCCACGCCGGCGCGTGCCGCGTGCAGCGCTCGCGCGAGCGTCAGGCCCTGCCGCAGACCACGGTGCAGGCCGAGCATGAGGTCGACCGCGGCGACGTCCGGCACCGCGGCGATGCTGGCCACCACGCCGGCCGTGCCTTGCGCCAGCATCGCGCTGACGAAGCCGAGGATCTCGTCGCCCGCGTACGCGACGTCCGCACCCGAGTGGCACGACGCGAGGACCAGCCGGTGGGGCGCCACGCCCGCGCCGTGCAGCTCCTGGACGGTCACCGGGCCGTCCGCGAGCAGCAGCGAGGAGAACATCGGGTTGTCGGCCCGCTGCGAGCCGTGGCATGCGAGGTGCGCGAGGTCGGCGTCGGCCAGCGCGGCGACGACCTGCTCGGCCCGGGCGTGCTCCGGGGTGAGCACCAGGGCGCCGGGGTGGACCTCGCGGAGCGCGTCGACCTCTTCGCCGGCACCCACGAGATCCGGGCCCGCGACGAGCACGGTGCCGCCCGCCCCGCGCCGGGCCTGCGCGGCGYGGCGCGTCCGGACCCAGAAGCTCKCCGACGGCGCCTGGGCGAGCGGACCGCCGTGCAGGCAGGACCACGGCACGCCGTGCAGCATGCCGACCGGGACCACGACCAGCTCGTCCTCGGCCCGCACGCCCAGCGGCGCGATGAGCAGGGCGCGCAGCCGCGCGATGCGCAGGTCGGCGCTCGCCCGGGCGGCGTCCGCGGCGGCACCCCCGCGGGGGTTGGCCAGCCGTCGCAGGGCGAACAGCAGCGGCCGGAGCTCGGCGGCCACGTCCTGCTGGTCGGCGAGCTCCACCAGTCGGGCGCCCCGCGGTGCGACGACGACGGCGACGAGTCGGCCCTGGAACTTCCCGAACTCGACCAGGGTCCGCCCGTCGAGCGCCTCGCGGACCGCGGCGAGACCGGGCGCGCGGGGGCGGGCAGGCACGGGCGCGGGCGACTCGTACCCCGTGGACCAGTCGAGCACGGGCACCCGCGCGTCCCGTGACTCGTTCAGGCCACGCACGCCCACGGCCGGGGTCGGTCCCCACGACTCACGCGTCCCGACCGGACGGGCCTCCGACGGCTGCAGCCGGGCGCTCAGCGCCGCGGCGCGGGTCCGTTCCATCCACGCGAGCGTCTGCGCCGGCGACGCACCGGCCAGCACGACCCCGAGCCCGATCTCGCCGAGCTCCGCCCCGTGCCCCGACGCGAGCGCGCGCAGCTCGATGGTGGGCAGGCTCGAGCGGTGCGTGGCGAGGTCCCGCAGGCCCGCCCTGCACTCCGTCAGCACGCCGGCCGGGTGTCCCGACGCCCGCTCGGCGAGCGCACCCGCGAGCCGGCCGCGCAGCCGGACGAGCACCTGGCCACGCCCGGCGAGCGCACGGGCCCGGGACAGCGCAGGCCCCGCAGCACCCGGACGGTCCTGGTCGAGAGCCACCCGACCCGCGACGAGGTACGCCTCGACGGCACCGTGCAGATCCCCGGACCGTTCGAGCCGCCCCGCGGCGCGGCGCGCCACCCCGAGCTCGCCGAGCCCCGCGGTGCCCGCCCGGAGCCGCGCCTCCACGCCGATGAGCTGCGCGCGGGCGGCCCACGTCGCGCGACGCTGGCGCCGGGCGGCCTGAGCAGCGACATCCGCCAGTGCGCCGGCTTCCTCGGGCCGACCAGTGAGGAGGTAGATCCGCGCGAGCCGCATCTGCGCCTCGGTCAACGCAAGCTGGAGCCCCGCCGCGTCGAGCTCCTCGACCGCGCGAGCCGCGGCGGCTGCCGCCTCGGGGAGCAGCCGGAGGTCGGTCATGGCGTCGGCGTACTCCGTGTAGTACTCCCCCAGCGGGATGCCCGCGTCGACGTAGGCCTGGGCCGACCGGTCGAAGTCCCGCATGCCCTCCTGGAGGCGGCCGGCTCGGACCGCGATCCAGGCGCGGCTCTGCACCAGGGGCCCCTCGATGCTCGGCACCTTCGAGATGGCGAGCGCCACGGCTCGGTCGGCGGTGCGGATCGCCTCGTCGTACTCGCCGCGTTCGGCCAGGACGAGCGCCAGGTTGTTCGTCGCGATCGCCTCGGAGCGCGGCTCCAGGCCGCCGGCCGCGAGCAGCGACCGGTAGCGCTGCTCGGACTCGGCCAGCCGCCCAGCGTGCTGCTCGACGATCGCGAGCGAGAGCCCGACCCGACCGAGGAAGCGCGCACGCTCGGCCGGCTCGATGTCCGTCGCGCGGCTCATCGCCGCGATCGCGGCGTCGAGGTCCCGGGCTGCTGCGCCGGCGTCGCCGAGATCGTGCAGGACGGACGCCCGGCTGGCCAGCACCGTCGCCGCGACGTGCCAGACGCCGTGCCGCCGCGTGACGCGCAGGGCCTCGTCGAGCAGCGGGCGCGCGGACGAATCGTCCCATCGTGCCCTAAATGTCCCGGCCAGCAGCCGTAGGCTCAACCCCAGCAGCTCGGGGTCCTTGCGCGTGCGCGCCACCTGCACGACGGCCTGCGCCTGAGGCTCCACCGACCGCGGATCGATGTCGACCGCGTCCATCAACGAGCTGAGATGTATCAGGAGGTCGGCTCGGGCCTCTGGTAGGGCATGAGGATCGTCGTTCGGTGGAGGTGGCTCGACCCCGAGACCGGACGGGCACATCTTTCGGAGTCTAGGCGGAGCAAGGAGTACATGTGAGCACGTCAGCGGACGAACCCCGTACCCCGGGAAGGCCCTTCGGTCGCGACTACCGGACCGGTCCGGCCGTCGAGCCTGTCCCCCCACGGGTACGACAGCGTGTCCAGCGGCAGGTCGACGAGCTGGCGCAGCGGCGCACCGACGCCGGGCTGCGACGAAGGCTGAACACCGCGGTCCAGGAGCGGTGGAACCTGCGGCACGACACCCGGCTCGACGTGGTGGTCAAGGACAACGGGCTCGAGACGATGGTGGTGACCGGGGAGATCCTGGTGACCGAGTCGTCCTGGCAGGACCGAGGCGTCCGGACGTACGTGCAGCGCCGGGGGCTGGCCGAGGCGCCGCTCGGGTGCACCGACCTCGAGAGCCGCCTGGTCAGGCTGGTCAGCACCGAGCCGACCACGACCCAGCACCTGGAGGACACGGTCAGCGAGCTGCGCGCCCGCGGCTTCGCCGCGTCGCTGACCCACATCGCGCCCCTCGGCCCGATCGTCAAGCCCTTCAGCGGGGTCGCGGTGCCGACGATCGGCACCTTCGACTCGTACGACACCTTCGCCACGGGCGACGGTGCCGGTGCGCGCGTCGCCGTCGTCGACACCGGCATCGACGGCGCCCTGCGGGGCGACGGCTGGCTGACCGGCATCCCGCGGATCACCCAGGACGACCCGGCCACCCACGCCGTCGACATCAACGTCGACCCGCTCGACGCCGACCCCCTCGACGGTTTCCTCGACTTCTCCGCGGGGCACGGGACGTTCGTCAGCGGGATCATCGCCCAGGTCGCACCCACCGCCGACATCACGATGTACCGGGCGCTCGGCACCGGCGGCACCGGCAGCGAGATCGACGTGGCCTGCGCGATCGTCCGCGCCGTGCGGGACGGCGCGCAGGTGGTCAACCTGTCGCTCGGCACCCAGACCCAGTTCGACCAGCCGTCGCTCGCGATGGCCGCGGCACTCGAGGTGGTGCGGGAGATCGAGATCGAGCGCGGGGAGGACACGCTGATCGTCGCCGCCGCCGGCAACTTCGGCGACACGACGCCGACCTGGCCCGCGGCGTTCCGCCGCGTGGTGTCGGTCGGTGCCCTGACGGCAGACCTGCGCCCCAGCGCGTTCTCGAGCCACGGCTGGTGGGTGGACTGCTCCGCCGTCGGCGAGGGCGTGCTGTCGACGTACGTGCAGGGCGAGCAGTCCCCCGACTTCACGGAGGACCCCGAGACGTTCCCCGCCGACTCGTTCTCGCGCTGGAGCGGGACGTCGTTCGCCGCGCCGCAGGTGGCGGGCGCGGTCGCGCGTCTCATGCAGGAGCGTGGGCTCTCCGCCCGCCAGGCCTACGTCCAGCTGCTGGCCGACGGCCGGCCCATGCCGGACTTCGGCCAGACGTTCGACATCCTGCCGGGGGTCTGAAGTGCTGGGCACCGTTCCCACCGCGCGCCATGATGGCTCCCGAGTCCTCGGACGAAGGGATACAGACATGGACGACGAGGATCCGTACCGCCGGTGGGACGCCCCCGCGCTGGTGGCGGGCGCCCTGGGTGGGGACTCGCGTGCCTGGGGCGAGATCGTGCGGCGGCACACCCCGGCCGTCGTGGCGCGGGTGCGCCAGTTCCGGCTCACCCCGCACCAGGCCGAGGACGTCGCGCAGACCGTGTGGCTCAACCTGCTCGAGAACCTCGAGAAGCTCCGGGACCCGCACGCGCTGCCCGGCTGGATCGCCACCACGGCGCGGCACGAATGCATCCGCGTCACCAACGTGAACCGGCGCACCGTCCCCGTCGACCCGCAGGGTGGCCGGCTCGACGGCGTGTCCGACTCCGACATGGACGAGCGGATGCTGCACGTCGAGCGGGAGCGCGCGCTGCGCGAAGGCCTGGCAGAGCTGCCGGTCCACCAGCGCGAGATCCTGCTCATGCTCGCCGTCGACCCCCCGCTCAGCTACGCGGAGATCGCGGAGAAGCTCGGGGTACCCGTCGGATCGATCGGCCCCACCCGGGGCCGTGGCCTCGCCCGCCTGCGTCAGACGGCGGCGATCAAGAACTACGTGAAGGCCTGGACGGCCTCCACGGCTGAAGAAGGAGGACGCGATGTCCTGGCACTCGGATGACCGCGCCCACACCACCGGAGCGCGCGGCGACTCGCCGTGGCCCGACGACGAGGCCCTCGCGGCGGACCTGAACCTGGCGCTCGCGGAGGCGGACACCTACGACCGCGTCGTGGCCAGCGCCGACCTGGCGTTCCGCGCGCACCGCGGCATGGTCGACGCCCGCGCCGGCCTCGAGATGGACCTGCTGCTGCTCGAGCTGGTCTACGACTCGACCGCGCTGGACGCGCCCGTCGGCGTCCGCGACCGGTCCGGCGGGGCATCCCGCACCCTCGTCTTCGAGGGGCACGGCCTCGGTGTCGAGGTGGAGGTCGAGACGTCCTCGATCGAGGGCCAGCTGCTCCCCGCGACGCCGGGGCGCGTCACGCTGCGCACGCCCGAGGGCGACGTCGCGACGATCGAGACCGACGACGTCGGGTACTTCCGCTTCGACGTCCGCCCCGGCGGACCGCTGAGGCTGGAGTGCTCGAGCGACGGCGGCACCTGCATCACGCAGTGGCTGCCGTACTGACAGCCCGTCTCGCAGGACGACGAAGGCCCGGTCCGCAGGGGGAACCGGGCCTTCGTCGTGCGTGCTGCCAGCGTCAGGCGGCGTCGTCCTCGGAGGTGAGGTTCCGCGTCTTGTTCTGGTCGACCAGGATGCCGGGGCCGTTCGTGGTCGAGAACGTCGCCTTGGCGATGTAGCGACCCTTCGAGGCGGACGGCTTCAGACGCAGGATCTCGTCGAGCGCAGCGGCGTAGTTCTCCACGAGGGAGACGTCGCTGAACGAGGTCTTGCCGATGATGAAGTGCAGGTTCGCGTGACGGTCCACGCGGAACTCGATCTTGCCGCCCTTGATGTCGGACACGGCCTTGGCCACGTCCATCGTCACGGTGCCGGTCTTCGGGTTCGGCATGAGGCCGCGCGGGCCGAGGACCTTACCGAGGCGACCGACCTTGCCCATGAGGTCGGGCGTGGCGACGGCGGAGTCGAAGTCCGTGTAACCGGCCGCGACCTTGTCGATGAGCTCGTCGCCGCCGACCTCGTCGGCACCCGCGGCGCGGGCCTGCTCGGCGCGCTCGCCCGTCGCGAAGACGATGACGCGGGCGGTCTTGCCGGTGCCGTGGGGCAGGTTGACCGTGCCGCGAACCATCTGGTCCGCCTTGCGGGGGTCGACACCGAGGCGGAACGCGACCTCGACGGTCGAGTCGTACTTGGTGGTGGACGTCGCCTGCGCGAGTCGGACGGCCTCGAGGGGGCTGTAGAGGTGGCCCTCCTCGATCTTCTCGACCGCGGAGCGGTACGCCTTGCTGTGCTTCGCCATGCTGTTCTCCTGTCGTGGTCAGTCGGGCCGTTCAGGCCCTTCCACATTTCTCAGCGGACCGGAATCGGCCCGCTGTTCCTGCTTCTCGGTCTGAGCTGCGCTCAGCCCTCGACCTTGATGCCCATCGAGCGGGCGGTGCCCGCGATGATCTTCTCGGCCGCGGCCAGGTCGTTCGCGTTGAGGTCCTCGAGCTTGGTGCTCGCGATCTCGCTGACCTGCGCCTTGGTGAGGGTGGCGACCTTGACGGTGTGCGGGGTCGGGGAACCCTTGGCCACACCGGCGGCCTTCTTGATCAGCTCGGCGGCCGGCGGCGTCTTCGTGATGAAGGTGAACGAGCGGTCCTCGTACACCGTGATCTCCACGGGGATGACGTTGCCGCGCTGCGCCTCGGTGGCAGCGTTGTACGCCTTGCAGAACTCCATGATGTTGACACCGTGCTGACCGAGCGCCGGACCGATCGGCGGCGCAGGGGTGGCCGCGCCGGCCTTGATCTGGAGCTTGATGAGGCCGGTGACCTTCTTCTTCGGGGGCATAGCTGCTTCCGTTCGTGTCGTGGGCCGACGCCGTGGGCGATGACCCGGTTGCAGTGCTGAGCCGCAGGGCGGCACAGCTCAGTCAGATCTTGGCGACCTGGCTGAAGGACAGCTCGACCGGGGTCTCCCGGCCGAAGATGGAGACGAGAACCTTGAGCTTCTGGTTCTCGGCGTTGATCTCGGAGATCGTGGCCGGGAGCGTGTCGAACGGGCCGTCCGTGACGGTGACCGACTCGCCGACCGTGAAGTCGACCTTGATCTGCGAGGCGGCCTTGGCGGCGCCGGCGGCCGTGGTCGGCTGCTTGGGCTCCAGCGACGGCGCGAGCATCGAGAAGACCTCGTCCAGCGTGAGCGGGACGGGCTGGTGCGTGTGGCCGACGAAGCCGGTGACGCCCGGCGTGTGCCGGACGGCGCCCCACGACTCGTCGGTCAGGTCCATGCGGACGAGGACGTAGCCGGGGATCCGGACGCGCTTGACGACCTTGCGCTGCGCGTTCTTGATCTCCACGACCTCCTCCATGGGGACCTCCACCTGGTAGATGAAGTCCTCCATGTTGAGGCTCTGGCGACGGTTCTCGAGGTTCGCCTTCACGCGGTTCTCGTAGCCGGCGTAGGAATGGATGACGTACCAGTCGCCCAGCTGGGTGCGCAGCTGCGACTTGAACGCCGCGACCGGGTCCTCCTCGACGTCGGGCTCGTCGTCGGCCTCGGCCTCGTCGGACTCGTCGTCGTCGGACTCGTCATCGGACTCAGCAACCTCGTCGCTCTCGGTGGCCTCGTCGACGGCAGCGTCGTCGACGACGCTGTCCTGCGCCGACGCCTCGACGGCCTCGACCGACGCGATGGCGTCCTCGAGCTCCGCCTCGGCGCCCGTGGTGGGCTCCTGCGACTCCTGCGACACGTGCGAACCTGCTTTCTCCAGCGTGTGCGCCCGGCGAACTGGCGCGGTGGTTGCTCGACCCTGGTGGGGCGACTGCCTAGCTGTCGGGGCGGGGCCCCGAGCGGCCGTCAGCCTCCGAAGACCCAGAACGTGAGCTTGCCGATGCCCAGGTCGATCACGGTGACGAAGGCCATGATCACGGCGACGAACACGAGCACGACGCTCGTGTAGGTGATCAGCTCCGACCGCGTGGGCCGGACGACCTTCTTCAGCTCCGCGACGACCTGGCGGACGAAGAGCGCGATGCGGGCGAACAGGCCGCGACGAGCATCCGACGAACCCTTGCGGGCCTTGGGTGCGGACGGGCGCGCCGCCGAACCCTCGGCGTCGGACGCCGCAGCCGGTGCTGTTTCGCTCACGTCTGGCCCCTACGTCTCGTGGTGGTTCGTCAAGCCGGGCCCCGTGCGGATACCCAGCAGACGGACGGCCGACGCGTCGCGCCGGACCGACCGGCGGTCCTGCTCGCCATCTCGTACGTCCCGACACACCTGAACGTAGAAACGCGTGCGCAGGGCAGACAGGACTCGAACCTGCAACCTGCGGTTTTGGAGACCGCTGCGCTACCAATTGCGCCACTGCCCTACGACGGCCTGGGCCTCCACGACTCCCCGTGCGCACGCACCGACGGACACCACCCGCAGGGGGTCCGAGCGGCCACCCGGAGGCCTCCGGGGCACGGCTCATCATGGCGGACGTCAACCGCCGGGGGTTCACTGTACGCGACGAGCGCCCGTGGGTCGAACCGCGCGGAAGGCACGAGCCCACGCTCCGACATGACGGGCACGACCCGACGTGACCTCTGCCACTATGGGGGCCGTGAGCGAGCAGACCCCTCCCCGTGCCCGTGTGTCCGCCCGACTGGCCGCGATCGCCGAGTCCGCGACGCTGGCGGTCGACGCCAAGGCCAAGGCGCTCAAGGCGGCCGGTCGCCCGGTCATCGGCTTCGGCGCCGGGGAGCCCGACTTCCCCACCCCCGCGTACATCGTCGACGCGGCCGTCGCTGCCGCCAAGGACCCGGCGAACCACCGCTACACGCCGGCGGCGGGCCTGCCCGCCCTGCGCGAGGCCATCGCGACGAAGACGCTGCGGGACTCGGGCTATGAGGTCAAGCCGTCAAGCGTCCTGGTGACCAACGGCGGCAAGCAGGCCGTCTACCAGTCGTTCGCGGCGATCGTGGACCCGGGTGACGAGGTGCTGCTGCCGGCGCCGTACTGGACCACGTACCCCGAGGCGATCAGGCTGGCGGGCGGCGTCCCGGTCGAGGTGTTCGCCGGCGTGGACCAGGGCTACCTGGTCACCGTCGAGCAGCTCGAGTCGGCCCGCACCCCGCGGACCAAGGTGCTGCTCTTCTGCTCCCCGTCGAACCCGACCGGCGCGGTGTACTCCCCCGAGCAGACGGCCGCGATCGGGCGCTGGGCGCTCGAGCACGGCATCTGGGTCATCACCGACGAGATCTACGAGCACCTCACGTACGACCACGCGGTGTTCACGCCGATCCTGCGTGTGGTGCCCGAGCTGACGGACACGACGATCGTGCTCAACGGCGTCGCCAAGACGTACGCCATGACCGGCTGGCGCGTGGGCTGGATGATCGGCCCCGCCGACGTCATCACCGCGGCGACCAACCTGCAGTCACACCTGACGTCCAACGTGGCGAACGTGTCGCAGCGGGCGGCGATCGCCGCGCTCAGCGGCGACCTCGCGGCCGTGGAGGAGATGCGGACCGCGTTCGACCGGCGGCGCCGGACCATCGTCGAGATGCTCGGGCAGATCGACGGCGTGCGGATCCCCACCCCCGAGGGGGCGTTCTACGTGTACCCGTCGGTCGAGGGCGTCCTCGGCCGGACCATCCGCGGCGTGACCCCGACGACGTCGGCCGAGCTGGCGACGCTCATCCTCGAGGAGGCCGAGGTGGCCGTCGTGCCCGGTGAGGCGTTCGGGCCGAGCGGGTACCTGCGCCTGTCCTACGCGCTCGGCGACGACGACCTCGTCGAGGGGATCGGCCGGATCCAGTCGCTGCTCGCCGAGGCCGAGTAGGCGGTCGTCGACGGCGCCGCGGCGCCCTTGCCCCTCACGCGGCGTGAGGTCCTAGCGTCGACGTCATGGGCACTGGACACCGAGTGGGTGAGCTGGCACAGGCGAGCGGGCTGACGGTTCGCACCCTGCACTACTACGAGCAGATCGGGCTGCTGACCCCGTCGGGCCGCAGCGCCGCGGGCCACCGGCTCTACGACGTCGCGGACTCTGAACGCCTCTACCGGATCTGCCTGCTCCGACGGCTCGGCATGGGTCTGGCACAGGTGCAGCGGGCGCTGGACGACCCGTCCTGGGACCTTGCCTCGGCGATGCGGCAGCACCTGACCACCCTCGACGAGCAGCTCGACGCCACCGCGCGGCTGCGCTCTCGGGTGGCCGGGATGCTGGCCACGGACGGCACCGATCTGCTCGAGGTGGTCGAGGCGATGACGACGCTCGAGGCACCGGCGCAGCAGCGGATCATGCTGCTGGTGTACGCGGACATCGCCGCGGCGCACGCGTGGCTCGTCGAGCGCTTCGGGCTGGTGCCGGGCGACCTGGTGCGTGACGGCGCCGGCCGCGCGGTGCACGGCGAGCTCCACGCGGGCGACGGCGTCATCTGGCTGCACCCGGAGCAGGTGTCGTTCCGCCTGGCGTCGCCCCGCTCGCTCGGCGCGGGCACCGCCTCCGTCGCGGTGCTCGTCGACGACGTCGACGCCCACCACCGGCGCTCCGTCGCGGCGGGTGTCGACGTGCGGCAGGAGCCCGTCGACCAGGACTACGGCTACCGCGTCTACAGCGCGTGCGACCTCGAGGGGCACCTCTGGTCGTTCATGAAGGCCCTGGACTGAGACGCCTGCGCACCGCCTGACCCGCCGGACATACTGGGTCCATGCATCGAAGCGCCCGGGTCGGCGGCCGCGCGGACGTCTCCGGCGCGACGACCGCCGCCGTCCCCGCGCACCGGCGCACGCTCGCGCACCTCACGGTCCGGGCGCGCCTGCTCACCGCCGTCGTCCTGCTCGCGGCCCTGACGGTGACGATCGCCGGCGGGACCGCCTTCGCGCTGCAGGCCGCCGAGACCGACGCCCGGATCGACAACTCGTTGTCGCGCGCCGTCGCCGCGCTGCGTCAGGTGCAGGCCGGCAAGGACCCCACGACGAACCTTCCGTTCGACAGCGTGAGCGCGGTCCTGAAGGAGGGGGTGCGCAACCGCGTGCCCGGCAAGAACGAGGGCGTCATCACGCTGATCGACGGGGAGCCGAAGTGGCTGCCCGCCGCCGAGACCCGGTCGGTCCGGCTCGAACGGGATCCCGAGCTCGTCGAGGTCCTGGCGACGCTGCCGGCCGACACGGCGGCGCTGGCCCGCACGGTCAGCACCGACACCACGCGGTACCGCCTCATCGCGGTACCGGTCCTCCTGTCGGGAGACCCGGGCACCGGCATGTTCGTCGTCGCCTTCGACCGCTCCGCCGAGATGTCGAGCCTGCGCAGCACGTTCCTCACCTACTCCGCCGTCGGGCTCGCGGCCCTCGCCGTCATCGCGGTCGTCGCCTGGTTCGTCGTCGGGCGCCTGCTGCGGCCCATCCGGCTGCTGCGGGACACCACCCGTCGGATCACCGAGTCGGACCTGTCCGAGCGCATCGCCGTGACCGGCAAGGACGACCTCTCGAACATGGCGCGGACCGTCAACGCCATGCTCGACCGGCTCCAGCGGGCCTTCGGGTCGCAGCGCGAGCTCCTCGACGACGTCGGGCACGAGCTGCGCACGCCGCTGACGATCGTGCGTGGCCACCTGGAGCTGCTCGACCCGGACGACCCCGACGACGTCCGCGCCACGCAGGCGCTCGCCCTCGACGAGCTGGACCGGATGCAGCGCCTGGTCGACGACCTCATGACGCTCGCCACGACGGACCGCCCCGACTTCGTCCAGCCCGCGCCGACGGACGTCGGGCGGCTCACCGACGACGTGTACGACAAGGCCCGAGCGCTGGGAGACCGGCGCTGGGTGGTGGCCGCCCGGGCGGACGTGACGGTGCAGCTCGACGCGCAGCGCGTGACGCAGGCCTGGTTGCAGCTGCTCGCGAACGCGTGCCGCTACTCCGCACCGGGCTCCACCGTGCGCCTCGGCAGCGAGGTGGCGGGCGACCGGCTGCTGCTGTGGGTGCGCGACGAGGGTCCCGGGGTGCCGGCGGGCGAGGAGAGCCGGATCTTCGAGCGGTTCCACCGCGGGCAGGCCGACCGCATCTCCCACGGTGCCGGGCTGGGCCTGCCGATCGTCGCCGCGATCGCCCACGCCCACCACGGAGAGGTGTTCGTGGAGCATCCACCGGCTAACGTCGGGCCCGGCGTGGTCTTCGTGCTGGACCTGCCGGCCGTCGATCTGGTGGACGGCGAGACCCGAACCGTCGCCCAGCTGGTGGAGAACCGATGACGCACATCCTCATCGCGGAGGACGAGGAGCGCATCGCCGCGTTCGTGGCCAAGGGCCTGCGCGCGTCCGGGTTCGAGACGAGCGCCGTGACGTCCGGCGAGGACGCGATCGCCCGGGTCCAGGCGGGCGGCATCGACCTGCTCGTGCTCGACCTCGGCCTGGTGGACATCGACGGCTTCGAGGTGCTGCGGCGCCTGCGGGCCGCCGGTGAGACCGTGCCCGTCATCGTGCTCACCGCGCGCTCGTCGGTCACCGACACCGTCACGGGGCTCGAGTCCGGGGCCGACGACTACATGGCCAAGCCGTTCCGGTTCGAGGAGCTGCTGGCCCGCGTCCGGCTGCGGCTCCGCGCCCAGCCGGCGGCGCCGGGCGACGCCTCCGTGCTCAAGCACGGTGCGCTCCAGCTGGACCTGCGGACCCGACGGATGAAGGTCGGCACCCAGGAGGTGGACCTCTCCGCGCGGGAGTTCGCGCTGGCCGAGACGTTCCTGCGCCATCCCGGGGACGTGCTCACCCGCGAGCGCCTGCTCTCCGAGGTGTGGGGCTTCGACTTCGACCCCGGGTCCAACGTGGTCGACGTGTACGTGCGGTACCTGCGGCGCAAGGTCGGCGCGGAGCACTTCGACACGGTCCGGGGCGTGGGGTACCGGTTGATCGACGCGACCACGGCTGGCGTGTGACGGCCCGGGATCTGGCCCTCCTGCCGAAGGCCCACCTGCACCTCCACTTCACGGGTTCCATGCGGGTCTCGACGCTGGCCGAGCTGGCGGCGGCGCACGGGATCCGCCTGCCGTCCGCCCTGCTCGACGACGACGCCCTGCACGTGCCCGCCGACGAGCGCGGCTGGTTCCGGTTCCAGCGGCTCTACGACGCCGCGCGCGCGTGCGTCCGCGGCGAGGCGGACATGCGCCGGGTGGTCACCGAGGCCGTCGAGGACGACGCGCTGGAGGGGTCGGGCCGGCTGGAGATCCAGGTGGACCCGACGTCGTACGCGCCGTTCGTCGGGGGCCTGACGCCCGCGCTGGAGATCGTGCTCGACGCGGTGCGGTCCGCGTCGGCGAGCACCGGTGTCGACGTCGGCGTCATCGTCGCCGCCTCCCGCATGCGGCACCCGCTCGAGGCGCGCACGCTGGCCCGGCTGGCGGCCCACCATGCCGGCGACGGGCCCGGCCAGGTGGTCGGCTTCGGGTTGTCCAACGACGAGCGCCGCGGTGAGACGTCCGAGTTCGCGCACGCGTTCGCGATCGCCCGTGACGCCGGGCTGGCCTCGGTCCCCCACGGCGGGGAGCTCCTGGGGCCCGCGCACGTCGAGGAGGTCGTCCAGCACCTGCACCCCGACCGGCTCGGCCACGGCGTGCGGTCGGCGGAGGACCCGCGGGTGCTGGAGCGGGTGGTCGACGAGGGTGTGGCGCTCGAGGTGTGCCCGGCGTCGAACGTGTCGCTCGGCGTGTACGACCGCGCGTCGGACGTCCCGCTGCGCGCGCTGGTCGACGCCGGCGCGACCGTGGCGCTCGGCGCCGACGACCCCTTGCTGTTCCGGTCACGGCTGCTCGACCAGTACGTGCTGGCGCGCGAGGTGCACGAGTTCACCGACGACGAGCTCGCGGAGCTGGCGCGGTCGTCGATCCGGGCGAGCCGCGCGAGCGACGGCGTGCAGGCGCGGCTGCTTGCCGGGGTGGACGACTGGCTGGCGCCTTGACACGTGGCCCCCGAGACGATTGTATCAATGCATTAGTCCATTGATACAGGGGTTGCCATGACCGGCTGGGTGTGGCTGCTGCTCGTGCTGCTCCTCGGCATCGGCGTGGCATGGGCGCTGCGTCCGGTCCGTACCGAGGGCCCGGCGTCGCCGTCGGAGGCGTGGGTCGCCGCGGAGCGCCACGCGCGACGCGTGACCGCGGCCGCGTGGGTCGTCCTCGTGCCGCTCCCCGTCCTGCTCGCCATGAGCGCGGCCGGCTACCTGCACGGGCCCGCGCGCGGGGCGTTCGTGGCCGCGCTTCCCGGCATCGCCGGGATCGCCTTCCTCGTGGTGCACGCCGGCGGCGAGCTGACGTGGCCCAGGCCGCAGGGCACCGTCCGGCGCGCGCCGCTGGTCCCGCGGCGCGTCCGGGATATCGCCCCGCGAGCGCTGTCGTGGCTCGCCGTTGCGTGGTTCCTGCTGCTCGCGGTCCTGCTGACGGCCTGCGGCCTGGCCGCCGGCACCGGCGGGCGGAGCCTGTCGTACGCGCACGCCGACGGCGTGACCTCCACGTCGAGCCCGTTCCCCGGCCTCTACTACGGGCGCACGATCGCCCCGACGATGGTCGTGCTCGCTCTCGCCTGCCTTGGGGTCCTGGCTCAGGTCGCGCGCCGCGCGGCGGTCGCCGACACCGCTCCCGCCGACGACACGGGCCTGCGACGGACGTCCGCGCGACGAGTCCTGGCCGGCGTGCAGCTGGTCGTGGCCTGGACGCTGGCCGGGTGCCTCTTCTTCGCCGCGAACTGCGTGGCGAGCGTGCAGCCGCGGTGGGCGGACGCCTTCGGACCGGGCAGCGCGGAGGCCGTCGGGACGGTCGGCCGGTTCGTCTCGCTGGCCGTCCTGATCGTCAGCACGGTGGCTCCCGTCCGGGGCTCCCGGGCCGAGCATCGCGCGCCTGCGCCGCAGCGTGCCGAGCCCTACGTGCAGCAGCCGCAGGTCACCGCATGACCGCACAGCTCGAGGTCGACCTGACCTCCGGGGTCCCCGCGTTCGAGCAGATCCGCGCGCAGGTGGTCGCGCACGTCGCGGCCGGGCGGCTCGTGGCCGGCGACCGGCTGCCCACCATCCGCGCGCTGGCCACCGACCTCGGTCTGGCCGCCGGGACGGTCGCGCGGGCGTTCCGCGAGCTGGAGGCCGAGGGCGTCGTCGAGACCCGTCGCCGGGCCGGGACGGTCATCGCGGAGGGCGCCTCCGTGCCGACCGACATCGCGCGCCGGGCCGCCGAGACGTACGTCGCCGCCGTCCGCGCGGCCGGCCTGACCGACGACGAGGCGCTCGTGCTGGTGCACGGCGCGCTGCTCGGGCGTCAGAGCGTGACGCCCACCAGCACCGGTTCCGGCTCGAGCTCGACCCCGAAGGACGACCGGACGCCGTCGCGCACCTGACGGGCGAGCGCGAGCAGGTCCTCGGCCTTCGCTCCCCCGCGGTTGGTCAGCGCGAGCGCGTGCTTGGTCGAGAGCGTCGCCGGACCGGGGGCGCCGAAGCCCCGCGAGAACCCGGACCGCTCGATGAGCCAGGCCGCGCTCGACTTCACGCGGCCGTCGTCCGTCGGGAAGCGGGGGGCGTCCTCCGGCAGCGCGGCGGCGGCGTCGGCGGACAGGAACGGGTTGGTGAAGAACGAGCCCGCGCTCCACGTGTCGTGGTCGGCGGGGTCGAGCACCATGCCCTTGCGGGCACGCAGGGCGAGCACGGTGTCCCGGACCTGGGCGAGGGGCGCGCGCTGGCCCACCTCCACGCCCAGCGTGCGGGCAAGCTCGGCGTAGACGATCGGGCGGGACAGGTCACCCGGGCGCAGCTGGAAGGTCACGTCGAGCACCACGTAGCGGGGCGTCGGCGACCACGGCGCACGCGGATCATCGGCGTCAGCTGAGCGCATCGACCGCTTGAGCAGCGACGTGCGGTAGCCGAACGCGAGCGTGACCAGCGGCAGCGTGCGGACCCTGCCGCGGCTGCGGTCCCAGACCCGGACGGTCGCGATGCTCTGCGACACCTCCTGGCCGTACGCGCCGACGTTCTGGACCGGCGTCGCGCCGGTCGATCCTGGGATGCCCGAGAGGGTCTCGATGCCCGTGAGCTCCTGCTCGACCGCGTACCGCACGACGTCGTCCCACGGTGTCCCGGCCGGCACCGTCAGCGTCACGCCGGCGCACGCGGAGGCGTCGGGCACGTCGATCCCGCTACGGACGTCCCGCACGACGACCCCGTCGAACCCCGCGTCCGACACCAGGAGGTTGGAACCTCCGCCGACGACGAGGACGGGCTCCCCCGCCTCGTCGGCCGCGCGCACGGTCTCGATCAGCTCGGCCTCGGTCGTCGTCTCCACGTACCGGCTCGGCGCACCGCCGACCCGCAGGGTGGTGAGGTCGGCGAGGGTGGAGGACAGCGCGGTCGTGGCGGGCCAGTGGATCGTCGGAGGGACGCTCGCGGGCGAGCAGTCGTCCGTGCTCAGCTCGGTCTGCACGCGATCAGGCTAGCCCTCGCTGCTTGAGCGGGGCGGCAGCGTTCACCACCAGCAGACCCAGGACCACGGGCACGACGATGACCAGCAGCGCGTGCCGGTACCCGACGTGCTGGGCGAGCAGGCCGATCAGCGGCGGCCCGGCGAGGAACGCGCTGTACCCGATGGTCGAGACCACGCTGACCCGCGCGGCGGCGCGGATCGGGTCGTCGGCGGCCGCGCTCATGCCGACGGGGAAGCCCAGCGCGGCGCCCGCACCCCAGGCCACGATGCCGACGACCGCGAGCCAGAGGTGGCCGGCGAGCGCGAAGGTGACGAGGCCGACGATGGAGAGCGCGGCGCACAGGCGCAGGATCGCCACGCGGCCGTACCGGTCCAGCAGGGTGGTGCCGAACCAGCGCATGCCCGTCATCGCCGTGACGAAGATGGCGAACGTGAGCGCGCCCAGGGCGTGCGGGACGTCGAAGCCGTCGACGACCGCGAGGCTGACCCAGTCGTTCGCGGAGCCCTCGGTGAGGGCCGCGGCCAGCACGACGAGTCCGATGAGCAGCGTGCGCGGCTCGAGCCAGGCGGCCAGCGCCCCGCGGGCGCCCTTGTCCGGGCGGTCCGCCGAGTGCCGCACCTCCGGCTCGTCGGCGGCGGGCAGGAAGGCCCGCACCGCGAACGCGACGCCGACCACCGACAGGACCACCGCGATCGGGATGTGCACGACGACCGGGACGTGCAGCCACGCCGCGACCGCGGCGATACCGGCTGCGGCCACGGTGCCGAACGAGAAGCCCGCGTGGTAGCGCGGCATGATCGTGCGACCGAGGTGCTGCTCGACGACCGCACCCTCGACGTTCATCGACGCGTCCCAGACCCCGGTGCCGACGCCGAACAGCACGAGACCCAGGGCGACGACGGCGACCTCACCGAGCGCCACGCCGATCGAGGCCACGACCAGCCCGCTCCCGTTKAGGATCGCGAACGCGAGCACCGTGCGGCGCGCACCGAGCCGCTCGATCACCATGCCGGACAGCGGCAGGGCGACCAGCGACCCGACCGCGCCGACGAGGAGCAGCAGGCCCATCTGCGCCGGGTCGAACCCCAGCCCGTCGCGGATGGCGGGCAGGCGCGCGGCCCAGCTGGCGAAGTTGAAGCCGTTGAGGAAGAAGACGACGAAGACGGCGATCGAGGCCTTCTCGACCACGCGCGCGACGTTCGTGGGTGCACTCGTCCCGAGCAGCTCGTCGTCCTGTCCCGCTGGCGTCGTCATCGGCCCTCCGGTGTTCATGATGTCGTCCGTTCGATGGTCACGGCACGCGCACGAGGCGACGGCGGCGGGTTCGACGGCGGTCGGCCGTCACGTGGTCGGCGTGCCGAGCGGCGATCGCGCCGTACGGGTCCGGGTCGGCGTCGGCGAGATGGACGATCGGATCGTCGTCACCAGGACGCGCGGGCGCGTCCGCGATCGACACATGCTCGGGGGCGACGCGCCCGGCGAGCAGCACGCTCGCCACCATCGCGACCGCGATGACGACGAGGGCGTGCCGGGCGCCGGTCGACGCGGCCGCGATCCCGAGCAGCGGCGGGGCCGCGATCGAGGCCACCGAGGCGAACGAGGACACCACGGCGACGCGACCGGCGGAACGCATCGGGTCGTCGGACGCCGCGGCGATGCCCACCGGCACGGCGAGCGCGGCGCCGAAGCCCCAGAGCACGACGCCGACGCCGGCGAGGGTCAACGACGGCGCGAAGCCGAAGAGCAGCAGGCCGACGATCGACACGACCCCCGAGACCCGCAGGACCGGGACCCGGCCGAACCGGTCGATGAGGCGGGTGCCGAGCAGGCGGACCAGGGTCATCGCGCCGACGAAGACGCCGAGCATCGCCCCGCCCACGGCCTCGGTCTGGTCGAACCCGTCGACCACGGCGAGCGACAGCCAGTCGTTGGCCGACCCCTCCGAGAGGGCCGCGGCCATGATGACGACGCCGATGAGCAGCGTGCGTGGCTCGCGCCACGAGTCCAGCGAGCTGGCGATCCGGCGGCGGCGACCCATCGTCGCAGCCCCGGCGGGCGTGACCGCGTGCGTGCGGGGCCGGTCGCCGTGGGCGTCGGCGAGCACGACACCGCGCAGCGAGGCCAGCCGCCAGACCACGGCCAGGACCGCGACCGCGACGAACTGCGCGGTGACCGAGACGCCGAGGTGCGACGCCGTCGCCCCGAGTGCGGACCCGGTCACGGCGCCGATCGAGAAGGCGGCGTGGAACTGCGGGATGACCGTGCGGCCCATGGCGCGCTCGATGCGGGCGGACTCGACGTTGAGGGGCACGTTGCCCAGCGCGACCGCCACGCCGTTGAGGAAGATGCCGACGCCGAGCATGGTCAGCGAGCCGATGGAGGGGCCGACACCCATGAGGACGAGGGCGACCGCGAGCACGGCCGTCGACGCGATGATCCCGACGCGGCTGCCGAACCGCTGCACGACCATGCCCGAGACCGTGACGGTGAGGAGGGCGCCCACCGAGCCGATGAGCAGCATGACGCCGAGCTCGGACGTGGACAGGTCGAGCAGGTCGCGGACGGTGGGGATGCGGGCGAGCCAGCTGGAGAACRTGATGCCCGCGAGGGCGAAGAGACCCATGAGGAGCCAGCGGGCTCGACTCACGGCGCGGGTGGGGTGGCGCACGGCTTGCTCCATCGTTCTGACGAGCGTATCGAATCGATTCGACCAGGCGCCGTCGGGATCGGTCGAATCGATTTGAGGGACGGCGTCATTCTGCGGGTACGCTGGCCGCTGCGTCAAACGCTCTACCCGCCCGCGCGTCGCGTCCCTCCAGGTCCGCGCCGCCGACCCGGAGGTCCGAGACCTGTCTCCGCAACGTCCCACCCTGGCCGACGTCGCCGCCGCGGCGCACGTGTCCGTGTCGACGGCGTCGCTCGCCTTCTCGGGCGCCGGTCCGATCGCCGCGGCCACCCGCCAGCGGGTGCTCGACGCGGCCGCCGCGCTGGACTACTCGGGGCCCAACCCGCTCGGCCGCCAGCTGCGCCGCGGGCGGTCGGGGATCGTCGGCGTGATCGTGGGTGACTCGCTGCGCCGTTCGTTCCGCGACCCCGTGTCGATCCAGGTGCTCGACGGCCTGGTCAGCACGCTCGGCCCGCTCGACCTCGGGGTGCTGCTCATCCCCGGCTCGAGCGACCCGAGCGGACCGGCGGTCGACCCCCTGATCGAGTCCGCGGCGATGGACGTCGCCGTCATCATGTGGGGCGGCACGACGGACGACCCGATGCTCGGCGCCCTGCGGCGCCGCGGCATCCCGACGGTCCTCCTGGAGGGCCAGCACCAGAGCGACGTCAGCTCTGTCGGGATCGACGACCGCGGCGGGATGCGCCAGGCAACCGAGCACCTGCTCGCGCTCGGCCACACCCGGATCGCCACCGTCACGCTGCCGTTCGACCGCTCGCGCGGCGAGGGGCTCGTGGCCACCGACCAGATGGGCCACCTCAACTGGGAGATCACCCGGCGGAGGATGGCCGGCGTCACCGACGCTGGCGTCACGCCCGTCGCGATCTGGGAGACGCCGGCGTCGCTGGTCGAGCACGGCCGCACCGCCGGCACCGCGCTGCTCTCCACGCCCGACCGGCCGACGGCCATCGCCTGCCAGTCCGACCTTTTGGCGTCCGGCGTCGTGCTCGCCGCCCGGGAGCTCGGGCTCCGCGTGCCCGAGGACGTGTCCGTGAGCGGGTTCGACGGGCTCGACCTGCCGTGGCTCCAGCCGGACGTGCTCACCACGGTCGTGCAGCCGCTGGAGGAGAAGGGCGCCGCGGTCGGTCACGCGGTCGAGGACTTCCTGGCCGGCGAGGCTCCGACGACGCGCGAGCTGCCCGTGGAGCTGCGGGTCGGGACCACGACAGGCCCCGCGCCCGTCAGCTGAGGCGGACGACCGCCTGCGCCTTGCCGAGCACGCGGACACCGGCGACGGCGACCGTGAGGTCGATCCGCGCGGTCCCGGCCTCGGGGTCGAGGGCGCCGACGACGGCGACGACCTCGATGGTCGCGGCACCGGGATCGGGCACCGGGACGGGACGCGTGAAGCGGACCTGGTAGTCGAGGACCGCGCCGGGGTCCCCCGCCCAGTCGGCGACGACGCTCGAGGCCGCGCCCATGGTCCACATGCCGTGCGCGATGACGCCCGGCAGGCCGACCGAGGTGGCGATGCGGTCGTTCCAGTGGATCGGGTTGAAGTCGCCGCTGGCTCCGGCGTAGCGGACCAGCCGGGCGCGGTCGACGGTGATCTCGCGGCGCGCGACCTCGTCGCCGACGGACAGCTCGCTCGTCATGACTCCTCCGGGCGCACGGCCAGCGTGGACACGACGGTCGCGACGGGCTCGCCGTCCTCCGCCGAGATCTCGGCGCGCGTCGTGATCATGGCCAGCCCGGCGCGCACCGTGATCGAGTCGACGTGCAGGACCGTGACCAGACGGTCGCCCGCGTGGATGGGCCGGTGGTGCGTGAACCGCTCGTCGGCGTGCACGACGCGGCTGAAGTCGATCCCGGCGGCGGGGTCCTCGAACAGCTGGGCCTCGGCGCGCTGGGCCACGACAACGGCAAACGTCGGCGGCGCGATGACGTCGGGATACCCGAGCGTGCGCGCCACCGACGGATCCGTGTGGGCTGCGTGGGAGGCGCCGACCGCGTCGGCGAACTCCCGGAGCTTCTCTGCGCCTACCTCGTAGGCCTCGGTCGGCGGGTACTGACGTCCCGCGTACCCGACATCGACCGGCATGGACGCGAGGTCAGCGGGTCTCGCGGTGCAGGGTGTGACGGTTGTCGCGCGGGCAGAACTTCTTCATCTCGAGACGGTCGGGGTCGTTCCGACGGTTCTTCTTCGTGATGTAGTTCCGCTCCTTGCACTCCGTGCACGCGAGCGTGATCTTCGGACGGACGTCCGAGCTCTTGCTGGCCATGGTCTTGCCACCTCTCGCACCCGGTACGGGATGCATGCGATCTCGTCATTGCGCGCCGGCCGACGCGCTGTTGTGTCACTGGCGGTAGCGGGAGCGGGACTCGAACCCGCGACACCACGATTATGAGCCGTGTGCTCTAACCACCTGAGCTACCCCGCCATGTCGATGTGCCCACCGTCGGTGCCGCGCAATCACGGCACTTCCTTCGAACGCACCACAGAGCCCCGAAAGGGAATCGAACCCTTGACCTTCTCCTTACCATGGAGACGCTCTGCCGACTGAGCTATCGGGGCAGCGCGAGCAAGGTTACACGGGCCCTGGGGTGGTCGCGAAATCGGCCGCCGTGCCGTGCGTCACCGCCCCATCCCTAAACGATTCACCGCATGGTCGGTGCCGATCGCTGCGTGCCACGATCCGGCCCATGCGCCAGCCTCGACGCAGCACCGCTGCTGCCCTCACGCTCACCGCCGCCCTCCTGCTCACCACCACCGCGTGCACCGGTGGCGACGACGACGCCGCCACCTCAGGTGCCGGCACGGCGGGCACGCAGGCCGCCACGACCTGGCCCACCGCGATCGACCCCACCGCCGCCGCCGACCAGTTCTGGGTGGTGTGGACCGACGTCACCGAGACCGGCGACGGGGACACGACCACGCTGCAGCCCTCGATCGACTCCCTGTCCGCCCTGGGCTACCAGTCCCTGCCGTGGGATCCCGCCTGCCAGAGCGGCGCCGAGGAGCAGCTGGCCGGTCTGACCGGGTTCGCCGACCCGCTGGGCGTGGGCGTCGCGTTCGGGTCCGCGCAGGACGCCGGGACGTTCGACACGCTCTACGAGGGCGCGACGGTGTCGCTGACCGAGGGGACGTACACCTGCAGCGCCTCGTCCTGAGCTGCGAGGACACCTGAATCCGTTGCCTCGGCTCTTCGCGCGGGTGCAGGGTGATCCTGTCGACGCGCGCGAGGGAGGCACACGGTGACGGGAGTGACGGTCCGGCTCGTCGCACCGGGGGCTGACGACGAGCTCGAGCGGGGCGCGTCACGGCTGCGGGACGAGCTGCTCGGACTGTCCGTCGACGACGTGCGACCCGTGGCCGGCGGTGACGCCCCGGAGGGCACCCGCGGACCGTCCGTGGCGGAGCTCGGGGCGCTGCTGGTTTCGCTCGGGCCGTCGCTGCAGCTGCTGCGGTCCGTCGTGCAGGGCATCACGTCGTGGTTGCAGCGCAACCAGGCGGTCGCGGCTGTCACGGTCTCCATCGGAGGCGACACGATCGAGCTCTCCGCGGCGACGAGCGAGCAGCAGGAGCGGCTGGTCGACGCCTGGCTCGCACGCCACGGGGACGGCGAGGACAGCCTGTGACCACCGGCCGGCGCGCCCTGATCGTCGCGGTCGACGAGTACGACGACGCCGGCCTCCGACGACTCGCTGCCCCCGCGCAGGACGCCGCGGCGCTGGCCGAGGCTCTGGGAGCGCCCAGCATCGGCGACTTTGAGGTCACCGTCCTGCACAACGGCACATCCCACGCGGTCCGGGTGGCGGTCGAGGACTTCTTCGCCGACACCCTCCCCGACGACGTCCTGGTCCTGCACTTCTCCTGTCACGGCCTCAAGAGCGCGGCGGGCGAGCTCTTCCTGGCGGCCGCGGACTCACGGCCCGACCGGCTCGCCTCGACCGCCGTCTCCGCGGACTTCGTCAACCGGCAGATGGCCGAGAGCCGGGCGCAGCGCATCGCCCTGTTCCTCGACTGTTGCTACGGCGGCGCGTTCCCGCGCGGCATGACGGTCCGAGGCTCACAGAACGTCCAGGTGCGCGAAGCGTTCGCCGAGGCGCAGCAGGCCGCGGCCGGCGGCCGCGGCCGCATCGTCGTCACGGCGTCGAGCGCCGTCGAGTACGCGTTCGACGGTCCGGAGCTCACGCCCGGCCAGCTGCCGGCGCCATCCGTGTTCACCGGTGCCCTCGTCCGCGGCCTGACCACCGGCGAGGCCGACCGAGACGGCGACGGCTGGGTCGGGCTGCACGAGCTGTTCGCGTACGTCACGGAGCAGGTGCGCGGCTCGACGTCCCACCAGACGCCGCACCTGTGGGCGTTCGGCGCGGACGGCGAGCTGCTCATCGCCCACAGTGGCCGTCGGCGGATCGTGGCCGCGGCCCCGGCGCGCGAGCTGGTCGACGCCAGCACCAGCCCGCTGCCCGCCACCCGGCTGGGTGTCGCGCTCGAGCTCGGCGAGATGCTGCAACGCCCGGACCTGCCCCAGGCCCTCGGCGCGTGGGAGCAGCTGGACCGCATGCGCGACGACGACAGCCAACGGGTCCGCGACGCCGTCGCGACGGCGATCTCGGCAGCCGCCCTCACGGTCGAGCCCGCGCAGCTCGACCTCGAGCGCGTCGCCGACGTCGCCGCGCACGGCATCCTCCGGCTCACCGGTCCTCCGCTCGCCCGCGAGCTGGCCGTGACCAGCGACGTCCCCTGGCTGCAGGCCGAGGTCGAGGGCGACACGATCCAGGTGAGCGCGACGCCGGATCCTGGCGACGAGGCTGCCGGCACGATCATCGTGAAGACGCCGACCGGGGCCACGGACATCGGCGTCACGGTCCGCACCGTGCAGCCCGAGCGTCGTCGTCGCGCCACCCTGCCGGCGCCTGCGCCGGCAGAGCCCGCTCCCGCTGCCGCCCCGCCACCCGCCGCCGCCGTCCCGGCGAGGGTGCCCCCCTGGGTCGTGGCGGGCCTCGTTCTGGTCTCCGCCGCGCAATTCGTCGCCTGCTTCAGGTTCTTGGACTGGAGCGGCGACCTCGAGCAGTACGCGGGCGCGAGCGCCGTTGCGTCGTGCGCCATCGCGGTGGGCGTCGCGGCCGCCGCGGTGCTCTGCCTAGTCCGGCCCAGCGTTGTGCCGCACGCGCTGGGGGTGGCCGCGGGGTGCCTGCTCGCCTACCTGACGTCCGCCGCCTTCACGCTCGCGTCGGTCGTCGTCTTCGACGACGACCGGCCGTCCTGGCTGGTGATCGGGGGCGCCTCGGTCGTCGGTCTTGGACTCGTGGCCGTCGGGCTCGCGCGGGCGGGCGTCCGCGCAGTCAAGCCAGGGTGGGGGCGGCCGGGAGCGATGCCGGTCGTCCTGCTCGTGCTCGGCGCAGTCGGGGTGACCGGTCCCGCGTTCTGGGTGCCGTCGGGAGGAACCTCGTTGATCCAGCTGACGGCGTGGGGGATCCTCGTCCCCGCCGCGACGGTCGTCGTCGCCACGGTCGCGGTCCTGCTGCGGACCGGGCCGGACCTCGACCGGTTCGTCGCGGCGACCGCGTACGGGTTCCTCGCCGCCAGCACCTACGCCACGATCGTCTGGCTTCTGAGGAATGGCGCCTGGTCCCAGGTGCTGGTCGTCGTCTGTGTCGGGGCGGCCCTCCTGTGCGCTGCCGTCGCGCTCTCCCGCACGACGCGGGCCCGGACATGACGAACGGCCGCTCTCGCGAGGAGAACGGCCGTCCGGTCCGTGGCGGGTGAGGGATTCGAACCCCCGTAGGCGTTGCCAGCTGATTTACAGTCAGCCCCCTTTGGCCACTCGGGTAACCCGCCAAGGGTGTGCCCACCGACCGAGAGGACGCCCCAGGGGCGAACGCGCGTGCAGCGTGCGGGTGGAAGGATAGCAACTCCCGGGCAGTGCTCGCGAAACGCAGGCGAGCACCACGAGCACCGACGCCCACGAGACCAGTCCGCGCGACCGCGGGCAGCAGGAGGAGAGCCATGGCGAGCGAAGCCTCGTTCGACGTCGTCAGCAAGGTCGACCGCCAGGAGGTCGACAACGCCCTCAACCAGGCCTCGAAGGAGATCGCCCAGCGGTACGACTTCAAGGGCGTGGGCGCGTCGATCGCGTGGAGCGGCGAGAAGATCCTCATGATCGCCAACTCGTCCGAGCGGGTGCTCGCCGTCCTCGACGTGTTCCAGACCAAGCTGATCCGGCGGGGAATCTCGCTGAAGTCCCTGGACACGGGTGGCGACGACGGCCCCGAGCCGAAGCCGTCCGGCAAGGAGTACCGGCTCGAGGCGCTCATCAAGGAGGGGCTCAGCAGCGAGACCGCCAAGAAGGTCGCCAAGATCATCCGCGACGAGGGCCCCAAGGGCATCAAGACGCAGATCCAGGGCGACGAGCTGCGCGTCACGGGCAAGAGCCGCGACGACCTGCAGACCGTGATCGCGCTGCTCAAGGGCGCCGACGTGGACGCCGACCTGCAGTTCACGAACTACCGCTGACCCTCGCCGCTGCCGTCGGGTGCCGCGGGCAGCGGCCGCCGACGGCGCGGCTGGTCGCACCGAGCGTGCCCGCGCGTCGTGGTGACGCCTGACGCCTCGCGAGTCAGTAGCGCTCGATGCCGCCCTGCTGGCCCGCCTGCGCCTCCAGGCGCGCGATGCGGTCGGCCATCGGCGGGTGCGTCGAGAAGAGCCGGCCGATGCCCGCGCCGCGGAACGGGTTGGCGATCATGAGGTGCGAGACGTCGACGAGCTGGCGGTCCTGCGGGAGCGGGCGCGCCTTGGTGCCCTGCTCGAGCTTGCGCAGCGCCGAGGCGAGCGCCAACGGGTCGTTGGTGAGGCGGGCGCCGTCCTCGTCGGCGTCGAACTCGCGGGTGCGGCCGATGGCGAGCTGGATCATCGTGGCGGCGATGGGTGCGAGGAACGCGAGGAGCAGACCGGCGATCGGGTTGCCGCCGCGGTCGCGGTCGCTGCCCCCGCCGAAGAACAGGGCGAACTGCGCGAGCGACGTGATGACGCCCGCGACGGCCGCGGCGACCGACGACGTGAGGATGTCGCGGTTGTAGACGTGCATGAGCTCGTGCCCGAGGACACCGCGCAGCTCGCGCTCGTCGAGCAGCTGGAGGATGCCCTCGGTGCAGCACACGGCGGCGTTCTGCGGGTTGCGACCGGTGGCGAAGGCGTTGGGGGCGGCCGTCGGCGAGATGTACAGGCGAGGCATGGGCTGTCGCGCGGCGGTCGAGAGCTCGCGCACGATGCGGTACATGCCCGGCTGCTCGATCTCGCTGACCGGCCGCGCGCGCATGGCACGGATCGCGATCTTGTCGGAGTTCCAGTAGCTGTACGCCGTCATCACGAGGCCGAGGCCGGTGAACAGGAGCAGGTACTTCGGGGTGCCGCCGCCGAGCAGCCAGCCGATGCCGAGCAGGACGGCCCACATCGCTCCGAAGAGCGCGGCCGTCTTCAGTCCGTTGTTGTGCTGGTGGCCCATCGTCCTTCTCTCTCGTCGTGCTCGTGCACCCCGTGGAACGCGTGCCGCCGCGTGCGGGTTCCCTCGTATCCTGTCCCACGTCCCGACGACGATCTTCCCAGAGAGAAAGCCGTGAACGCCGTGCGCACAGCCCGCTGGACCGCCCTCGCTGCCCTGGCCGCCCTGGCGCTCGCCGCGTGCGCGCCGACCGACGACGACACGGGGGCCGCGCCGAGTGACGGCAGCCTTGCCACCGTGACCGACGGGGTGCTCACGATCGCTACCTCCGACCCCGCCTACGAGCCCTGGGTCGTGGACAACGACCCGACCAGCGGCAAGGGCTTCGAGTCCGCCGTGGCCTACGCCGTCGCGGACCAGCTGGGCTTCGACAAGGACCACGTGACGTGGGCGGTCGCCAGCTTCGACCAGATCATCGCGCCGGGCGCCAAGAAGTTCGACTTCGCGATCAACCAGGTGTCCATCAGTGACGAGCGCAAGGCCAACCTGGACTTCTCGTCCCCCTACTACACGACCTCGCAGGCCGTCGTGACGCTCGAGGGCTCGCCCGGCGCGGGCGCGAAGACCCTGGCGGACCTCAAGGCCCTGAAGATCGGCGCCATGGTGGGCACGACGAGCCTCACGGCCGCCCAGGAGGCCATCGACCCGACCACGCCGGTGTCGCCGTTCAACGACAACGACCAGGTCAAGCAGGCCCTGACGTCGGGCCTCGTGGACGCGATCGTCGTCGACCTGCCGACCGCGCTCTACATCACCGCGGCCGAGCTGGACGGCGGCATCATCGTCGGCACGCTCCCGGACAGCGCGGGCGGCGACCAGTTCGGCCTGGTGCTCGACAAGGGCAGCGCGCTCACCAAGCCGGTCACGGAGGCCGTCGACGCCCTGGACGCCGACGGCACGCTCGGCGACCTCGAGGCGCAGTGGCTCACCGACGCCGCGGGTGCTCCGGTCCTCAAGTGATCCGCCCGTGAGCTCGTCGGTGGGCTTCGTGCCCTCGGAGCGCCAGCAGGAACGCGACGCCTACCGCCGGGCCCGCACGCGCCGGTCCACGGCGGTGGCCGTCGTCTCGACGGTCGCGCTCGTCGCGGTCGCGGTCCTCGCGCTCATGTCGTCGCCGGGCTGGCCGCGGGTCAAGGCGTCGTTCTTCGACTGGGACGTCGCGACCGCGTCCTTCCCGGCGATCCTGCGGGGCCTGTGGCTGAACATCCGCGTCATGGCGGTGAGCGCGGTCTTCATCGTGATCTTCGCGATGGTCCTCGCGCTCGCGCGCACCCTGCGCGGCCCGGTGTTCTACCCGATCCGCGCGCTGGCCACCGGCTACGTCGACGTGTTCCGGGGCCTCCCGCTGATCCTCGTGCTGCTGCTCGTCGGCTTCGGCCTGCCCGGCCTCCGCCTGCAGGGGATCCCCACCTCGGCGGTCGTGCTCGGCGGGCTCGCCCTGGTGCTCACGTACTCGGCCTACGTCGCCGAGGTGTTCCGCGCCGGCATCGAGTCGATCCACCCGTCCCAGGTGGCTGCCGCGCGTTCCCTCGGGCTCACGCACGCGCAGTCGATGCGGCACGTGGTGCTCCCCCAGGCCGTGCGCCGCGTGATCCCGCCGCTGCTCAACGACCTCGTCGCGCTGTCCAAGGACTCGGGCCTCATCTCGATCCTCGGCGCCATCGACGCCGTGCGCGCCGCGCAGATCGAGACGGCGCGCTACGCCAACTTCACGCCGTACGTCGTCGCCGGGGTGCTGTTCGTCGCCCTGACCATCCCGCTCACCCGGTTCACCGACGCGTTCGCGAAGCGCTCCGGCTGGGTGGGGTCGCAGGGCACGCTGGCCGGCGGCGGGGCGATGCGGTGACGCCCGGGCGGATGCGGGACCCGATGCCGGGCAAGCCGCTGCACGTCGGGGCGCCGCTGCTGTCGGTGCACGGCGTCCGCAAGGCGTTCGGCGACCACGTGGTCCTCGACGACCTCTCCCTCGACGTGCAGGCGCACAAGGTCGTCGTGCTCATCGGCGCGTCGGGGTCCGGCAAGTCCACGCTCCTGCGGTGCATCGACCTGCTCGAGGAGATCGACGACGGCGTCATCGAGCTCGAGGGGCAGGACATCACCGACCCGCGCCTCGACGCGAACGTGGTGCGCGCCCGCATCGGCATGGTGTTCCAGGCGTACAACCTGTTCCCGCACCTGCGCGTCATCGACAACGTCACGCTCGCGCCGCGGCTGGTGCACAAGACGTCGCGCGAGCAGGCGGAGGCCGAGGCCCTCGCCGTCCTCGAGCGGGTCGGCCTGGCGAGCAAGGCCCAGGCGTTCCCCGACGAGCTCTCCGGTGGTCAGCAGCAGCGCGTCGCGATCGCGCGCGCCCTCGTCGGCAAGCCCGCCGTGATGCTCCTCGACGAGGTGACCAGCGCGCTCGACCCGGAGCTCGTCGGCGAGGTCCTGTCCCTGCTCGCCGAGCTCAAGCAGACCGGCCTGACCATGGTCGTCGCGACGCACGAGATGGCCTTCGCGCGCGAGGTGGCCGACGAGGTCTGCTTCCTGCACGAGGGGCGCGTGCACGAGCGCGGCACGCCCGAGCAGGTGCTCGGCGACCCGCAGCAGGAGCGCACGCGCGAGTTCCTGCGCCGCATCACCGGCCCCTGACCGACGACGTCCGAGCAGATGCGTGCATCTGCCCGGACGTCGCGGGTGGTTCGCTCAGGCGCGACCGAGCGAGACCGACACCATCTCGTCGCGCGGGACCAGCTTCACGCGCTCGCGGCCGTGCGGCTCGCCCAGCGAGCGCTCGTAGGCGTCGAGGAGCTCCCAGCCCTGCCACGTGATGACGTCGACGCCGCGGCCGTGCAGGAACTCGGTGACGGCCTCGGGCGCGCGGTCGGTGGCCGTGTAGAAGCCTTCGCCGCCCTCGGCCACGTCCTCGCCGAGGTGCCGGATGGTCTCCGACGCGTCCGACTTGGTGTGCCCGATGAGGCCGACCGGACCGCGCTTGATCCAGCCCGTCGCGTAGACGCCCGGCAGGTGCTCGCCGTCGACGTCGACCACGCGGCCCTCGCGGTTGGGGATCACGCCGGCGACGTCGTCGAACGGGATGTCGACCAGCGGCGAGCCGAAGTAGCCGACCGCGCGGTAGACGGCCTCGACCGGCCAGTCGTGCGTCTGGCCCGTGCCGGTGACGTTGCCGTCCCCGTTGAGCGCGGTGCGCTCGGTGCGGAGGCCGACGACGTGCCCGTCCTCGCCGAGGATCTCGACCGGCTTGTGCAGGAAGTGCAGGTGGATGCGCCGGCTCGCGGTGTTCTCCTCCGGCTCCTTCAGCGTCCAGTCGGTGAGGGTCTTGACGACCTGCTTGGTCTGGTTCGAGGAGTGGATGGCGGCCATCGAGCCGTCGTCGAAGTCGAAGTCCTCGGGGTAGACGATGACGTCGACGTCGGGCACGTGCCCGAGCTCGCGCAGCTCCAGCGGCGAGAACTTCACCTGGGCCGGGCCGCGGCGGGCGAACACGTGGACGTCCGTGACCGGCGAGGCCTTGAGGATGTCGTAGACGTTGCCCGGCAGCTCGGTGGGCAGCAGGTCGTCGGCGTGCTTGGCCAGGATGCGGGCCACGTCGAGGGCCACGTTGCCGGCGCCGAGGACGGCCACGTGCTGGGCCTCGAGCGGCCACGTGCGCGGGACGTCGGGGTGGCCGTCGTACCAGGACACGAAGTCCGCAGCACCGTAGGAGCCCTCGAGGTCGATGCCCGGGACCGGCAGCGACGCGTCGCGGATGGAGCCGGTGGAGAAGATGACCGCGTCGTAGAACTGGCGCAGGTCGTCGAGCTTGAGGTCGGTGCCGTAGTCGACGTTGGCCAGCAGGCGGATGTCCCCGCGCTCCAGCACCTTGTGCAGGGCGACGATGATCTGCTTGATGCGCGGGTGGTCCGGCGCGACGCCGTAGCGCACGAGGCCGAACGGCGCGGGCAGGCGCTCGAAGAGGTCGATGCTGACGTCGAGGTCGGTCTTCGACAGGATGTCGGCGGCGTAGATGCCGGCCGGTCCTGCGCCGACGACGGCCACTCGCAGAGTCGGGGTGCTCACGGGACGCGGGTGCCTTCCGATCAGGGGAGCCCTGCGGGCTGGTGCGTCCTGCGGGGTACCGGCCAGAGCCAGGCACGACGGACGGCACCGTGCAGGACTGTGCTCGCGACCAGTGTAGGACCGGCGGTGAGGCGACCCTTCGTCGAACGCCAGCATCTGGACAGACGTGAGACGGACGAAGGGGCGCCAGCACCGGGACCTAGGCTCGCCACGTGCCCGACTCCCCCACCGCCGCGCGCCCGTCTGCCGCCCTGCGCAGCACCTCCCCCGAGGCACCCCTCGACCGCCTCGGGCTCGCCGCCGGCATCGGCGCCTACGTGCTCTGGGGCGTGCTGCCCCTCTACTTTCCGCTGCTGCAGCCGGCGGGCGCCGTCGAGATCATCGCGAACCGGGTCGTCTGGTCGCTGCTGTTCTGCGTCCTCCTGCTGGGCGTCACCCGGACGTGGGGCGCGTTCGTCGCGGCGCTGCGGCACCGGCGCACGCTCGGGCTGCTCTCGATCGCGGCCGTCCTGCTCGCCGTGAACTGGCTCGTGTTCGTGTTCGGCATCCTCACCGACCGGGTGGTCGACGCCGCGCTCGGGTACTACATCAACCCGCTGGTCACCGTGACCCTCGCCGTCGTCGTGCTGCGCGAGCGGCTGCGCCTGGCGCAGTGGGTGGCGCTCGGGTGCGGCGCCGCGGCCGTCGTCGTCATCACCGCCGGCTACGGGCAGCTGCCGTGGATCGCCCTGGCGCTCGCGCTGAGCTTCGGGTTCTACGGCCTCATCAAGAACCGGGTGGGCCGCAGCGTCGGCGCCGTGCCGGGCCTCGCCGTGGAGACGCTCGTGCTCGCCCCGCTCGCGCTCGGCTACCTCATCTGGATCAACGCGACAGGGACCGGGACGTTCGCCACCGACGGCGTCGGCCACGCCCTGATCCTCGTGTCGTCGGGCGTCGTCACCGCCATCCCCCTGCTGTTCTTCAACTCCGCCGCCCGACGGCTGCCGCTGTCGATGCTCGGGCTGCTGCAGTACATCGCGCCCACCCTGCAGCTGATCATCGGCGTCGTCGTGCTGGGCGAGCAGATGCCCGCGGCGCGGTGGTGGGGGTTCGGGCTCGTCTGGGTGGCGCTCGCGATCCTCACCGTCGACGGCATCCGGAACGGGCGCGCGCAGCGCCTGGGCCGCCGCGCGGCCGAGGTCAGCGCCGGCTGAGCGTCGCGTCGACGACGACCGCCGTGACGTTGTCCCGCCCACCGGCCGCCAGAGCCGCGCCGACCAACCGGTCCGCCGCAGCCTGCGCGGCGTCCTCGGCGCGCAGCTCCGCCTGGATGCGCGCGTCCGACAGCTCGTCCGTGAGCCCGTCCGAGCACACCAGCATCCGGTCCCCGGGGCTCACCGGCAGCAACCACACGTCGGGCTCGACCCGCGAGGCGCCGCCGCCGAGCACCCGCGTGACCACGTTGCGCCGCGGGTACCGGCTCGCCTCGTCCGCGGTCAGCAGACCCTGCGCGACGAGCTCCGCTACCTCCGAGTGGTCGGTGGTGACCTGCTCGAGGACGCCGCCGGCCATCCGGTACGTCCGCGAGTCGCCGATGTTGAGCACCAGCCAGCACGGGGTGTCGCCGTGCACCGTGAGCACGACGCCGGTCACCGTGGTGCCCGGGCGGCGACCGGTCGAGGACGGCAGCGCCCGCACGGCAGCGTGCGCGGCAACCACGGCGCGCCGGACGTCGTCGGTGGTCCGCGCCTCGCCGACGAGCTCCCTGAGCACGCGGATCGCCGTCGCGCTGGCCAACCCGCCCGCGTCGTGCCCGCCCATGCCGTCGGCCACCAGGTAGACACCGTCGGCGGCCCAGACGCTGTCCTCGTTCTGCATGCGGCGCGCCTGCGCGGTGGCGACGCCGACGTCGAGCGTGACGCGGTCGTCGATCATCGGGCGACCGGGCGGCGACGACGGTCCCCCACCATGCGCGCCCCGAGCGCCGTCAGGGCCACCGCCGTGAGTCCGCCGAGCACCCACCACGCGGCGTCGCGCCGCGGGCCGGCGAGCGGCGACACCTCGACCGACGTGTCGATCACCTGGGCCGGCGGCGCCTGGGCGGCTGGACGCGCGTTCACCGGGCTGTCGGGCCCGCGAGCGGAGCCGTCGTCGACGAAGTTGAGCGCCGACGCCGGTCGCACGAGCCCCCAGCCGACGAGGTCGTCCCGCTCGGCCGGGCGCTCCCGCGCCGCCGTGACCTCGAGCCGGTACGCCCACTGCGCCGGCGACTCGTCGGGGTGCTGCTCCACGAGCAGCGCGGCCGCGGCACTCACGTACGCCGTCGCATAGCTGCTCGACGCCTCGACCCCGAGCATGCAGTCCCCACCGCCGGGCAGGGTGGTCAGCACGTTGGTCCCGGGCGCCGCGACGTCGACGTGCGGCCCGTGGATCGAGTCCTCGGTGGCGTTGCCGTCCACGTCCACGGCCGTCACGGCCAGCGCGTCCGGGTACGCCGCCGGGTAGTGCGCGACGTCGGCCTTGTCGTCGGCCGTGGCGCGGTTGCCCGCGCTCGCGACCACCAGCGAGCCGGCCGCGGTCGCCTGCTCGACTGCCGAGCGCAGGGCAGGGTCGTCGACGGTCGTGCTCATGGAGACGTTGATGACCCGGGCGCCCCTCGCGGAGGCCGCGAGGATGCCGGAGGCCATCCGGCCGGCGTCGGGCGCGACGCCGTCCCGGCTCGCCTGCTCGTCGTCGGCGTAGTAGACGCGGACGGGCAGGATCGTCGCGTCCGGCGCGAGGCCGACGACCCCGGAGCCCTCGATCGCGCGCGCGGCGATCTCGCCGGCGACCGCGGTGCCGTGCCCGAAGACGTCCGTGCGGCCGGTCGTCTCCGTCGCCACGCCGACGACGTCGACGCCCGGCACCACGGCCGTGCTCAGGTGCGGGTTGCTCGAGTCGACGCCGGAGTCGACCACCGCCACCATCACGCCGGCCCCCGTGGCAGCGGTCCAGGCGAGGTCCGCGGAGAGCCGGTCGAGGGCGGGCGGGCGCTGGTCGATCAGCACGGGGTGGTCGAGCTCGCACGCGGTGTCCGCGGCCACTGCGGGGGAGCCCAGCGCGACGAGGCCGGCGGCGACCAGCACCGCCGCCACGCCTCCCGCCAGCCCGGTGATCATGCGCCGGCCGGGCTCACCTGCGTCGCGGCCGCGTCCTCGGTGAGCGCAGGCCCGGCCGGCAGGAGCGCGGTCCACGCCGGGGGCACCCGCGTGACGTGCGCGGGCGTGTAGCCCAGGCGGGCCAGCACCTCGTCGCTCGCGTCCGGCACCGGGAACGCGGAGCCGCTCTCGTCGACCAGCAGCACGCCGCCCGCGCCCGCGTCGGTCGTGGCCGCACGGACCAGGGCACCGCCGCCGGGGGCGACGAGGACGCCGGCGGCGGCGTCGGGGTCGGCCGCCGTGGTGACGAGATCCACGTGCGTCTCGGCGCCGGTGGTCAGGCGCGCGCACGCCGACCGGTCGGCGGGCACGGGCACCGGGGCGACCTGGGGCCAGTCCGCGGGCGCGACGGACTCGGTCGCGGTGCGGACGTCCGCCATGTCGGCGGCGCTCGCCCGCACGACCGCGGCGTCCTGCCCGGAGCCCAGCTCGTACAGCGGGAGGGCCAGGTCGCCCAGCGGCGCGAGGTCCCCGTTCTCGTCCACGACGTACCGCTTCGTGTCGGCGCCGACGCCCGAGACCTCGACGACCGTGCCGATCACGGTGTCGAGCGGCAGGCCGGACGTCGACGGCACCTGCTTGCCGGCGTCGGGCACGGTCACCGGCTCGAGGTCGGTGCCCGCGGGGAAGAGGTTGAGCCAGCCGGCCGGAGCCGGGACCGGGGTCGCGGTGTCGAGGCCGAGGGCGCGGAGCACCGCCGACCGGACCTCCAGCGGGATGAGGTACCGCAGGCCGCCGGCGACGACGTAGACGTCGTCGTCGACCGAGACCAGCACACCCGGGGCCGCACCCGACGCCACGGGCGGGGCGGTCGGGGCGTCGTCGGCCCCGTCCCCGTCGACGTCGACCGGCAGGTCCACGCCGAGGGTGGTGCGCGCGCCGTCGGGCACCAGGCACGAGAGCCAGCCCGTGGCGACCAGCCGGTCCTCGGCGGGCGGGGCGTCGGGCGCGCCCGCGATGCCGATGGCGGCGCCGCGCGGGGTGTCGGCGATGTCGTCCTCGGACACCTGCACCACGTGGAAGCTCGACGACGGGACGACCAGGCGGGCGCTCGTCGTGTTGAGCACCGGGTAGAGCGTGCCCTTCACCGCGACGTACCGCGTGCCGACGTTCTTGACGACCACGAGCGAGCTGTCGTCCCAGCCGTCCGGCAGCGTCGGCTTGAGCAGGCCGTACGCGAGGCTGCCGAGCACCAGGATCACCGTGAGCAGGATGCCCGCGACGACGCCGCGCATGGGCTTGGTGGGCTCGAGCTCCTGCCCGGCCGGCGCACCGCTGACGAACGCGGTGAGGAGTCGACGGCGGCTATAGGTCTGCGCCTCGACGAGGTCACGCTTGGACGCCATCGGCCGCTCAGACCAACCCTGCAGCGGCGACGCCGAGCGGCAGCAGGACCGCGAGGCAGGTCACCTCGAGGACGTCGCCCACCCGTGCGAGGCCGACCCGCTGGCGCGGGGCCACCAGGCCGATCCCCACGACCACGGCCGCGCCCGCGCCCGCGAGCGCGACCAGCGCGCCCCTCCAGGACGGGTGCAGCACGGCGGCCTCGAACACGGTCGCCGCCATCCCGACGATCCCCGCGGAGACCACCAGCAGGACGTCGAGCCTCGAGTACGACTGCCGGCTCGACAGCAGCACACCGGCGAAACCGACGAGCAGCAGGACCGTGCCGACGACGCCCAGCGCGACGACCGCGGGGGTGGCCGCGAGCGCGAACAGGCCCACGGCGACCCGCAACGAGACCTGCAGGCGGTGCCCGCTCTCGAGCTGCCGGCGCACGCGCTCGGGGTCGACGGGGGGCGGGTCGAGCAGGATCTCCGCCTCGGTGCGCGCGCTGACCACGCGCAGCGGAGTGCTGGACAGCGCGAGCCACGGAACGCCGATGCTGGCGGTGACGACGATCGCGACGACGACCGCGAGCACCTCTCCCGCGGCGGCGTCGGTGAGCGCGACGGTCGCCCCGCTGACCGCCAGCGCGAGGCCGAGCACCACGGGACCGGCCGCGAGCTCGCGACGGTCGACCAGCGCGGGCATCCCGACGAGGCCGGCGCCCACCAGCCCGACGCCCGCCCACACGGCCGGCCAGCCCCAGCCCGGCGCGGACGAGCCCACGGTCAGACCGGCGACCCCGCCCAGGACGGCGGCGGCCAGCACGAGGATGCGCCCGGTCGCCGGTTCCCGGCCGACGCGCCCGACGACCGCCCCGCAGGCGAGCGCCAGCACCGCTCCGGCCGCCGCGACGACCGGCGGCATGGCCGCGGCCGGGTCCGCGCCGACGAGCAGGGCGGCCGCGACGAGTACGAGCGCCACGGCGCCCCACGCCGCGCCCAGCGCGCTGTCGCGGGACGTCCAGGGCTGGTACTGCGACTCGACGGCGTCGGCCACGGCCTCGACGACGTCGTCGTACACGCGCACCTCGGGCCTGCGGGCGCCCGACTCGAGCGTGAGCACCGCGCCGTCCTCGACGCCCGCGGCGAGCAGGCTGCGGGCCGAGTCGACGGGCTCGCCGTCGGCGCGGACCAGGCGGTAGCCCCCGTAGACCGACGCAGCGTCGAGCACGCCCAGCGTGCGCGCCAGGCCGGGGACGATCTCGGCGGCCGCGACGTTGCCCGGGACACCGAGGTCGACCCGGCGGTCCCCGGCGGTCACGGAGACCCGCAGGAGGGTGCCGACGGGCGTCGGGGACGGGCTCGGATCGGTCATCGGCGTCCTTCGTGTGCGTCGGCGGGCGCCGATCCGCGAGAGGTCGTCGGTCAGCATAACCAGTGGCGTCCGGCCCGGCCGTCGCTCGCCACAGGCCCGCCCGAACTAGCCTCCTCGCCCTCCTCCGGCCGGGTGAACGCTGTCCACAGTCCGTCGCCCGAGGCGACGAGCACTGTCCGTTTCGGCTAAGGTCCAGTCGGTTCCGTGGGAATTTTCCCCGGCTCCGGCACCGCCCGAACCGGGGGTGTCCCAAGGTTCGGCCTCGCGTCGTTTTCGGGGCCGCGTGCAGGGGAGGTGTCATGGCAGCAGAAGTCTCCGCAGCTGATGGTGCGCTCAAGCAGGGCGCGGACGTCGTCGCCCGTTCTCGTGGGGAGCTGCAGCGCGAGCTGAGCTCGCTGGAGGGCAAGCTGGCCGGCATCGGGTCGCACTGGCAGGGCCAGGGCGCCGTCGCGTTCAACCAGCTGATGACCCGCTGGCGCGAGGACGCCACGAAGATCGTCTCGGCGCTCAACGAGTTCGAGTCGAACCTCGTCTCCTCCCAGTCCACCTACACCGCGTCCGACGACGCCCAGCAGTCGGTGTTCTCCCGGCTGTCGGGTCGCCTCGGCTGATCGACGAGGAGCTGACGATGAGCGACCTGAAGGTCAACTTCGGTGGCCTGGCCACCGCCGCCGCCGACATCCAGACCGGCGCCCGCCAGATCGAGGCCCGCCTGGCCGACCTGGACTCCTCGCTGCAGCCGCTGCGCGCGAACTGGTCCGGCGAGGCGTCCGCGTCCTACGAGGCCGCACGCGCCAAGTGGACCGCCGCGATCGAGGACATGAAGGCGCTGCTCGCCGACGTCGGGCGTGCCGTGGCGACCTCCGGAGAGGACTACCAGTCCACCGAGAAGTCGAACGCCTCGCGCTGGTGAACCGCCCRCCGGCCCGCTGACGGGCCGGCGACCGCACGACCCGTGGCGGTCGCGCACCCCTGAGGGCGGTGCGCGGCCGTCACGCTCACGGTGTTCACGAAGACCGCAGGCCGGTTCAGGGGGATACGCATGGGCACCGACCCAGGCACGCAGACGAAGGGTTCCACGGTGGCCGCAGGGGACATCCAGCTCGAACGTGAGGTCGTCAAGGCGCGCCTCGAGACACTCGTGCACCTGCAGGAGTACGTCACGATGCTGCGCAACTCCTTGCACGACCTGCGCTCCCGCCAGACCACTGGCACGTGGTCGACGGCCGGCCAGACGCAGCAGTTCGTCAACGCCTACCGCGGTCAGCTCACGTCCCTCGACACCGAGCTGCGGCTGATCCACCAGCAGATGGCCGAGTACCACGCGACGCTGCAGTCGAACATGTCCAGCCTGGTCAGCACCGACGAGGACGTCCAGGCCCGCCTCATGCAGGTCGCCCAGCGCCTCAACGCGTCCCCGAACGGCGCCACGGCCCCTCCTGGCACGCCCGGCGCCCCCGGGTCGCCGGTGCCCGCGCCGACGAGTGCGGCACCCCGCGAGCACGGCGTCGGATGAGGCTGCCCGCACGGGCCGCCGCCGCCACCGCACTCCTGCTCGGCCTCCTGTCCGCCACGGCGTCCGGTGCGCTCGCCGCGGACGACCCGATCCGTGAGCAGGGCCTCTGGTACTACAACCAGACCGGCATGGCCGACATCCACCAGCGCACCACCGGCACGGGCGTGACGGTCGCCGTCATCGACGGCCCGATCAACCCGCAGTCCGCCGACCTGGCGGGTACCGACGTGACCACGCACGAGCCTGCGTACTGCGCCGAGGCCGAGGGCGGTCCGCCCATCGCCACGGTCACCACGTCGGCGGCGGCGGAGCACGCCACGGCGATGTCGACGATCCTGCTCGGCACGGGCGCGGGAGTCGGTGGGCAGCCGGGCACGCTCGGCATCGCGCCGGGCGCCCGCGTGCTGCACTACGTGGCGACCACGGGCGTGCAGGTCGCGGACGACGGCTCCACGGCACCCTGCCTCGCCCCGGCGGGCGTGGAGGGCAGCGCCCTGCGGCAGGCCGTCGACGACGGCGCGAAGATCATCAGCATGTCCATCACGGACGACAACCTGGACTGGGCCGACGTCGCCTACGCCCAGCAGCACGGCGCCATCATCGTGGCCGCCGCCCCGCACGACGGAGCGACCGGCCTGCTGCCGCCCGCGTCGGGCAACGGTGTCGTCGCCGTGGAGTCGATCGGCCCGGACGGGCAGCTCGCGCCCGAGAACAACTCCGACCCCCGCCTCACGGTCGCGGCACCGGGCGAGTACTACGCCATGCTCGTCGCGGAGGAGGACTGGACCGTCTACCGGTACACCACCGGGTCCTCGAACGCGACGGCGTTCACGTCCGGCGCGCTCGCCCTCGTCTGGTCCGCGTACCCGACGGCGACCGCGAACCAGATGATCCAGACCCTGATCCGCAACACCGACACGACCGACCACGAGCTGGGGCGCGACGACGCGTGGGGCTACGGCGCGGTGAACGTCCGCCACATGCTCGAGCACGACCCGACCACGTACCCCGACGAGAACCCCCTGCTCACCGACGACCCCAGCGTCCAGCCGAGCACCGCCGAGATCCTGGGTGCCACCACGGCGGCTCCCACGGCCGACCCGGCTCCGACGACCACCTCCCCCGCCGACCCCGCCGCTGACCCGGACGGCGGCACCTCGACGCTGCTGGTGGTCGGCGGCATCCTGGTCCTGCTCGTCGTCGCCGGGATCGTCGTCGGGGTGGTCATCGCCCGGAGACGCACGGGATCCGCACCGCCGCCCGCCTGAGCCTCGCCGGCCCGGGCCGGCACCGCTGACACCGCAATGCACTGCAGAAGGGAACCGAGATGGGACAGCACGCCGACGACCTGAGCGCGTCACTGGACGCCGAGGTCGGTTCGCTGCACGACGACACCGACCAGCTCGGCCTGATCAGCAACGCGGTGAGCACCTACGCCCAGTCGCTGCGGTCGATGGCGACCGACCTCGGCATCGGCGGCGACACGGCCGACGTGGCCGGCGAGTCCTTCGCGGCCCTGGCCACCGCGATCGTCAAGACCGCCGACCGATTCGACGGCGTCGCGTCGTCCGCGGCCACGGCCCGGTCGGCGATCCTCCAGGCGCGCGAGGACTACCGTGCCCTTCCGGACGGCGAGCTCAGCGCCGCCGAGCAGGCCGCGCTGACGGTCGGCGGCACCATCGCGCTGCCCGGGATCGGCACGGTGGCCGCGAGCATCGCGGGCAGCATCTGGTCGAACCAGCGTGAGGAGGAGCGGGAGAAGGCGGCCCAGAAGGCGATCGCCACGCTCAACGCGTCCCTGCAGGCGGCCAGCAGCAGCTTCCCGCCGGCCACGCACCTGCCCGACGGGCCGACCGACGGCGGTCAGAGTCAGGAGGACGGCAAGGGCGACCGAGTGGGTGGCACCCCGGTCCAGAGCGCGCCCTCGCTGGGCGGCCACGCCCCGTCCGCACCCGGCGGCTCCGGCAGCACGCCGACGCTGGGGACGACGACGGGCGTCATCGTGCCGCCGACGATCGGCCGACCTCCGGTCACCGTGATCCTTCCCCCGACCGGCACCACGCCGACGGACCCGAGGCCGCCCGTCGTCGACCCCAAGCCGCCGGTGACACCCCCCGGCCCGAGGACCGACACGACGCCCGACGGAGACCTCGACGGCACCGTGCCCGGCACCGATCCTGGCAACCAGTGGCACGGCACCGGGCCGCACGGTGGCGGCGTCGGCGTGGGGGGCAGCGCGGTCGGTGGCGGCGCGCTCGCCGGTGGCCTCGCCGTCGGCGGCACGGCGCTCGGCGCGGCCGGCCTGAACC
>NZ_JBFUMP010000020.1:0-79470 GCF_054049315.1 Cellulomonas sp. P5_E12 | reverse complement strand
GGGCCTGGTCGGCGCCGCGCGCGCGAGCCTCGACCTGGTGCTGCCGCCGCGCGCGGAGCCCACGCTCGGCGCGCTGGTCCGGCGGCGGATGGGTGTGCGCGTGCTGGACCGGCTGGTGCGGCCCGTCGTGGGCGGCGTGCACGCGGCGGATCCCGACGATCTTGCGGTCGGCGCCGTCGCCCCGGGRCTCGTCGACGCCCTCGGCCGCGAGCGCGGGTCGCTCGCCCGCGCCGTCCGCTCGCTGCGGGCCTCGGCGCCGGCGGGCTCGGCCGTGCAGGGCGTCGACGGCGGCATGCAGGTGCTGGTCGAGGCGCTGGTCGCCGACCTCGAGGCACACGGCGGCGAGCTCCGCACGGGCGCTGTGGTCCAGGCGGTGGCCGAGACACCCGAGGGCTGGACGACCGGCGACGACACCGCGCCGCGGCTGGTCCTCGCGACGCCGGCGGCCGTCGGCCTGCTGCGCCTCGACGGCGTCGGGACCCCCGATCCCGGCGCGGCCGTCACGCTGGTGACGCTCGTCCTCGACGCCCCCGAGCTCGACGACGCCCCCCGCGGCACCGGCGTGCTCGTCGCGGCGGAGGCCACCGACGTCGCGGCGAAGGCACTCACCCACGGCACCGCGAAGTGGGGCTGGCTGGCCGATGCCGCCGGCCCCGGGCGACACGTGGTCCGGCTCTCGTACGGACGCGCGGGCGACCGCGACGGGGCACGACGACCGGAGGCGGACGACGAGCTCGTCGCGACGGCCCTGGCCGACGCGTCCGTCCTGCTGGGCACGCCGCTGCGTCCCGAGCAGGTGGCCGGGCACGCGGTCTCCCGCTGGTCGCAGGCGCTCCCGCGGCCGAGTGCGGCACACCAGGCAGTGGTGCGGGCGGTCCGCGACGCGGTGGCCGAGCACGAGGGCCTCGCCGTGTGCGGGGCGTGGGTGGCCGGGAACGGGTTCGCGTCGGTGGTCCCGGACGCGCGCGCGGCCGCGCGTTCGCTGCTCTAGGCAATTCCTCGCGCATTTTCTGACAACGTGTCGGCAAGCGCCCCAAGAATGTCGCGCGTCACATTTCTGGGCTCGTCGGCGAACAATGATCTGACAAGTTGTCACGACCCCGTCACGGTATTCTCCGATTCTGGCGCGCTTCGACATCCCCCCGTCTGAGGGGGACACTGACCGCATGCCTCAGCACGTGCGGGTCGGGACGCGCGCGAGCGCGCTCGCGCTCACGCAGACCGGCCACGTGGTCGACGCCCTCGCCACCCTCGGCGGCGGCGACCTCACCCTCGAGACCGTCCACGTCCGGACCGACGGCGACCGCCTCACGGGGTCGCTGCAGAGCCTGGGCGGCACGGGCGTCTTCGTCACCGCGCTGCGCGACGCCCTGCTCGACGGCCGGTGCGACGTCGCGGTCCACTCGCTCAAGGACCTGCCGACCGGCGACGCCGCCGGGCTGCGGCTCGGCGCGGTCCCGCCGCGCGAGGACCCCGCCGACGCCCTGTGCGCCCGCGACGGGCTGACCCTGGACAAGCTCCCGACCGGCGCCGTCGTCGGCACCGGCTCCCCGCGGCGCGCGGCCCAGCTGCTCGCCGCCCGTCCCGATCTCGTCGTGGTCGACATCCGCGGCAACGTCGACACCCGCCTGGGCCGCGTCGCCGGCGCCCGCAGCGGCACGGGGGACCTCGACGCCGTCGTGCTCGCCCGCGCCGGCCTCGCCCGGCTCGGGCGGCTCGACGCGGTGACGGACGTGTTCGAGCCCGAGGTCATGGCCCCCGCCGCGGGTCAGGGCGCGCTCGCGATCGAGGTCCGGGCCGACCTCGCGCCCGACGAGCCGCTCGCGCGGGCCCTCGCGGCACTGGACCACCGGCCCACCCGGCTCGCCGTCCTGGCCGAGCGTGCCCTGCTCGAGCGCCTCGAGGCGGGGTGCGCGGCGCCGATCGGCGCGTGGGCGGCCCTCGCGGACGACGGCCGCACACTGCGGCTCGACGCCGTGGTCGCCCGGCCGGACGGCGGCGCGAGCCTGCGCCGTGGGCTCACCACGACCCTGAGCGGCGACAGCTCCGACGACGCTCGCCGCCTCGGCGCCGAGCTGGCCGACGTGCTCCTCGAGGCCGGTGCCGCGGACCTCGCCGGCCTCGGGGTCGCCCGATGAGTACCGCGCCGATGCTGCCCCTGACCGGGTGGCGCGTGCTGGTCCCGCGACCCGCGGCCGGGCACAGCGCCGCCGTCGTCGCGCTGGCCGCGGCGGGTGCGGAGGCCGTCGTCGTGCCCCTGATCGAGACGGTCCCACCCGAGGACCCCACGGAGCTGGACGACGCCCTGCTCGCGCTCGAGTCCGGCTGGTACGGCTGGCTCGTCGTCACCAGCGCCGCGGCCGTGCCGGTGCTGGTCGACCGCGCGCAGGAGAGTGCCGGCAGYCTGGGCCAGCTGCTCGCCGACGGGGGCGTGCGCGTCGCCGCCGTCGGTCCCGGGACCGCGCGCGCCCTGCGCGAGGCGGGCGTCGAGCCGTCGCTGGTCCCGCGGGGCTCGTCGACGTCCCGCGCGCTGGTCGACGCGTGGCCCGCACCCTCCCCGCCGGCGCGCGTGCTGTTCCCCCGCGGCGACCTGGCCGCGCCCACGATCACCGACGGCCTGCGCGCCCGCGGGTGGGACGTCACCGACGTCGTCGCCTACCGGACCGTGCCGGCCGCGCCGCCGCCCGCCGACGTCCGCGAGGCCTGGGCCGACGGCACCATCCACGCCGCGCTCCTCACGTCGGCCAGCACGGTCCGCGAGCTGGCGGCCCGCATGGGTCCGCCGCCGTCGAGCACGCTGATGATCGGCATCGGCCCGTCGACCGCGGCCGAGGCCGCCCGCCTGGGCCTGCCGCTCGCCGGCATCGCCACCGAGCAGACGATGCTCGGCATGGTCGACGCCCTGGCCCGCGCGGTCGCCACCGTGCTGCCCGCTCAGATCCCGAGCCCCGAGGAGGAGCTCTGATGACCGACGTACGACGGATCCGCCCGCGCCGCCTGCGCTCCACCCCCGCGCTGCGCCGCCTGGCCGCGGAGACACGGCTCGACGCCGCGCAGCTGGTGCTGCCCGTGTTCCTCAAGGAAGGCCTGACCGAGCCGCGCGAGATCAGCTCGATGCCGGGGGTGTACCAGCACTCCCGCGACTCCCTGCGCAAGGCGGTGGCCGAGGCGGCGGGCGCTGGGCTCGGCGGTGTGATGCTCTTCGCGATCCCGTCCGTCCGGGACGCCGTGGGCTCGCAGGCCACCGACCCCGACGGCATCCTCAACGTCGCGATCGCCGACACGGTCGCGGAGGTCGGCGACGCGCTCGTGGTCCAGGCCGACCTGTGCCTCGACGAGTTCACCGACCACGGCCACTGCGGGGTGCTCACGCCGTCGGGGGTGGTCGACAACGACGCGACCCTGGTTCGGTACGCGGAGATGGCCCTCGCCCAGGCGGAGGCGGGCGCCCACGTCGTCGGGCTGTCCGGGATGATGGACGGCCAGGTCGGGCACGTGCGCGACGCCCTGGACGCCGTGGGTCGCGACGACGTCGCCGTGCTGGCCTACGCCGCCAAGTACGCGTCCGCCTTCTACGGTCCGTTCCGCGACGCCGTCGAGTCGCAGCTGGACGGCGACCGCCGGACCTACCAGATGGACCCCGCCAACCGCCGCGAGGCCGTCCGTGAGGTGGAGATCGACCTCGCCGAGGGCGCCGACATCGTCATGGTGAAGCCCGCCCTGGCCTACCTCGACATCCTGTCCGACGTCGCCGCCATGTCCACGGTCCCGGTCGCCGCCTACCAGGTGTCCGGTGAGTACGCCATGATCGAGGCCGCCGCCGCGCGAGGCTGGATCGAGCGCAGACGGGCGATCCTCGAGTCCGTGCTCAGCATCCGCCGCGCCGGTGCCGATCACGTACTCACGTACTCTGCGACAGAGCTGGCCGGTTGGCTGGCAGAGGAGATCCGATGAGCGTCACCACCTCGGCAGCGACCGTGAGCGCGAACGCGTTCGAGCACGCGCAGGCCGTCATCCCCGGCGGCGTCAACTCGCCTGTCCGTGCCTTCGGCAACGTCGGCGGCACGCCGCGGTTCCTCGCGTCCGCCCAGGGCGCCTACGTCACGGACGTCGACGGCACCGAGTACGTCGACCTCGTCGGCTCGTGGGGGCCCGCCCTGCTGGGCCACGCCCACCCCGAGGTCGTCGAGGCCGTGCGCGAGGCGGCCGGGCGCGGCCTGAGCTTCGGCGCGCCGACCCTCACCGAGGTCGACCTCGTCGACGAGATCCGCTCGCGGGTCCCCCCGGCCGAGCGGGTGCGCCTGGTCTCCACGGGCACCGAGGCGACCATGACGGCGCTCCGCCTGGCGCGGGCGTACACGGGTCGCGACCTCGTCGTGAAGTTCGCCGGCTGCTACCACGGCCACGTCGACGCGCTGCTGGCCTCGGCCGGCTCCGGCGTCGCGACGCTCGGCCTGCCCGACTCCGCGGGCGTCTCCGCGGCCGTCGCCGCCGAGACGATCGTCGTGCCCTACAACGACCTCGCCGCGATCGAGACCGCCTTCGCCGAGCACGGCGACCGCATCGCTGCCGTGATCACCGAGGCCGCGCCCGCCAACATGGGCGTCGTGCCGCCGCTGCCGGGCTTCAACGCCTCGTTGCGCCGACTGACGCTGACGCACGGCGCGCTGCTCATCCAGGACGAGGTGCTCACCGGCTTCCGGGTCGGCTACTCCGGCTGGTGGGGGCTCGAGGGCCTGCGAGAGGGCTGGGCGGCCGACCTCTACACGTTCGGCAAGGTCATCGGCGGCGGCCTGCCCGTCGCCGCGGTCGGTGGGCGCCGCGACGTCATGGCGCTGCTGGCCCCGGTCGGTCCCGTCTACCAGGCGGGCACGCTGTCCGGGAACCCCGTCGCCACGGCCGCGGGCCTCGCCACGCTGCGCCTCGCCGACCAGGACGTGTACGCCCGCGTCGACGCCGTCTCCGCGCAGCTGCGCCGTGAGCTGGGCGCCGCCCTGTCCGCCGAGGGTCTGCCGCACGCCATCCAGTGGGCCGGCAACCTGTTCAGCACGTTCTTCGGACCCGACGCCGCGGCGCGCGGCGCCCGCGACTACGACGCGGTCAAGGCCACCGAGTCGTGGCGGTACGCGCCCTTCTTCCACTCGCTCCTCGAGTCCGGCGTGTACGCGCCGCCCTCACCGTTCGAGGCCTGGTTCGTCTCGGCCGCGCACGACGACGCCGCGGTGGACCGGATCGTCTCGGCGCTCCCGGCCGCCGTCCGCGCCGCCGCGCGGGCCACGGCGCCCACGGACTGACTTCTACGGGTTGACCCAGGCGTCGTGCCGAGCGGCCAGCTCGTGGACCGTCGGCGGCAGATCGCCCGACACCAGGCCGGCGAGCGTCACCTGGTCGAGCACGTCGCGGACGCTCACGCGCAGCGCCACCCAGACCTCGAGCAGCGCCTGCGCGGAGCCCGCGTACTCGAGCTCGGTCGGCCGCTCGTCGCGGACCGTGACCAGCGGGCCGTCGACCGCACGGATCACGTCGGCGAGCGTGATCTCGTCGGCCGGCCGCGCCAGCCGGTAGCCGCCGGAGCGACCGCGCACGCTGGAGACCACGCCGCCGCGGCGCAGGTCGCCCAGGATCCGCTCGAGGAACGCGACGGGGAGCTGCTGCCCGACCGCCAGGTCGTCGGCCCGCACCGGGTCGCCGTGCGGGGACGACGCCAGCTCGGCGCACGCCCGCACCGCATAGTCCGCCTTCGCCGAGACCCGCATGCAGCGATTGTGCCCCTCGACCGGCGACGGAATACCCCCTAGGGGTATCGTGTTGCCAGAGAAGCACCCGCTCGCCGACGAAAGAGGCACCCCATGCACGGCTACACCGACGCCAAGGACGACTACCTCAAGCGTCTGCGCCGGGTCGAGGGCCAGGTCCGCGGCATCGCGCGGATGGTCGACGAGGACGTCTACTGCATCGACATCCTCACGCAGGTCGCCGCCGTCACCAAGGCGCTGCAGGCCGTGAGCATCGGGCTGGTCGAGGACCACCTCGCCCACTGCGTCGTCGACGCCGCCCGCCAGTCCCCCGAGGAGGGCGCGGCGAAGGTCAAGGAAGCCTCCGACGCCATCGCCCGCCTCGTCCGTTCGTGAAGGAGAGTCCCCACATGAGCACCACCACCACGTTCGGCGTCGACGGCATGACCTGCGGCCACTGCGTCGCCGCGGTCACCTCCGAGCTGACCGCCCTGCCCGGCGTGCACGACGTGACGGTCCAGCTGACGGTCGGCGGGTCGTCGACCGTGTCCGTCGTCTCCGAGGCCCCGCTGACCGACGCCGCGGTGTCGGAGGCGGTCGTCGAGGCCGGCTACGCGGTCACGCCGCGGAGGTCCTTGCTATGACCTCGGAGACCGTCGATCTCGCGATCGAGGGCATGACCTGCGCCTCCTGCGTCGCGCGCGTCGAAAAGAAGCTCAACCGGCTCCCCGGTGTCGAGGCGACCGTGAACCTGCCGCTGGAGTCCGCGCGCGTCACGATGACCGACGGGGTCGCGTTGGACACCGAGGCGCTGGTCGCCGCCGTGCGCTCCGCGGGGTACGACGCCCGGGTGGTCGGCGCCCGCCCCGTACCGCACGGCTCGTCCGCCGAGTTCGTGCACCACGACATGGACCCGTTCGAGCACGCGCTCTCCGGCCACGCGATGGCTCCGGGCCAGGACATGGACCCGGACGAGGACACGTCCGCCCCCACCGACGCCCGCGGCACCGAGCTGCGCGCGCGGCTGCGGGTCGCCGTCGTGCTGACCGTCCCGGTCCTGCTGCTGTCGATGATCCCCGCGCTGCAGCTCACCGGCTGGCAGTGGGTCGTCGCCGCCCTCGCCCTGCCGGTCGCCACGTGGGCCGCGTGGCCGTTCCACCGGGCCGCCTTCCGCGCCGCCCGGCACGGCGCCTCGACCATGGACACGCTGGTCTCGATCGGCATCATCGCGGCGACCAGCTGGTCGCTGTGGGCGTTGCTGTTCGGTGGCGCGGGCGAGCTCGGCTTGGTGATGACGCCGTCCCTCTGGCCGCGCGCCGAGTCGGGCATGGACGTTCCCGAGCTCTACTTCGAGGTCGCCGCCGTCGTCACCACGTTCCTGCTGGCCGGTCGGTACGCCGAGCACCGCTCCCGCCGCCGCGCCGGCGACGCCCTGCGCGCGCTGCTCGACCTCGGCGCCAAGGACGTCGCGCTGCTGGTCGACGGCACGGAGCAGAGGGTCCCGGTCGAGCGGCTCGTGGTCGGCGACGAGTTCGCCGTCCGCCCCGGCGAGAAGGTCGCCACCGACGGCGTCGTGGTCCGCGGCACGTCCGCGCTCGACACCTCGCTGCTCACGGGCGAGCCGGTGCCGGTCGACGTCGGCCCCGGCGACGAGGTCACCGGCGCCACCCTCAACACGTCCGGCGCGCTCGTCGTGCGGGCCACGCGCGTGGGTGCGGAGACGCGGCTGGCGCAGATCGGTCGGCTCGTCGCCACGGCCCAGACCGGCAAGGCCCCCGTGCAGCGCCTGGCCGACCGCATCTCGGCGGTGTTCGTCCCCGTGGTCCTGGTGCTCGCCGTCGGCACGCTGGCCGCCTGGCTGCTGAGCGGCTCCGGCGTGCAGGCCGCGTTCACCGCGGCCGTCGCCGTCCTGATCATCGCCTGCCCCTGCGCCCTCGGCCTGGCGACCCCGACCGCGCTGCTGGTCGGCACGGGCCGCGGCGCGCAGCTGGGCATCCTCATCAAGGGCCCCGAGGTCCTCGAGCAGACGCGCACCGTCGACACGGTCGTGCTGGACAAGACCGGGACCGTCACCGAGGGCCGGATGGCGCTCGTCGAGGTGCTCGGCGAGCCGGAGGTCCTGCGCTACGCCGCCGCTGTCGAGCAGCTGGCGGAGCACCCGATCGGCCGGGCCATCGCGGCCGCCGTGCTCACCACGGACGGCCCGACCGGTGCGGACGGCGTGGTCATCGGCGCCGACCAGGTGCACGACTTCCGCGCCGAGGCCGGCCACGGCGTCTCCGGCGTCGTCCGCACGGCGCACTCGGGCGTCGGCCTGGGCCGTCGCGTGCTCGTCGGCCGCCCCGCCTGGCTCCGGGACCAGGGCATCGACCCCGTGGCGTTCCAGCAGCCGTTCGACGCGGCCGAGGCCGACGGAGCAACCGCCGTCATGGTCGCGTGGGACGGCTCACCGCGCGGCGTCCTCGTCCTGCGTGACCCGGTCAAGGCGACCTCCGCGCAGGCCGTCGCCGAGCTCCGCGCCCTGGGCCTGCGCCCGGTCCTGCTGACGGGTGACAACGCGGGCGCGGCACGGGCGGCGGCACGTGCGGTCGGCATCGCCGACGACGACGTCGTCGCCCACGTCCTGCCCGCCGACAAGGTGGCGGTCGTCGCACGCCTCCAGGGGGAGGGCGCCCGCGTCGCGATGGTCGGCGACGGGGTCAACGACGCCGCCGCCCTGGCCACCGCCGACCTCGGCCTGGCCATGGGCACCGGCACCGACGTGGCGATCGAGGCCGCCGACATCACGCTGGTCCGCGGCGACCTGCGCTCCGCCGGCGACGCGATCCGGCTGTCCCGCCGCACGCTGCGCGTGATCAAGCAGAACCTGTTCTGGGCGTTCGCCTACAACGTCGCCGCGATCCCGCTGGCCGCGCTCGGCCTGCTCAACCCGATGATCGCGGGCGCGGCCATGGCGTTCTCCTCGGTGCTCGTCGTCGGCAACTCGCTCCGCCTGCGCCGCTTCGCCTGACGCGCGTCAGTGGAACCGGCGGCCCTCGTCGCGGCGGTACGCCGTCACCGCCATGGCGGCGAACAGCACCGTCCACGACAGGATCACCAGCACCGCGTAGCCGTAGGCGGGGTAGCCGGTCACGGCCTGCACGGCCAGGTCGCGGGCGGCCCTCGACGGGAGCAGCTTCGAGATCGCGTCGAGCCACGCCGGGAACGCCTCGGGCGGCAGGAACAGGCCGCCGGCGAACGCGAGCGGGAACAGGGTCGCCTGGACGACGGCGATCGCGGCCTTCGAGCTCAGCCGGTACCCGATCGACAGCCCGAGGAGCAGGAACGGCACGGCCACGGCGGGCACCATGACGATCGCCGCGAGCGCCTGCGACGGCGTGACGGTGGCCGCGGTCGCGACCGCACCGAGCAGCACCAGCGGGACCAGCGCCAGGTACGACCAGAGGACGCCGTTGAGCACGCGGCCGACCAGCCGCGGCCCGGCTCCGGCCGGCAGGGTGCGCAGGAACGGGTCGAACGGCAGCGCGCGGTCCTCGGAGACGCCGACGCCGAACGAGAACAGGCACGTCGACATCACTGCGAAAACCCCGAGCTGCGCGATCGCGGCCGTGGCGATCCCCGGGTCGTCGGCCACCGCCCGCTGCGGGATGACGAAGAACAGCAGCGCCAGCGACGGGAACAGCAGGTTGCCGATGACGGCGATGGGGATCCGGATGGTCTCCAGGAACTGGAACCGGGCGTGCAGCACGGCAAGCGCCCAGAACGGCCGGGGCGTCAGGGCGACGGTGCTCATCGGGCGACCTCCTGCTCATGGGACTCGTGGGACTCGTGCGTCAGCGCCAAAAAGGCCTCCTCCAGCGAGGCCCCGCGCATCTCGAGGTCGCGGAACGGCACGTCCTCGACGACGAGCGCGCGCACCAGTCGGTCCGCGTCGTTGGCGAGGACCGTCCACCGCCCGTCGGGAGCCTGCTGGGCGCTCGCCGCCCCCGGAAGGCGCGCGAGGTCGACCGTCGACGAGGCCGGCAGCGACAGGATCACGCGCCGCAAGGCCACGAGCCCGAGCACCGACGCGAGGCTGTCGTCGGCGAGCACGCGACCCCCGCCGATGACCACGACCCGGTCGGCCAGGGCCTCGATCTCCTCGAGGTAGTGGCTGGTCAGCAGCACGGTCGCACCGTCGGCGTGGTAGTCGCGCAGCGCCTGCCAGAGGATGTGCCGCGCCTCGACGTCGAGCCCGGTGGTCGGCTCGTCCAGGAGCACCAGCCGCGGCCGGCCGACCAGCGCGAGGGCGACCGCCAGCCGCCGCTTCTGCCCGCCGGACAGCCCACCCGTCTGGCGCCCGACCAGGTCCTCGAGCCCGAACCGCGCGAGCACCTCGGCGCGCGTCATCGGTGCCGGGTAGTGCTTCGCGACGAGGTCGACCACCTCCCCGACCGTCAGCGTCGGCGGCAGGCCCGTCTCCTGCGGCGTGGTCCCGAGCCCGATCCGCGACGACGCCCGGCGCGGGTCGCCGCCGAAGAGCCGCACGTCGCCGGAGTCCTGCTTCCGCAGTCCGCTGACCAGGCTGAGCAGCGTCGTCTTTCCCGCGCCGTTGGGCCCGAGCAGCCCGACCAGCTCACCCTCGCCGACCGTCAGCGACACGTCGGAAAGCGCGGTCACCGCGCCGAACGTCCGGGTCACCCCGACCAGCTCCACGACGGCGTTCACGAGGCACCGTCCAGCAGCGCCCGCAGCGAGCGCGTGTATCGCTCGAACGCCGACCTCCCGGTCAGCGTGAGAGCCACGTAGGTGGCCGGTGTCCGGCCCTCGTGCGTCTTGGTGATCGTCACGTAGTCCGCCTCCTCCAGTCGGCGTAGGTGGGTCGACAAGTTGCCCGCCGTCATGTCCAGCAGCTTCTGCAGCCGGGGGAACGCGATGCGGTCGTGGGCGCCCAGCGACGCCAGCGTCGCGACCACGCGGAGCCGGGCCTGCGCGTGGATGACCGGGTCCAGCTCGACCTCAGCCACGGCCGCGCACTGCCTCGACCGCGGCGGCGGCGAGCATCCCGCCGCCGCCCGCCAGCGCCATGAGCAGGTACGACCCGGGCAGTCCCGCGAGCGCCGCCCCCGCGCCGACCAGCGCGATCCAGCCGCCGAGCACGTACATCGCGCTCGACCGCCAGAGGACGCCGCCGGTGAGGTACAGCAGGCCCACGACCAGGGCGGCGATCGCGTTGGCGGCCAGCGCGGTGACCTCGTTCGACGCCCCGGCCCGCGCGAGACCGCCGACGATCATGCTCTGCGCCAGGAACCCGATCGCCCATGCCCACCCGTACATCGCGCCCTGCCGCGCGCTCGCCCCGGCGATCCCGCGCGTCCGCCTCGTGATGTGCACGATCGTCACGACGAGTGCGAGCACCCCGCCCGCGACCGCGACCACGCCCGCCGCCACCGACGGTGTGTCGTCGTCGCGAGCCGTCAGCCACATCGCCCCGTACCCGACCAGCCAGACCGCGCCCCACACCCCGTAGATCAGGGCGCTCGACGGCCGCACGTCCGCGGCCCGCAGCCGCTGCGCGGCGATGATCGCGAGCGCGTCCGCGATCTCGGGCGCGGCATCGGACTCGCTCGCCGCCAGCTCGTCGGGCTGATCGCTGCTCATCGTCGCTCCTCGACTTTGCAGTACAAAGTAGTTTGCGACAAACGCGAGCACAACCCCTTTCGGGACTTCGGAGGTCGGCGAGCCCCGGGGCCGGTCCGTGCCCAGCGGGCGTCCAGGTGGCGTCCAGGGAGGCGGCCTACGCTGCGCCCATGACAGCGCCGACGCCGACGCCCGACGGGGCGAGCCCGTACGCTCCCGCGCGCACCGACGTCGACGTGCCCGCTGCACAGACCACCGCGCCGCCGCCGAGCCAGCGGGCCTACCGCCGCCGGCTCACCACGGAGATCTGGATCGTGCTCGGCCTGTCGCTGGGCAGGTCGGGGCTCTACGCGGTGGTCAACATCATCGACCGCCTCACCGCCGGGCCGCCCCTGGGCGAGCAGTCGACGACGCTCAACCCGAGCCGGTCGCCGCGCCCGTGGCTGGACCTCACGTACCAGCTGCTGCAGATCGGGTTCGCGCTGGTCCCGGTCGCGCTGGCCCTGTACCTGCTGTCGGCCAACGGGAAGTCGGCGATCCGCCGGATCGGCCTCGATCTCACGCGGCCGTGGCGGGACCTGGGCGTCGGCGTGGGGCTCGCGGCGCTGATCGGGATCCCCGGGCTCGGGCTGTACGCGGTCGCCCGCGTCCTGGGGCTCGCGGTCCAGGTGCAGGCGTCGGCCCTCAACGCCGCTTGGTGGACCATCCCCGTGCTGCTCCTCGCCGCGCTGCAGAACGCGCTGCTGGAGGAGGTCATCGTCGTCGGCTACCTCATGGAGCGGCTGCGCGAGCTGCGCTGGAGCGCGCCGATGATCGTCGTCACCAGTGCGCTCCTGCGCGGCTCGTACCACCTGTACCAGGGCTGGGGCGCGTTCGTCGGGAACGCGATCATGGGCCTGGTGTTCGCCGAGTACTACCGGCGCAAGCGACGGGTCATGCCGCTCGTGGTGGCGCACACGATCATGGACATGGTCGTGTTCGTCGGCTACGCGCTGATCCCCGCCGCGTGGATCGCGGCCCTGGGGCTCAACTAGCCGGGCGCTGGGCCGTGGCCGTGCCCTTGTCCAGGTCGTTGGCCATCTGCTTCGTCGCGAACCCGCTGACCACGAGCACGACTCCGCCGACGAACGCGAACAGGCCCAGCAGCACGATGATGACGCTCACCGACGTCTGCGGGTTCATGATCAGCAGCAGCCCGAACAGGAACGAGATCAGCCCGAACGTCAGCACCCAGTACCAGCCGATGTCCCGGGACCGGTAGAGCACCACCGCGGCGATGATCCCGAGCGCGCCGATCACCAGCACCCAGAGCGCGATCAGGTAGAAGACCACCTGCGCGGTGGGGCCGGTCCAGACGACGGCGATGATGCCGAAGGCGATCCCGACCAGTCCTGAGACCAGCCACCAGCCCGCGCCCGGCTCCTTGCGGTTGCTCAGCCACTGCGCGATGGCGATGAGGCCGTCGATGATGGCGAACACCCCGAACACCCACACGAGCGCCTTCACGGTCCCGAGCGGCTGCACGAGCATGAACAGGCCGAGGATCAGCAGCACCACGCCACGCAGGACCGGCAGCCACCAGATGCGGCGCAGCGCGGTGGCGTCAGCGGCGGCGGCGGTCAGGTCGTCGGGCATCGGGGCCTCCACAAGATGTCAGCACGAAGGACGTCGGTCGAGGGGACACCCCCTTCGCGGTCACGCTAGTGGACGATCCCGACAGCGCACCCGAACGGCGCGCAACCGTCCATCCAGGCCACGGGCCACCGTGACGAGCCCGACAACGTCGTGGGCCAGCCCTGCCGGGCGCGGACGGCACGGCTGCCTAGACTCGCCCGTATGTCCGCGACGCCCGCCAGTCGCGCGGACGTCGACGCGGCCACGGCTGCCGACGACACCGCGCCCACCGGAACCGTCGCGCCCGCGTCGGGGACGCCCTCCACCGACGGAACCGACGGAACCGACCGCACAGCCGGTGTCGACATCGTCGACGTCCCCGCCGTCCGCGTGCACCACCCGAGCGACCTGCTCGGCACCATCCTGTCCGCGCTGGGCGTCGCGCTCGTCCTGGTCCTGGCGACGTACGCGCACAACACCACGTCCGGGGTGGCCGAGGACGTCCAGGGCTTCGCCACCCTGCTGAACCGGATCCTCTTCGTGCCCCGCCGAAGCCTCGAGGTCTTCGTCGTCCTCGCGGTCCCGCTGGCCGTCATCACCGAGCTCGCGTTCCGCCGCCTCGGTCGCCAGCTGCTCGAGGGCCTGATCGCGGCCCTCGCCGCGCTGATGCTCAACGAGGCCGTGCTCTGGGCCATCCGCACGTTCGGGTCCGACGAGCTGACCATCGGGATGTCGATCCGGTCGGACGGCGAGTGGGTCGTGACGCTGCCGGGGTACGTCGCGCTCCTCGTCGGCCTGCTCACCGTGGTCGGTCCGCGCGGACGTCGCAAGACCGTCAAATGGTCGTGGAACCTGCTGTGGATCGCGATCGGCGTCCTGCTCATCACGGCCGGGGTGTCGCTGCCCGGGCTGGTCGTCTCGTTCCTCCTCGGCCGCATCACCGGCCTGGGGATCCGGTACCTGTCCGGCGTGCAGTCCGAGCGCGCCTACGGCGCGAGCCTCGTCGCCGGGGTCCGACGGGCGGGTTTCGACCCGGTCCGGCTGCTGCGGGTGGCCGACGAGACCACCGAGGACGCCCCCGCCGGCGAACCCGCGCTCGACGGCGGCCCGGCCGCCCGCGCGCTGACGCGATCGACCGCCCACCGCCTGTACGAGCTCACGACGGCCGACGGCGACGAGCTGGACCTGGTCGTCATCGACGGCGACCGCCAGGTGGTCGGCATGCTCACCCGCCTGTGGCGATCGCTGCGGATGCGCGGCATCGAGGGCCGGTCCGTGGTGTCGCTGCGCCAGGCCGCCGAGCGCACGGCCCTGTTGGCGTACGCCGCGCGGGCCGCCGGGGTCCGCACACCGAAGCTGCTGAGCATCGCCGAGGCGGACGACTCGATGCTGCTGGTCCAGGAGCGGCCCGGGCGCGCGGTGCCGCTGGGCGACCTCGACCCGACAGAGCTCACCGACGACCTGCTGCAGGAGATCTGGGCACAGCTGCAGCTCGCGCACGACGCCGGCATCGCCCACCGGTCGCTGACCAGCGACGTCCTGCTCGTCGAGACGGTGGTCGGTCGCCCCGTGGTCTGGGTGACCAGCTGGGAGCAGGGCGACGTCGCGTCCTCCCAGCTGGCCCGCCGCATGGATGTCACCCAGCTGGTCGCGCTCCTCGCCCTGCGCGTCGGCGCGACCCGGGCCCTCGACTCGGCCGTGGCCGTGCTCTCCGAGGACCTCATCGCCGAGATCGGCCCGCTGCTGCAGACGATCACGCTGCCGCGGCTCACCCGCAACGAGATGCGCGCCGACAAGAAGGTGCTCGCCGAGCTGCGGTCGGCGCTCGTCGCGCACCTGCCCGACGCCGACGTGGAGCCGCAGCAGCTGGTGCGGTTCGGCGCGCGCACGGTGCTGACCATCGTCGTGCCGATCGCGGCCATCGTCTTCGTCATCACCAGCATCAACATCAACGAGATCACCTCGGCGCTCGCGGCCGGCGACTGGCGGTGGACCGTCGTCGCGTTCCTGCTCGGCCTGCTCACGCTGCTGGGCGCGGCCCTTGCGTTCGTCGCGTTCTCGCCGGTCAAGCTTCCCCTCTGGCACGCCACGCTCGTGCAGACGGCGGCGACCTTCGTCGGCCTCGCCGCCCCCGCCGGCATCGGCCCGGCGGCCCTGAACCTGCGGATGCTTCAGAAGCGCGGTGTCTCGACGACGCTCTCCGCGGCGACCGTCGCCCTGGTCCAGGTCAGCCAGTTCGTGGTGACGCTCGGGCTGCTGCTGGTGCTGACCCTCGTGTCCGGCAACTCGGAGTCCACGCTGCCGATCTCGCCGGCCGTCCTGCTCGTGCTCGGCATCCTCGCGGCGCTCGTCGCCTCCGGGCTCCTGGTGCCCAAGGTGCGCCAGTGGGTGCTGGCCAAGACGATGCCCACCCTGCGCCAGACCTGGCCGCGCCTCATCGAGGTGGTGGGGCAGCCGTGGCGCCTGGCGCTCGCCCTCGGCGGCAACCTGCTGATGACGCTCGGCTTCATCTTCGCGTTCGACGCCAGCCTCGCGGCGTTCGGGCAGGAGGCCACCCTGATCCAGGTGGCGTTGGTCTACCTGGCGGGCAACACCGCGGGCGCGCTGGTGCCGACCCCCGGCGGCATCGGCACCATCGAGCTGGCGCTGGCCACCACGCTGACCGGCGCCACCGGGATCAACGCCGGTATCGCCACGTCGATCGCCGTGCTCTTCCGCGTGGCCACCTACTGGCTGCGCATCCCGCTCGGCTGGGCGGCGATGCGTTACCTGCAGAGGACCGGGGAGCTGTAACGCTCCGGACATGCCTCCGGGCCGGCACCCGTGGGGGTACCGGCCCGGAGGATCGAGCTCAGGTCAGGCGAGTGCCTTCGCCTTGAGCTGCGCGTACTCGTTCGCGTCGATCGTGCCGGCGTCCAGGAGGGCCTTCGCCTCGGCGATGTGCTCCGCCGGCGACTTCCCGGCCGCCACTTCCCGGATGTACGAGTCGGTGTCCGACTTGGCCTGCTGGACGGCCTGCACCTGACGCTCCGCCATGCCCCTGCCGCGGGCGATCACGTAGATCAACGCCACCAGGAACGGGATGAAGATCAGCCCGATGATCCAGAGGGCCTTCCACCACCCGCTGAGCTCGTGGTCGCGGAAGAGGTCTCCGATGATCTGGAAGAGGATGACCAGGTAGGCGAAGAACAGGAACCACCAGATCAGCAGCCAGAACCACTGTGCAAAGCTGTTCATGCGACCTTCTCTCAAATGCGGCCGCCCCGAGTGGCAAGCCCGTGTGGTGAGGCTAACGGACAATCAGCGCGATCGGCACCAAGGTCCCACCGCGCTGACCTGCGATATCACAAAGCCCCCCAGGACCGCGTGGTCTCGGGGGGCTCTGCGTTCGTTCTCTCAGGCCGCGGCGTTCTCGCGCTGCGCCGGCACCAGCTCGATCATGCTGCGACGAGCAGCGAGCCCCGCCCACGCCTGCAGGCGCGGAGCCGGGAATGCCGGGGTGAGGTTGATGGAGGTGTCGGACGGGTCGACGGAAAACCCACGCTGGTCCATGACGGTGTCCTGTCTGTTCGGTAGCCCGGCTGACCCTGTAGGTCCCGTGGCTTTGCGTCCCCTCCTTGCAGAGGGTTTGCCGTTTTCGCTGACAAGTCCGACATTAGAGCAACATGAGAGACCGTGGAAGCGTGTCACCCCCACCAAAATCGGACATACGTCCATTTCACCCGGTCGGCCCAATCTGACGGCTTGCGGCCCGCTGACCAGCAGGTACGCACTGGCTTTTCTCAGGCGGCCGCGAGGACGACCAGGGGAGTCGTCGTCGGCTGGGTGGAGCCGCCGGAGGGTTCGACCGTGATCGCCAGGGCGGAACCTTCGGTGAAGTCGTCGGCGAGCTGGCGGACCGTGCCGTCGTCGTCGGCCAGGACGCCGGCGGAAGCCGCCTCGTCGCCGTCGATCACCCAGAGCTGGTAGACGTGGTCGTCGCCGGGGTCGGGCAGGCCCGCGGCGCTGAACAGCGCGGCGTCGTCGGTGAGGATCGCCGTCGCGGCGCCGCCACCGGTCACGGCACCGTGGACGACGACCGCCGACGGGTCGGTGAGCAGGTCCGCGAGCGCCTGCTGCTGCTGCTCGACCTCGTGCGCGCGCTGCGCCTGCTGGATGGCGAGCGCGGTCGGCACGGCGGCGCCGACGACGAACGCGGCGGCGACGGCGAGCCAGCGCGTGCGCGACGGGCGGCGGCGTGCGGCCAGGTCAGTGACGCCGGCGTCGTCGGCGGCCGGGGGCTCGGCCGTCGGCAAGGCGGGGCGGGGGCCCGCGAGCCGGCCCAGCTGGGGGGTCCCGACGACGGCGGCGAGGACCGAGGCGCGCAGCGCGGCCGGGGGCTCGCCGGCGACGGCGTCGCCCAGGGTGGCCGCCACCGCGGTGAGCTGCGCGAGCTCGGCGGCGGCCGAGGCGTCGGTGGCCACCAGCTGCTCCACCAGCGCGCGCTCGTCGGGGTCGACCGCGTCGAGCGCGTAAGCGCCGAGGAGCGAGCGGACGTCGTCGTCGGGGGACGACGTGCTCATGCGATCACCCCCAAGCAGTCGCGCAGGCGGAGCAGGCCGTCACGGATCCGCGACTTCACGGTCGGCAGCGGCGCGGCGAGCTGGTCGGCCACCTCACGGTAGGTCCGGCCGCCGTAGTAGGCGAGGACGACGGCCTGCTTCTGCGTGGGGGTCAGCGAGCCGAGGCAGTCACGGACGCGGGCCTGCTCGAGCGCGGCCTGGACCTCGTCGGCCACGACGTCGAACTCGCGCTCGGTGCTCCCGTCGAGGACGCGCTGGTCACGGTCGCGCTGGGCCTGCACGGCGCGGACCCGGTCGACGGCACGCCGGTGGGCGAGCGTCAGCGCCCAGGTGCGGGCCGACCCGCGCGTCGGGTCGAAGCGGGCCGCCGTGCGCCAGACCTCGAGCCAGACCTCCTGCGCGACCTCGGCGGCGTGGTCCGGGTCCCGCAGCACGCCGAGGCACGTGCCGAAGACTCCGCGGCCCAGCGCGTCGTACAGCTGCGCGAAGGCGGAGTCGTCGCCGTGCGCGACGGCCGCGAGCAGGGACTCGGCGGCACGGGGCACGTCGCCCTCGTCCCGTCCTCGCTCCACGCGGGCCAGTCTCTCCCAGGGCGCCGCCCGCCGCGCGGCGGGCGCCGGTCGCGTCGAGAGCTGTACCTGGGACATCTGATCCGTCGTCTGTCGTCGGAAGGGGACATCCAGGGTTCGGTGCCGCTGCCCACGCGGATGGCTCGAGCAGCGACCCGGGTCAGCGACGCAGCGCGGCGGCCGCGTCCAGGTGCGTGTCGCGGCGCAGCTCGTGCTGGCGGCGCTCGGCGTGCTGCCAGGCCTCGACCGGCGCGGTGACCGGGCGCGAGAGGTGAGCGCGGGACGAGCGGACGATGAGTCGGGGGATCGGGATGCGCACGGTGCGCACGTCGTACGTCAGCGCGACCATGTCACGCCTCCTCGGATGCGGTGGGTGAGCTCGGGTGGGGGGCACCGTCGGGCACCTCCGGACCTGGTGCGGGATCGACCCGGAGGTCGGGGTGGCTCGTCGCGAACCAGCGCATGAGGCGAGCGCCGGCGGGCCGTGCCGCGGAGTCGCGGACGCGGTCGATGTAGGGCATGAGCAGGGCCCCGATGGCGCCGAGCAGCTCCTCGGTCTCGTCGGGGGTGGCCCAGAACGTGTCCTTGGTCAGGGACGTCGGCAACGGGGTGCCTTTCAGCTCGTCGGCACGGTCCGCGCGCTCGCGCAGGAAGCCCACGAAGCTGGTGACCTCCTGGTGGGCGGTCACCTCCGCCAGCTCGACGACGGCCCGCACCGACCCCGCGACGGACTCGTCGGGCACGACGTAGTTGCGGTCGGCGCTCGGCCGCCACGGACGCTCGCGGCCCCGTGGCTCGGCGGGCTCGATGAACCCGTAGCGGGCCAGGAGGCGCAGGTGGAACGAGCAGTTGGCCACCGACTCGCCCGTGTGCTTGGCGCACTGCGTGGCGGTCGCCTCGCCGACGTCGTCCAGGTACTCCAGCAGCGCCAGCCGCAGCGGGTGGGCCAGGGCGCGGATGCGCTCGGGGTCGCTGCGGTCGGTGCGGCTGATGTCGTCGTGCGGGCTCATGGCTTGACTCTAGAACGCGCAACAGTCATTGCGCAAGAGTCATTGCGCAAGAGATGTTGCGAATCTCGGCGGGGTACGACGAAGGCCCCCACCGCCATGGTGGGGGCCTTCGCGTCGTACGTCAGGCGGGGTCAGATCACTTGAAGGCGTCCTTCACGTTCTCGCCGGCCTGCTTCACGTTCGCGCTGGCCTGATCTGCCTTGCCCTCTGCTTCGAGACGCTCGTCGTCGGAAACCTTGCCGGCCGCTTCCTTGACCTTGCCCTTGGTTTCCTCTGCAGCGTTGCTGATCTTGTCGTCGAGACCCATCAGAATCACTCTCCTCTCGGGTTGGCAACGCCTCGACGTTATGACGACGAGCCCGCTTCCGCATCCGGAGCGGCTGCATCCCGCAGCGCGCCGAGCACCTGCTCCCAGTTCGCCGTCGCGTGCGCCGCCTCCTCCGCCGAGCCGTTGCCGTCCTGCTCGAGCGTCACCGTGGTCGACCCGTCGTTCTCGTCGAACGTGAAGGTCAGGTGGTGGTAGTTCTCGGGCAGGTCGGGCTGCCCGCTCAGTGGCGAGTAGTGGGTGTACCGCAGCCGCCTGGGTCGGTCGACCTCGAGGATCTCGCCGTGGTCCTGGAACGGCTTGCCGTCCCACTCGCCGTCGAACGTGATCGGCACGCCGACCACGTACGTGCTGGTCACGTGCGCGCCCATCATCCAGGTGGCCTCGGGGTCGACCAGCGTGTCCCAGACGGTCTCGGCACGGGCCGGGATCTCGACGGACGCGCGGGCGACGTGGTTCTCAGACATGAGCGCCTCCCTGGACGCGACAGAGGTCGGTGAGCGTGAAGATCTCCGACCCGTGGTGGATGATCTCGCGGTTGACGTGCTGGACCAGGTGCGCGAACGGCGCCTGCGCGTCGATCTCGGTGGCCTGGCTGAACCCGACCGTGAAGATGTCGTCGTCCGACATCTCCGCGATGCCGGTGCGCCACAGGTCCGCGATGCGGGTGAGCTCCGCGACCGCCGGGCCGACCTCGCCCGAGTAGGTCAGGGTGGGCCGGCGGGCCTGGTGGTCCCCGAACGTCCAGTCCCACCGCTCGGTCAGCACCTCGGTCAGGTGCGCGACGAGCCAGGCGATGGTGCGGGGCCCCGGGAAGTCCCCCGACGGCGGCCACTCGACCACCCACTCACCGACGCCGAACGTGCGCGGCGCGGTCGAGTCCGCCCGACGCCGGACGCTGAGCGCGCCGGGCCCGGGCTCCCAGACGAACTCGTCCTGCGTCACGGTCTCGAGCCGCCGCCCGAGCTCCCACCACGAGAACTCGAGCTGCCCGCGCACCACCGCCTTCGGCGTCGGGATGCTCAGGATCGACCAGTCGAACTCGTCCATCTTCCGACGGTAGCGACGACCTCCGACAGCCGCCCGATCAGGCGGCCGGACGCTCCGCCTCGGGCGGCGTCTCCTCGCGCAGCCGCGGCTCCGTGCGCCGCGACGGCGCGAAGCCGGACTTGTCGGCGTAGAAGGCCCGGACCCGGTCCATGTCGGCGGCGACGTCGCCGGTCAGGCGGAACGTCGGCCCCAGGCCCGTCGTCATCGTCGTGCGGTCGACGTAGCCCAGCGTCACCGGCAGGTCCGTGGCCCGCGCGATGCGGTAGAAGCCCGACTTCCAGCCCGCGCCGCTGCGGGTGCCCTCGGGCGTCACCACCAGGTAGAAGCGGTCGCCGCCCTGGATCCGGGCGACCAGCTCGTCGACGAGCCCGGCCGGGTCGCGACGGTCGACGGGGATGCCGCCGAGCGCCCGCATGACGGGACCGGCGGGGCCTTTGAACAGCTGGTGCTTGCCGAGCCAGCGGATCTTCAGGCCGGCCTCGCCGGAGATGGCGAGCATGAGGATGAAGTCCCAGTTCGACGTGTGCGGGGCGCCGATGAGCAGGCCGGCCCCGTCCACGGGCACGCGCTCCGTCCGCAGGGTCCAGCGGCTCAGGCGCCAGTAGGCGCGTGCCAGGGTGCGTCGCAGGCTCACGCCAGGACGGTACCCGACCGCCGCATCTGCTAGCCGCGCCGGCGCAGCAGCAGGAGGGTCACGTCGTCGATCGAGTCGGGGTCGTGACACTCCCGCAGCACCTGGTCGATGTCGATGGCTCGATCGGGCTGGTCGGAACGGTCGACCACCCGCCGCAGCCTCTGCAGCCCGTCGCGCAGCGAGGTCTGGCGCGAGTCCACGACGCCGTCGCTGTAGAGGACGAGCCCGGCCCCGGGCCCCAGGTGCAGCGTGCCCGTCGGCACGACGCCGGAGCCGACGCCCAGCGGCCGGTCCACCGGGAGGTCGAGCAGGACGGCCGCGCCGTCGGTCCGCAGGTGCAGCGGCCGCGGGTGCCCGGCTGCCGACAGCGTCACCTCGCCGGTGGCCGTGTCCACCAGCGCGATGATGACGGTCGCCATCTCCGACGGCATCGTCCAGCGCACGACGTGGTCGAGGGCCCCGACCGTGGTGGACGTGGAGTCACCGCGCAGCAGGTACGCGCGCAGCGCGTTGCGGATCTGGCCCATCGCGGCGGCGGCGGACAGCCCGTGACCGGCGACGTCGCCGACGACGACCGCCAGCAGCCCGTCGGGCAGCATCAGGGCGTCGTACCAGTCGCCGCCGACCCGACCACGGGCGGCGGGCTCGTAGCGCGCCTCGACCGTCCACCCGTCGGGGGACGGCAGCGACGCGGGCAGCAGGCTGCGCTGCACCGTCTCGGCCGCGCGGACCTGCAGGCGGGCGCGCTCGAGCAGCACCTCGAGCAGGTGGCCGCGCAGCTCCTCGGCCGAGCGCACCTCGCGGTCCGACCACGGCTGGCACTGCCCGCGCACGGTCTCCCGCCACAGCGCGAAGGACTTGCGGGGGCTGAGCCGGACGTCGTCGCCCTCGCCGCGCGCGATCTCCTTGTTGTGCGGGTCGCCGCCCCAGTCCACGTTGTGCACGGCCTCGTGCCGCAGCCAGACGAGCGCCTGTCCGTCCGGCAGGCGCAGCGCGAGCAGCCCGGCCACGTCGGGCAGCGTCGCCGCGAGGTCCGGCTCCTCGGTCCCGAGCGCGCCCCGGACCACCACCTCGGCCGGCTGCTCGGCCACCCACGCGAGCAGCCGCGCGACGTCGGCCGGCACGCGCCCGACCGAGTCGACGACCCGGTCCGCCGCGACGACCGCGCCCTGCGCCGGCACCAGGTCGAGCAGCGCCGTCCCGGTGACCAGCGCCGTCGCGAGCGCGCGGTCCTCGTCCCGGCTGGCGGCGAGCACCCGTGCCTGCGTGCGCGCCGCGCGGATCCGCTCCTCGAGCTCGTCCTCCTCGACGCGCGCGACCAGGCGGAGCGACAGCGTCGAGCCGAGGAACTCCGCGGCCGCGCGCACGCCGTACGGGGGCTCGTGCGGGCCGGAGTAGTGGTGGCACGCGATCAGCCCCCACAGCCGACCGTCGCGCAGCAGCGAGATGGACATCGACGCGGCGACGCCCATGTTCCGCAGGTACTCGAGGTGGATCGGCGAGACGCTGCGCAGGATCGAGTGCGTGAGGTCGAGCGGCTGGCCGGAGCGTTCGTCGAGACCGGGCCGGATCCGCGCCGGCACGTAGTCCACGTCCGAGATGAGCCGGACCCAGTTCTTCTCGTACAGCGCCCTGGCCTGCGGCGGGATGTCGCTCGCGGGGTAGTGCAGGCCGAGGAACGGGTTGAGGTCGGTCCGCATGGCCTCGGCGACGACCTCGCCGTTGTACTCCGCGTCGAAGCGGTAGATCATCACGCGGTCGAACCCGGTGAGCGCGCGCACCTCGCGCGCGGTGACGTCGTAGAGCTGCGCGAGCTCGTGCGTGTGGTTCAGCTGCTCGACCGCGCCGCGCACGGCCTGGTAGGTGTTCGGGAACGAGAAGGGCCGAGGGCCCGAGGCCAGCTCCAGCTCGACGACCAGCAGGGTGTCCTCGTCGACCGCGACGCGGTGCAGCACCGCGTCGAGCTCGAGGTCGCCGTCAGGCGTGGCGGCCGTGACCAGGATGGGGTTGCGCGCCCGCAGGTTGCCCCACGTGCGTACGTGCAGCTCGAGGACGTCGGCACCCTGAGGCCCCAGCACGTCCGCGAGCGTCCGTCCCAGCACGTCGTCGACGGCGTGCCCGAGCACCGACCCGACGTTGTCCGACGCATGCCGCACGACGAGGTCGGGCTCGGTCACCGCGAGCAGCACGCCCCGCGGCTGGACGCTGCCGGGGACGTGGATGGGCTCGCGCGCGCAGTTGTCGAGGTCGACCGGCACGTCGCTGGCCAGGAAGGTCGTCGCGTCCGTCTCCGCCATGCCCTCTCCGCCTCGTCGCGAGATCGCTGTCGCGACCACACTCGCACGATTCGAGGACCAGGTGGGAGCCTCGCGACGGATCAGCGTCGAGCGGGGACCGCGGGCAGCGCCGGGGTGGGACGGGACCGGCGGACCAGCTCCCCGGGGACCCGCAGGGCGCGCGATCGCGACGGCATGAACCGGACGAAGAACCCCACCCGCAGGAGCCACGCGACCCAGCCGGTGAGCGGGATCCCGTAGAGGTCCGCGACGCCGCGGCCGACGCCGAACGACGCCGCCTGACCCAGCCCGAGGTAGCGGAAGCGCAGACCCGGCCGACCCGTCAGCGCGCGGGCCACGTTGCGACCGACGTGGTCACCGGCCTTGATCGCCCAGAGCGCGTTGGCGGTGACGGGCACGCCGGTGCGCGGGTGGGCGACCGAGGCCGCGTCGCCGGCGGACCACACGTCGGGCGCGACGAGCAGCTCGCGCGTGGTGACCAGGCGGCCGCGCTCGTCGCGAGGAAGGGTCTCGAGGCCGGGCAGGGCGACCGCGCGCTGACCGGTCGTCGCCAGGACCGCCCGGGTGCCGACGACGGACCCGTCCGAGAGCGTCACCGACTCGTCGTCGGCCGCGGCAACCCGCAGGCCCGTGCGGACGTCGACCCCGAGGCGCTCCAGCTCCGCGACGCAGCGTGCCGCGAGCCTGGGCGACAGGGCGGGCACGACGCGGTCGGCCGACTGCACGAGCACCACGTCCGGGGTGCGGACCGCGAGCGCGGCGGCGAGCTCGACGCCCGCGAGCCCACCTCCGACCACCACGACCGGCCCGTCGACCACGCGCACGTGCTGGAGCAGGTCCGCGAGGTCGCCCGGGCCGCGCAGGGTGAGGACCCGACCGTCGAGGCCGTCGAGCGGCTCCCGCGCACCGGTGCCGACGACGAGCGCGTCGTACCCCATCCGGTGCTCGGCGTCGTCGGCCGTGTAGTGCACCCGGCGAGCCACGAGGTCGACCCGGGTGACGCGGGCGTGCACGACGCGGGCGCGCGGCATGGCCTCGGTCAGCGGCGTCTGCGTGAGCGCGAGGGGCAGCAGCCCGGCGACGACCTCGCCGGTGAACCCGTGGAAGTTGTGCACGGTGTCGGCGGCGAGCACGACGATCTCGACCTCGCCGCGGTTCAGCTCGCCGCGGAGCCGTCGGGTGAGGGCGCCGTAGGCGCGCAGGGTGACGTACCCGCCCCCCAGCAGGACGACGCGCTTCACCGGGCACCGACGAGGGGGCGGCCGAAGCTCGCCGGCAGCGCCGCGCCGAACCCGTGCCGCGCGAACCGCAGGGCCAGGCCGCGCACGTGCTCCACCTGGTCGAGCGTCGGCACGCCGATCGAGAAGTGTCCGGTGTGGCCGGCGAGCCCGAGCAGGAACGTCTCCGCGAAGCACGCGTACGCCTGCCCGCGCGGCAGCCCGATGTCGGCGCCCTTGAGCGCCATGCCGGGGATCGAGACGACGCCGCCGTCGACCACCGTGACGTCGGGCCGGGCGGCCGTGAGGCCGGGCGAGGTGTTGCGCGGCTGGGTCGCGTCGAGCACGAGCGCGCCGGGGGCCAGGTGCTCCGCGCCCAGCAGCGCCTCGCTCGACGCGGTCAGCAGCACCACGGCGTCGCAGCCGCGGACGTCGCGGATGTCCGTCGATGTGCTCGTCGGCACCCGTGGCCCCACCTCCGCCGCGAGCGCCGCCAACCGCGCCGCGCCGCGCGCGACGAGCAGCAGCGAGTCCACCGACCCGGCCCGGGCGAGCAGCCGCACGAGGGTGGTGCCGACGGACCCCGTCGCGCCGACGACCGCCACGCGGCGCTCCGGGACGTGGGCGAGCAGCTCCAGCAGCTGGTCCTCGACGATGGCCGCCGTGTACGCGTTGCCGTTGGTGACGCCGATGTCCGTGCGGCCCCGCAGCGTCATCCCGCCCGCCGTGACGGTCGCAGTCAGCGCCCCGAGCCCCACCACCCCCGCGCCCAGCCGCGCGGCGTGGTCGATCGCGTGCCCCACGCGCGCCACACCCTCGTGCCGGTGCGTCAGCAGGTGCGTCGCGCCGAACGGCACGAGCACCACGTGCCCCACGGGCTCATGGTCCAGGTCCACGCGCGAGATCGCGGACGGCCGCAGCGGCAGCTTGCGGACCGCGACGTCGACGAGCCCCTCCGGCACGCGCCCGAGCGGGCGCCAGATGCGGGCGAGGTCGTCGGCGATCCGGGCTCGCGGGTGGACGAGGAAGGCGAACGGTGCGGCGGTGCTCATCAGTGGCTCCCTGGCTCGTGGTCTGCCCCGAAAGGGCGCCGCGGGAGCGGGCTGATACGTGAGGTGGGGCTACACCTCGTCGCGCCAGCTGTGCTGCGGGTCGTAACCGAGCAGGCGCCGGGCCTTGTCGATGGACAAGAGCGTCTCGCGGCCCTCGATCGGCCGGGCGACCGGGACGTCCGGGAAGTACTCGGCGACGAGCTCGGCCGACGGCCGCTCCAGCACGGTGTCCGGCGAGGCGACGATGAACGCCTCGAAGCCCTTGAGGTCGCTCTGGAGCGCGAGCCGGACCGCCAGCGCGCCGTCACGGGCGTCGATGTAGCCCCACAGGTTCCAGATCCGGCTGCGGGGGTCGTCGGCGAAGCCCGGGAACGCGGCGTAGTCGGCGACCTCCATGACGTTGGAGAACCGGAGGCCGATGAGCTTGAGGTCGGGGTCCCAGCGCGTGAAGTGCCGCGCCATCTCCTCCTCGACCGCCTTGCCGAGCGAGTAGGTGCTCTCCGGGCGGACCGCGTACTCCTCGTCGACCGGGACGTACGGCGGGGGCGTCTCGAAGGGCAGGCCCAGCACGGTCTCGCTCGAGGCCCACACGACGTTCTTGATGCCTGCCCGACGGGCGGCGCTGAACACGTGGTGGGTGGACACGACGTTGTTGGCGAACGTCGCGCCGCTCGGGCGCAGGCCCGGCGCGGGGATCGCCGCGAGGTGGACCACCGCGTCGACGCCGTCGTAGCGGTCGTCGATGCCGGTCAGCGCCTCGGTCACCTGACCCAGGTCGGTGAGGTCGACGCGGCTGAACACCGCCCGCTGCCCGGCCGGTGGCGGGGCCGTGTCGACGTTGACGACGTCGTACCCGTGCTCGGCGAGGTCCTCCACGACCGCACGACCGAGCTTGCCTGACCCACCGGTGACCACGACGTGACTCATGGCCCCGACGCTATCCCGCGTCGACCCACGCGTGCTCGGGCGGCAGGAGCGCCTCGAGCGCGGGCCAGATGGCGTCCGGCAGCGGCTCCGAGGCGAGGTCGAGCGTGCGGGCGACCCGGCCGGGGCGGCTCATGCCGACGATGGTCGACGCGATCCGCGGGTCCCGCAGCGAGAACTGCAGCGCCGCGGTGCCGAGGTCGGTGTGGAAGTCGGAGCACACCCGCCGCATCGCCTCGACCGCGGCCAGCGTCTCGGGCGGCGCGGGGCGGTAGCCGTACGTCGTCGGCCCTCCGGCCTGGTACGCCAGGATCCCGCCGCCGTAGACCGCCGCGTTGAGGATGCCCATCCCCTGGCGGACGGCCTCGTCGAGCAGCGGGCCCGCGCTGCGGTCGACCAGCGTCCAGCGGTTGTGCACCAGCAGGACGTCGAACACCCCGAGGTCCAGGTACTTGGCGATCTCCTGGACGCGCCCACCCGCCAGGCCGATCGCACCGACCTCGCCGGACTCCTTCAGCCGGACCAGGGCCTCGACCGGGCCGCCCGGCGCGGACATCGTCGCGAAGTCGAACGACTCGGGGTCGTGGAGGTGGACCAGGGGCAGCTTGTCGATGCCGAGGCGCTCGCGGCTCTCGGCCACCGACGCGCGCACCCGGTCGGCGGAGTAGTCCCTGCCCGCCGGGTCAACCTTGGTGGCGATGACGACGCCCTCGGGCACACCTCCGGCCTCCACCAGCGCCGCGCCGATGCGCCGCTCGCTCTCGCCGTCGCTGTACGCGTTCGAGGTGTCGATGAAACGGATCGGGCTGTCGAGGGCCGCCAGGACCGTCGCGACGCCCTCGTCGGCGGAAACGTCGCGGCCGAACAGGGCGGGCATGCTGCCGAGCGGACCGCCGCCGAGGCAGACGGCGGAGACGCGCAGCCCCGTGGGGCCGAGATCGCGGATCCACCCAGGCTGACCGGGTGCGTAGTCGGGCTGCTTCATCCCGCCATCCCACCACGGCGCGGCCCGGGATGTCGGACCGTTCGACACCTGTCCGTCAGCCCTCGCTCGTGAAGGCGACCAAGCCACCGCTGCCCGCGCCGAACAACCGGTGGTCGACCACGGCCAGCCGCTGGACGGCGATCGGGATCGGGGCCTCCCATTCCCGTCGGCCGTCGCGCAGGTCGTAGGACGCGACGACGCGGCCGGCGCCTGGGACGGACTCGAGAACAAGGAGGCGGCGACCGTCGGTGACGACGTTCTGACCGTAGGCGCGTGTCGGCAGCTCCCACCGCTGGTGTCCGGTGGCGGCGTCGACAACCGTCAGCGCGTCGTCGGCCAGGCGGGCGACCATGCCGTCGGCGACGACGAGCGTGAGGGTCGACGTCTCCGGCCACACCGCCCCCCACGCCTGGTCCCCCGTGGTGAGGTCGAGTGCATGGAGCCGATCCTCGGCCTGCAGGAGCAGCGTGTCGGGCACGGTCCCGTCGTCGGTGCCGACCCAGGCGAGGTACGAATGCCCCAGGTCGACGACGCGGCCCGTGTCCAGGTCGTGGAGCTGCGTGGACGTGTCGCCGTCGAGCATGAAGCTGTGGCCGCCCCGGTGCCAGACGTCGTCACCGTCGAGCTCGTCGACCGCCGTCCCGTCGCCCGCGAGCAGCGTGGTGGTCCCCAGCCACGAGACGGCGATCGTGTCGTCGAACATCCGCACCGACGGGTACATGGACCCGACCCCCTCGGTCGGGCGCGGGACCTCCACGCTCCACCGTTGCGCGCCGGTGGACGGGTCGAGCCGCACCAGGGTCGCCGGGCCGTCCCCCGACTCCGGCGTCTCCGCGACGACCACGTCGCTGCCGACCGGGACGAACGAGGAGTCCACGGCGACCGGGCGGTCGAGCACCATCTCGCCGGTGGTCGCCTCGAACGCACGCAGCCGGACGATCCCCGGCCGGACCAGGTCGGTCGTGTCGTCGAGGTCCTCCGTCCGGTGCACGTCGTCGGCGGTGCCGACCTGCCATGCGCCCGGTACCAGGCACACGACGACGCCGTGACCTGGGGCGTCCGCCGACGCCTGGCAGGACGTCGGGTCGTACGTGAAGCGGTTGTTGAGGTCTCCCAGGTCCGGGACGCTCGAGAGCGCGACGATCCAGAGCTCTTCCCCGCTGTCGGCGTCGAGACCACGCAGCGACTGCGTCGGGCCGCCCGTCTGCTCCCACAGGACCAACATGCCGTCCCGGACCCACGCCCGCTCGGGGTTCGCGACCGCCTCGTTCGCCGGAGCTGGCGGGGACGTCCAGGCGACCCGCGGTGCGTCGAACATCGGTGCGAGCACGCCGGGCAGGAGGGCCAGAGCCTCGGCCCGCGCGCGGTCTTCCCGCACGGACACCGCAACGGGGACGGCGACCGCGACGGCGGTGGCGACGACGGTCGCGGCCGAGACCAGCCGGTGCCGACGGACCCAGCCGAGCCCGCCCCGAGCACCACGGGCGACGGCGCCGCGCGCGCGGTCGACCTCGTCGATGGGCGCGGATCGGTCACCGTCGGGCTCCGGGAGCTCGACCTGCGCCATCTCGCCGCGCCGGCCCATGTGGGGACGCTACAACTGTGTGACGGGGTGCGTCTCTGGTTCTCTCGCGCGAAGGACGGGGGCGATCCCCTCGGCGCCCTTGGCCAGCAGCCAGACCAGGAACGCGATCTCGGAGAGGCCGCCCATCATGCCGAGCGTCGTCGACAGCGCGTCGGCCTCCGGGGCCGCGAGCTCGACCGCGAACCCGGCGACGTACCCGATGCCACCGGCCACGAGCGCGTACCCGAATCCGCGAGGCACCGAGCCGGACCGCACCACGAGGTAGCCCAGCGGGACCAGCCACGCGCCGAAGAAGATCTGCGCCACCGAGTACCCGACCCCGTGCAGGTCGAGGAACAGCACGGCGAGCTCGTCGGCGCCCCTCTGTGCCGCGATCACGGCCCCGGCCTGGTTGACCATGTTGAGGCACTGGATGGCCACGCTGACGGCGTTCAGGGTGAGCATCGCGACGGCCGCGGTCCGGTTCACGTCCCGGAACAGCGCGTAGAGCGCGATGCCGACGAGCAGGAAGCAGGTGAACGCGACGAGGTCGGCGGCGAAGGCGACCTTCAGGAGACCGAGGTCGTCGCGGATGGCGTCGGCCACGTCGTCGGCACCCCGGACCTTCGCCCGGACGAACAGCTCGGCGAACCCGCCGAGGATGGCGACGACGAGGTAGAGCAGACCGGCAAGGCGTGCGGTGCGCATGGCGGTGCCTTTCGTGAGGGCGTGCCGGATCGCGAGACGGCGACCGTCTCGTGCGGGGTGGTGCGGGTGTCAGCCCGGGTACTGGAAGACGTCGTCGAGCGGGACGCCGAACACGCGGGCGATCTGGAAGGCCATCTCGAGCGACGGGGAGTATCGCCCCTGCTCTATCGCGATGACGGTCTGACGGGTGACGCCGATGCGCTCCGCGAGCTCGGCCTGCGTCATCTCGTCGTGCGTGAAGCGGAGCGTGCGGATCGAGTTGGTGACCTGGGTGGGTTTCACCATGCGGAGAAGTCCCGGCGGTAGGCCGCGAGCTTGGTGACGGAGCCGAGGATCGCCGACAGGACGAAGCAGAGGTAGATGACGTTGGCGATCCAGAACCAGTCCACCTCGAGCATGGCCAGCACCATCGCCGCGAGCGCGCCGATGACGACGAACGACTGGCCGGTGTACTCGCCCAACCGGTTGATCTCCTTGTCGCGCTGGTCCTTGACGTGGCCGTCCCGCCGGTTGGCGAGCGAGACGAGGATGGTGCCGACGATGGACGCGACGATCGCGCCGCCGATGGACCACAGCAGCGGACCGACGTACGCCACCTCGGTCAGCGGCACGTCCCGCGCGCGGCTGAGGACGACCACGGCGTACGCGCCGTATGCGAGCACGGCGACGACGACGAAGACCCAGACGTTGCGTTCCTCGTACGACATCGGTGCTCCTAGACGACGGTCAGGACGGTCTTGCCGCGCGCGTGCTCGGCCTGCAGCCGGCGCAGCGCGTCGGGTGCGTCGCTCAGAGGGTAGGTGCGCTCGACGGATGGCGTGACCAGCCCCGCCTCGACGAGCTCACGCAGACTGTCCAGGGTCGCGCGGCTGCCTCTGGCGGCGAACGGGTGCAGTCGCTGGCTCACGAACGGGTTCACGACGACAGCCTGGACGAGCCGACCCATCGGCCCGATCACGCGTCCGCCGCCCCCGAAGGACAGGACGAGCGTGCCGGTCGGCGTCAGGGCGCGGCGGCAGGCCGTGAGCGTCCGGTTGCCGACGAGGTCGAGCACCCAGTCGTAGCGCCGCCCGTCGCTCGTGAAGTCCGAGCGGCCGTAGTCGATCACGTGGTGGGTTCCGAGGTCGCGCACGAGCTCGACGTTCCGCCCGCTGCACACGCCGGTGACCTCCGCGCCGAGCGCCGCGGCGATCTGCACCGCGAACGTGCCCACCCCGCCCGACGCTCCGTTGACCAGCACGGTCTGCCCGGGCTGCACGCCGTCCAGGGCCTGCAGCGCCGTCCCGCCGGCCAGCGGGACGGACGCCGCCTGCGCGAAGGAGAGGTTCACCGGCTTGCGGGCGACGACGTCCGCGTCGATCACCACGAGCTCGGCCCAGGCGCCGGCGACAGCCTCGGCGCAGACCTCGTCGCCGACCTGCACGTCGGTCACGTCCGCGCCGACCGCCTCGACCACGCCGGCGACGTCCTTGCCCGGGACCGGGTGCTTGGGCTTCCGCAGCCCGGACACCGTCCGGATCAGCGACGGCCGCCCGGTCACCATGGCCACGTCGGCGAAGTTGAGCGACGACGCGTGGACCCGGACCAGCACCTGGTCGGCCTTCGGCACCGGTCGGCGCACGGTCTGCCAGCTGAGCACGCCGGCGTCCCCGTAGGCACGTTGGACGATCGCCTGCATGGTGCCAGTCTCGGTCTCGAGGGCCATCGGAGTCTCCGGTGTAAAGAATCATTGACACGACGAACGTAAGACAGACCGGACATCGTGTCAAGAGTTCTTTACATGGCAGGATCGTCGCCATGGACGTCGTGGTGCTCTCGGGAACGGTCGGCGCGGGCAAGACCACGGTGGCAGCGGCGCTCCGTCGAACCTTGCTGTCGCGGGGGCTGGAGGCGATGGAGCTCGACGTCGACGAGCTGGCCCACCGGAGCCCGGCCCCGGCCGACGACCCGTTCAACGAGCGCGCGGTCGTCGCCCACCTCCGGTCGATGCGCGAGCACTGGCGCGACGCCGGGATCGAGGTCCTGATCCTCCCGCGCGTCCTCGAGGACCCCTCTCAGGCCGACGACTACGCGGAGGCACTTGGCGTCCCGGTCCGCATCGTGCGCCTCGACGCCCCCGCGACCATCCGCCGAGACCGTCTGCTCGCCCGCCACGAGGCCGGCCCCGACCGCGACTGGCACCTCGCCCGCACCGACCCGCTCGCGGCCCTGCTGGATGCCGTCGACGTCGACCTCGTCGTGGTCAACGACGGCCGCGCGCCGTCGGAGGTCGCCGAACAGATCGCGGACCGGCTCGGGTACTAGAGCGGCCCCTACCCACCCGGTGTGAAGGCGACGATCCCGGCGGAGCTCACGCCGAACAGTCGGTGATCGACCGCTGCGATCGCCTCGAGACCCGAGGGCGCCTCCACCGTCCAGGCGCGCCGGCCGTCGCGCAGGTCGTAGGCGTCCAGGGTGGTCCGGACCGGGTCGCCGCCGAGGACGATCAGGTGGCGACCGTCGGTGACCAGATCCTCGGCGCCCCGCCCGTCGGTCCGGACCTGCCACGCCTGGACTCCGCTCCGCAGGTCGCGCACCTCGAGGGTGCCGTCGACGAGCGACGCGAGCCTCCCGTCGGCGATGAGCATCCTCGACCCCGCGGTCGACGTCGGCGTGGGACTGGTCCACGCCGTCCCGCTCGTGACGTCGAGGGCGCGCAGGCCGTCGTCGTTCTGGAGCACCACCAGGTCGGGCTCCGAACCGTCGTCCGGGGCGATCCACGGGAAGAAGGACTCCTGAGTCTCGAAGCGCCACCCGGTGTCGAGGTCGAGCAGCACGGAGGAGTCGACACCGGATGTCAGGCTGTGCCCGCGCTGTCGCCAGACGTGGTCGGTGTCGTAGTCCACCGATGCGGTGCCGTCGGCCGTGAACAGGTGCGTCGTGCCGAGCCACCCGACAGCGATCCGGGCTCCGAACAGCCGGACGGCCGCGAACGCCGTCCCGACGGAGCCAGGATCGCGCAGGATGGTGGCGCTCCAGCGTTCCGCCCCGGTGGTCGGATCGATGCGCGACAGGCTCGACCTGTCCGCCACCAACGACGCCGTCTGGGCGATCACGACGTCACCACCGAGGGCCACGACCGAGGAGTGGTCGGCGACCGCCTCGTCCCGCACGACCGCGCCGGTCGCGGCGTCGAAGGTCCGCAGGCGCAGGGCCGTCGGCACCACCAGCGTGGCGTTCCCGTCCCCGCCCGTGCCGAGCATCCACGCCTCCGGCACCAGGCACACGACGACGGTGTCCCCCGGCGCCGAGCAGGTCGTCGGGTCATCGACCGACAGGTACGGCGGATCGCCCAGGTTCGGAGCGGTGGTCAGCGACGTCCTCCAGAGCTGGTCCCCGGTGTCGGCGTCGAGCGCCCGCAGGGACTGGCGCAGGTTCTCCGACTGGTCCCACAGGATGAGGACGTCGTCGCGGATCCACGCCCGGTCGGGGATCCCCAGCACGTAGTCGCCCGGGGCGGAACGCGACGTCCACGCCACCGAGGGCGGGTCCTGCATCGGTGCGACCACCGTGGGCAGAGCCGCGAGAGCCGTTGCGCGCTCGCGCGCGGCGTGTGCCGAGCGGGCGACGGGGACCGCGGTCGCGACGACGAGGGCGACGACCACCGCTCCGGCGAGCACCCGATGGTGCCGGACCCACTCGAGTCCGCCGCGCACCGTGTCGCGGACGGCGGAGCGGGCGCGATCGACCTCGTCGGCGGTCGCGATCACGCCCGGGTCAGCGTGGTCGCCGGGCTCGACGAGCTCGACCTGCGCCATGTCGCCGCGGTGCGCCATGCTCGGACGCTACCCGCCGCGGGAAGAGGCGGCGGCGGTCACAGCACCCGCGCGAGGTCCTCCAGCGCCGCCATCGGGTCCGGGCCCACGGGCATGAGCACGGTCGTGGTGACGCCCGCGTCGTGCAGCTCGCCGATCCGCTTCCTCGCCCCGTCCACGGTGCCGACGACCGCGAGCTGGTCGACCCACTCGTCGGGCATCCCGGCGGCGAAAGCGGGGCGGTCGGTCGCCGCGGCGCGCAGGGCACGGAACTCGTCGGCGAACGGCAGCGGGGCGATGTGCACGTCCCAGTCCGGCTCCCCGATCCACTCGAGCGCGGGGCGGACGGCGTCGCGGGCGGCGTTTGCCGAGTCGTCGACCGCCGCGACGCAGTACGCCACGATCCGGTGCTCGCGCGTCGGGGCGATGTGCCGGAGCGCCTCGGCCACGTACTCCGGGGTGACCGGTTCGGCGAGGATCGTGCCGTCCGCCGACCGGCCCGCGAGCGCGAGCGACCTCGGGCCGCGGACACCTGCAAGGACCCGCGGCGGGCTCGTGGGCGGCGAGTGCAGGTCGACCCCGTGCAGCGTCACGTACCGGCCGTCGGCGTCGACGGCGCCTCCGCGCAGCACCGCACGCACGGCGTCGAGGTGCTCGCCGAGCATGGTCAGCGGGCTCTGCGGCCAGGCGCCCACCTGCCGCATCCAGCCGGGCATCCCGTGCCCGATGCCGATGTCGACCCGGCCGGGGAAGAGCTCCGCGAGCGTCGCGGCCTCCATCGCCGTGAACGCCGCGTTGCGCACCGCGGCGGGCAGGATGCCGATGCCCACCCGGATGCGGTCGGTCATCGCGAGCGCCGCGGCGGCCTGGGCGACGCCGCCGCGGAAGAAGCAGTCCTCGACCACCCAGAGCTCGTCGAACCCGAGCGCCTCGGCTCGCTGGGCGAAGGGCTTGAACCGGTCCGCGGGCAGGTCCCGCGGGAGCATGACGCCGACGGCGCGCTCGGTCATCAGATCTCCTTGATCACACGCGCGGGGTTGCCCACCGCGACGACGTCGGCGGGCAGGTCCTTGGTGACGACGGCGCCCGCGCCGACCACGGTGTTGTCGCCGATGGTGACACCCGGGCAGACGATGACCCCGCCGCCCAGCCAGACGTTGTTGCCGATGGTGATCGGCTTGGCGGCCTCGAGCTTCGCGCGCCGCGGTTCGGGGTCGACCGGGTGGATCGGGGTCAGCAGCTGGACGTTGGGGCCGATCTTGGTGTCGTCGCCGATGCGGATGTGCGCGACGTCGAGCGCGACCAGCCCGAAGTTCACGAACGCCCGCGCACCGAGGTGCAGGTGCACGCCGAGGTCCACATACAGCGGCGGCCGGATCCAGGAGCCCTCGCCCAGCGAACCGAGCAGCTCGCGAAGGCGCTCGCCCGCGTGGGCGTCACCGCTGCGGACGGCCTCGGCGAACCGCTCGGCGCGGGCCTGCGCCGCGCTCGTGAGGGCGCCGATCTCGGCGTCGGCCTCGTACCAGTCGCCGGCGACCATCCGTTCGTACTGCGTGCGGGAGTGCTGTGTCATGACCCCTGGGCCGCCCGCAGGAACCGATCGAGCAGCGGTCCGGCGGTGGTCGACCCGTAGTCGCCCACGTCGACGAACACCGCCACGGCCAGGTCGCCCTGGGTCGCGATCATCCACACGTGGTTCTGCAGGTTCCCGGCGTCGCCGAACTGGGCGGTGCCGGTCTTGGCCGCCACGTCGTCGCCGGGCACGTCCTGGAGGAACGTCGCTCCACCCTCGGTGACCACGCCGCGCATCAGCTCGTGCAGAGTGGCCGCCTCCGCGGCGGTCAGCGGCGTGAGGGGCCGAGGAGTCTCGGTCGGCGGCGCAGCGGTCGACGTGGAGTCGGACGGCTCGGGTGTCGCCGCCCCCTCGACCGGGACCACGAGCCGGGGGACGACGGTGGCACCGTGCGCGACCGACGCGGCGACCGTCGCCATGCCGAGCGGGGACGCGAGCACCCGCCCCTGCCCGATCATCGAGGCCGCGTGGTCGGTGCCGTCCGAGTCGCTCGGGACGTCGCCGAGGAACGCGGGGAACCCGAGCGTCGCGTGCGGGTCGAGGCCGAGCGAGCCGGCGGCGTCGATGAGCGCGTCCTGGTCGGCCTCGTCACGCGCCGAGATGAACGCCGTGTTGCACGAGTTGGCGAAGGCGGTCCGCAACGGGATGGTGCCCAGCTTGTCGGTCGGGTACTCGGGGAAGTTGGTGAAGTTCCGGCCGTCGACCGAGACCGTCGCGGGGCACGAGACGTCGCTGTCCGGGGTCAGCCCGGATCGCAGCAGGGCCAGGGCCGAGGCCACCTTGAAGGTGGAGCCGGGCGCGAACTGCCCCAGCGTGGCGGTCGACAACCCCTCGCCCCCTGCGCCGCTGGCGGCGGCGAGCACGTCGCCGGTCGACGGACGGATCGCGACGATCGCGCTGGCCGGCCCGACGTTCGCGAGCACATCCTCGGCCGCGTTCTGCAAGGGGACGTCGAGCGTGGTGGTCAGCGGTGTGCCGGGCGTGGGCGCCGCGTCGTAGAGCTGCCGCGGCGAGCTCCCGTCGGCCTGCGCCGCGGTGATGGCCAGGCCGGGCAGCCCGCGCAGCTGCGCGTCGTACTGCCGCTGGAGGCCGGACAGGCCGGCCAGGTCGCCCGCCGCCACGGCGCCGTCCGACTTCTCGACGATCTCCGCCGTCGCCTCGCCGACCGACCCGAGGATCGGCCGGGCGAACCGCCGGCTCGGCGCCAGCGGCAGCGTGCCGACGACGTCGTTGACCCCTTCCATGCTGGACAGGTGGGCCACGTCGTACGCGGGATCACCGTCACGGACCGTGATCGCCTCGACGAACGCCTTCTCGCCGGCCGCCGCCACCTTCGCGGCGTAGGCGTCCTGGTCGGCACCGAGCGCCCAGGCGAGCGCCCGGGCCGCCGTGTCCTGGTTCTCGGGTGCCACCCGGGTCTTGTCGATGCCGAGGCGGTGCACCGTGCGCGGCTCGACGATGACGGCACCGTCGGCGCCGAGAACGTTCGCGCGATCGGAGCGCGTGCGCTTCACGGAGAGCACCTCGCCCGCCGTGAGGTCCGGCGCCAGGAGCGTCGGCGCCCACGCGGCGTGCCAGACGTCCTCGTCGTCACGGGTCAGGCGCGCGTGCGTCTCGTACGTCCAGTCGGCGTCGCTCTGGTCGAGGTCCCACGTGAAGCCGAGCGTGGCCGTCGCGGAGTCCTCGTCCTTCTCGTCCACCGTCGCGGAGACGACCTTGACCCGGGGCTCCCACGGCGCCAGCCCCTCGTACGCGGTCGTGCGCGCCGAGGTCGCGGCCGTGACGTCGTCCTGTCCGCCGGTGAAGGGCGCCCGGGAGAAGTCGCCCGACGCGAGAGCGGCGGCGAGGGCCTTCGTGGCGCTCTCCGGACCGGGCGGCTCGGCCGAGCACGCCGTCAGCCCCGCGGCCACGAGCAGCAGCGCCGCCCCGCCACCCGCCAGCCGGCGCCAGGCCACCGTCCGTTCACCTGCGAACGTCATGCTGTCCTCTCGTTCTGCTCCACCAACGCCCCGAGAGCGTGTCACCACCAGATACCTCGCCGTGGGCGAACGGTGCAGCCTTCACGACTCCTCCCCAGACGCGTCAGCCGAAGACGCCCGCGGGGTCGTACTCCTGCCGCACCCGGGTCAGCCGTGCGGTCGTCGCACCCTCCCACACCGGCGTCCCCGCGCCGGCAAAGTTCGGGTTCAGCTCCGCCGCCGTCCAGGGCCGCACCGCCTCCGCGACCGCGTCCCCCGCGGTCGGCATGGTGGTCGCGAACTGCGTCGGGTCGACCCCGACCAGGCCGAGCGTGAACGCCACCCCGCGACCCGCGACGGCCGAGCCACCCGGGACGTCGACCGACGTGCGTCCCGCGACGTGCCGCAGCTCGGCGGCGATGAACGGGTGCTGCGTTCCCGGCCCGACGAGCCCGAGCCACGCCGTGGCCAGGTCGTCGTCGGCGTGGGTCAGCATGATGCCGCGGACCCAGCTGGGCCCGGGCTCGGTGGGGTCGTTGTGGATCTCCGCGGCGCGCGACACGGGCAGCACGCCGACGGTGTCGGCCAGGGTCGGAGCGAGCGCGCGCAGGGGCGCTGCGACGGCCTCGCCGGTCGCCTCGTCGCCGGGCCGGGCGAACCGGAGCACCAGCACGGTCTTGCCCCGCAGGAACGGCGGCACGGCGTCGAACGGCGGGAAGCCGATGATCGCCGCGCTCGTCGTCGTGCCCGGGTCCGCGGTCGCCGTCCATGCCAGCCAGCCGCGCAGGGCGGCCTCGATGTGCTCGGCGTCGAAGAACAGGGAGCCGGCGTACAGCGACGGCATCGCGACCAGCCGCAGCCGGAGCTGCGTCACCACGCCGAGCCGGTGCTGGCCGCCGCGGAGCGCCCAGAAGAGGTCGCGGTGCTCGTCGGCCGACGCCTCGACCATCTCGCCCGTCCCGGTGACGACCGTGAGCGACTCAAGCTGGTCGGCGCTGAACCCGTGGCTGCGCGCGAACGGCCCGAGACCGCCGCCGAGCAGGTAGCCGACCACACCGACGCCGGTGGACGACCCGGCGATCGGCGCGAGCCCGTGGGCGTCCGCGACGGGGACGACGTCGGTCCAGCGCGAGCCGGCGCCGATGGTCGCGACCCTCGTCGTCGGGTCCACCGTCACGCCGTCGAGCCGGTGCGTGGTGAGCAGGACCCCGGAGGTCACCGGCGTCCTCGCCCCGTGACCGGTGGCCAGGACGGTGACCCCGACGCCCTGGTCGGCGGCCCAGCGGACGGTCTCGACCACGTCCTGCGTGCTCGAGGCCCCGACCGCGACGTCCGGGGAGTGGACCATGGCGCGGTTGTGCGCGGCGACCTCGTCGGCGAAGCCGGGATCGTCGGGGAGCAGCACGGGGCCGATGACTCGGGAAGCGAGGGGATGGGACATGCCGACAGCTCCTTGCAGATCGGGGTCACAGGCAGGCTGCCACGAGCACTGCCGCGGAAGCACGACCTTTCCACCGACCACCGACAGGCCGCCGAGGGGTCAGCCGACGAGCAGGCTGACCGCCCGGTGCAGGTCCGCCCGCACGTGCTCCGGGTCGCCCGACGCCGCCAGCGTCACCCCGTGCACCAGCCCCAGCACCTGCCCGAGCAACCGGTCGGAGGCCCAGCCGTCGTCGCCTCGTACGTCGCGCAGCGCCGCCACCTTCCGCTCGTGCGACGACACCGCCTGCGGCAGCCGGGCGAGCACACCGGGCCGCTCGAGGTTGTGCCAGAGCAGCAGCCGCACCAGGGACGGGTGCGCGAGGTTGAAGTCGAGCACGCGCACGGCGTAGCCGGGGAGGTCCGCGGCGTCGAACGGCACGGCGTCCAGCAGCTGCTCGATCCGGTCCTCGACCACCCGGTCGAACAGCTCGTCCTTGCTGCCGAAGTAGGCGTAGATCCGCTGCTTGTTCGCGCCCGCTCGCTCCGCGATCCGGTCCACGCGCGCCCCGGCCAGCCCGCGCTCGGCGAACTCGTCGGCTGCCGCGTCGAGGATCCGGCGCGGGGTGTCGGCGGCCATCACGCGGGCAGGGCCGTCCCCGTGAGGTCCTGGGAGACCGCCCACAGGCGCGCCGCGGTGTCGTCGTCGCGCATCCGGCGGTTGAGCTTGGCGGGCCCGGTGGGGCCGACCAGCCCGAAGCGACCCGACGGGCCGTAGTAGCCGCCCTCGGCCGCGAGCGGGTCGGCGGCCGCGAACAGCATCGGCTCGGCCCCCTCGGGCGGCAGCTGGGACGGGACGAAGGGCAGGTTGCCGATGGGCGACCGGTGGGTGGTGTCGCGGCCGAGCGACGCGCCGGCTGTCTGCAGGTTGGTCTGCGTGAAGCCCGGGTGCGCGGCGTTGCTCATCAGCGGCCACCCACGCTGCGCGGAGACCCGGGCCAGGTGACGGGCCAGCAGGAGGTCGGCCAGCTTGGACTGCGCGTACGACCGGGTCGGGCTGTACCGGCGCCGCGTCCACTGCAGGTCGTCGAACCGGATGCGGCCCATGTTCGCCACGCCGCTGCTCATCGTCGTGACGCGGGGTGCCGGCGACGCGAGCAGCAGCGGGAGCAGCCGGTTGGTCAGCGCGAACGGGCCGAGGTAGTTGCTGCCCATCTGCAGCTCGAAGCCGTCCTCGGTCTCGAACCGCCTGGTCGGTGCCATCACGCCGGCGTTGTTGACCAGGGTGTCGAGGTGCGGGAGGTCGCGGGCCAGGGCGTCGGCGAACGCCTGCACCGATGCCAGCGACGCGAGGTCGACGATCCGCACCTCGGCCGACGCGTCGGGGTGGGCCGCCAGGATCTCCGCGAGCGCCTTCTCGCCCTTCTCGGCGTTGCGGACGGCGAGCACGACGTGGGCGCCGGCGGCGGCCAGCCGCTCGGCGGCCTCCCGGCCGGTGCCGCTGTTGGCGCCGGTGACGACGACGGTGCGTCCGGTCTGGTCGGGCACTGCGTACATCTGAGGCTCCTCGTCGACAACCAACTAGTTAGTTGGCACCGTGTCACGTATGGATGTCGGCCGTCAAGAGGCAGGCGCGGCGCCGAGAGGGTCGAATAGAGGACATGAGCACCGTCCCGAACACCACCATCCCGACAATCCGCCTGAACAACGGCGTCGAGATCCCCCAGCTGGGTTTCGGCGTCTTCCAGATCGACCCGGCGGAGACCAAGGACGCGGTCCTGCAGGCCTTCGAGGTGGGCTATCGCCACATCGACACCGCGCAGATGTACAAGAACGAGCAAGGCGTCGGCGAGGCCGTCGCCGAGTCCGGGCTCGCCCGCGACGAGGTCTTCATCACCAGCAAGCTGAACAACGACGCGCACGACCCGGAGGACGCAGCGATCGCGTTCGAGCTGACACTCGACACCCTCGGCCTCGAGCGCGTCGACCTCTTCCTCATCCACTGGCCGCTCCCGACGGTGAGCAACTTCGTCGAGACCTGGAAGGCGATGGAGGAGTTCTACCGGTCCGGCCGCGCGCGGGCGATCGGCGTCTCCAACTTCCAGCCGCACCACCTGCGTCGCCTCAACGCCGAGACCACGATCACGCCCGCCGTGAACCAGATCGAGGTGCACCCGTACCTCACGCAGGAGGAGGTCCGCGCGTTCGACGCCGAGCATGGCATCGCCACCGAGGCGTGGAGCCCGATCGCGCAGGGCAAGGTGCTGGACGACCCCACGATCGTGCGGATCGCCGACTCGCTGGGGAAGACCCCGGCGCAGGTCACGCTGCGGTGGCACCTGCAGCGCGGCGACATCGTGTTCCCCAAGTCGGTGACCCGCAGCCGCATCGAGGAGAACTTTGCGCTCTTCGACTTCGAGCTGAGCGACGTGGACCTCGCGGACATCTCGGGGCTCAACCGCGACGAGCGCACGGGCCCGAACCCCGACACGTTCGACTACGTCCCTCGGTAGATTTTCAGGACCCTGTCGATCCGGCCGCTCACCGTTCGTACGGAGGGTGAGCAGCCGGTCCGACGCCGGCGCCGCACACCGAGGAGGACGCCATGAGCCACTACCTGCTGAGCGTGATGGAGCCTGCCGGGCCGATGCCCGACCCCGAGTTCCTCGACCCGATCATCAAGGCCGTCGGCGTCGTCGACCAGGCCATGAGGGACGCCGGCATCTGGGTCTACGCCGGTGGCCTGCACGACCCCAGCACCGCGACGGTGCTGCGCGCGAAGGACGGCGACGTCGTGACCACCGACGGCCCGTTCGTCGAGGCCAAGGAGCACCTGGGCGGCTTCACGATCGTCGACGTCGACGACCTCGACGCGGCGCTCGACTGGGGCCGCCAGCTCGCGGTCGCGACGACGCTGCCCATCGAGGTGCGGCCGTTCCGCTACCAGTGACGGCTGTCGACGCCGCCGACGCAGACGCGGTCGCGCGCGTCTTCCGCGCCGAGCACGGCCGCGCCGTCGCCGTCCTGACCCGGTCCTTCGGCGACCTCGACATCGCCGAAGAAGCCGTGCAGGAGGCGTTCGTCGCGGCCGTGCAGCGCTGGCCCGTCGACGGGCTCCCGCCGAGTCCCGCCGGCTGGATCATCACCACGGCCAAGCGCAAGGCGATCGACCGGCTGCGACGGGAGGCCTCGCGCGACGACCGGCACGCGCAGGCCGCGCTCCTGCACCAGCGCGAGGAACCCGTGGAGGTGGGGCCCGTGCGCGACGACCGGCTCCGGCTCGTGTTCACGTGCTGCCACCCGGCCCTGTCGGTCGAGGCACAGGTGGCCCTGACGCTGCGGCTGCTGGGTGGCCTCACCACCGAGGAGATCGCGCGAGCGTTCCTGGTGCCGGAGCCGACGATGGCGCAGCGGCTGGTGCGCGCCAAGGGCAAGATCCGCGACGCCCGTATCCCCTACCGGATCCCTCGCGACGCCGACCTCCCCGACCGCCTGCGCGCGGTCCTGGCCGTGGTCTACCTCGTGTTCACCACGGGCTCCGCAGCCCTGGTGCGCGAGGACCTGTGCGCCGAGGCCGTCCGGCTGGGCCGCGTGCTGGTCGAGCTCATGCCCGACGAGGCCGAGGCCCTGGGTCTGCTGGCGCTCATGCTGCTGACGGACGCCCGCCGCGACGCCCGGGTCTCCGCCGACGGGTCGCTCGTCCTGCTCAGGGACCAGGACCGCTCGCGATGGGACGAGGGCGAGCTGGAGGAGGGTCGCGACCTCGTGCGCCGCTGCCTTCGTCGCGACCACCTCGGCCCCTACCAGCTGCAGGCCGCGATGCAGGCCGTGCACAGCGAGCCCGCCGGCACCGACTGGCGGCAGATCGTCGTCCTCTACGACCAGCTGATGTCGATCGCGCCGAGCCCCGTCGTCGCGCTGAACCGCGCGGTCGCCGTCGCCGAGCTCGACGGGCCGGCGGCGGGTCTGGAGCTGGTCGACGGCCTGCCGCTGGACAACTTCTACCTCTTCCACGCGGTCCGGGCGGACCTCTTGAAGCGCCTGGACCGGCCCTCAGAGGCGGCGGACGCGTACGACCGCGCGACCGCGCGCACGACGAACGACGCCGAGCGCGCGTTCCTGTCTCGCGCCCGGGACGCTCTGGGCGCGGCCGGGCCCTCATCGCCGAGCGGCGCGCCCGTCGACCTTCCGTAGCCTTGCAGTTACGTAACAAGGCCGGTACGTTCGATCCTATGGATGCCGTCCTGCACGCCGTCGCCGACCCGAGCCGCCGCACCGTGCTCGAGATCCTCCGCCGGCATCCCGCGACGGCCGGGGAGCTGGCGGCGGCGCTTCCCATCGCGCGGCCGGGGGTGTCCAGGCACCTCCGCGTGCTGCGCGAGGCCGGACTCGTCGAGGTCCGCCAGGAGTCGCAGCGCCGGATCTACACCCTGCGCCCCGAGCCGCTGGTCGAGGTGGACCAGTGGTTGGAGGGGTACCGCGCCCTCTGGCAGAACCGGCTCGACGCGCTGCACACCGAGATCGCCCGAGGAAAGAAGGCAGCACCATGAAGCTCGTCGCAACCTTGCGCGCGCTCGACGGAGCGCACGGCGCGGTCCGGGTCGAAGACGTCTTCGACACCGGGATCGACGACCTGTGGGAGGCATGCACCGCACCTGAACGGCTCGCGCGCTGGATCGCCGAGGTGTCCGGCGACCTGAGCGTCGGCGGCGAGTTCGGCGCCCGCTTCACCAGCGGCTGGGAAGGCACAGGCCGCGTCGAGGTGTGCGAGCCACCGCGGCGACTGGTGGTGCGGACCAGGGAGCAGGACGGCGAGGAGGACACCCTCGTCGAGGCGACGCTGACCCCGGTGGGAGACAAGACGGTCCTGGTGGTCGAGGAACGCGGGCTGCCCGTCGACCACCTCGCGGCCTACGGCGCCGGATGGCAGGTGCACCTCGAGGACCTCTCCGCCGACCTGGCGGGCCGTGGCCGTTGCGACCTCAAGGCGCGCTGGGACGAGCTGGTGCCCGCCTATCGGCGGCTCACCCCAGCCGGGCCACCAGCGCCGCGCGCACCGTGAACCATTCGGCGGCGACGATCGAGAAGTAGGCGGTGTCCCGCGGGGTGCCGTCGGTCGCGACCGTGTGCACGCGGCGCACGCCCTCGAACCGCCCGCCGATCCGCTCGATCGCCTTGCGGGACGCTGCGTTGCGCGCGTCGGTCTTCAGGGTCACCCGCAGCGAGCGCCACGTCTCGAACGCGTGCGTGAGCAGCAGGAGCTTGGCCTCGGTGTTGATCGCCGTGCGCTGCGCCGACGCCGCGTACCAGGTGCTCCCGATCTCGGCGACGGACGGCGGGTGCTCGTCGCTGGGCACGGTGACCGAGACTCCCGGGCGGCCAGGCGGCCGGCGTCTCGAACACCTCGAGATCGAGGAAGCGCGTGCTCCCGACGAGCACGTCGTCGGCCAGCCGCCGCACCGCGAACGGCAGCGCGCGCCCGGAAGCCGCGTGCTCGAGCGCGGCGTCGACGTACGCCGCCGTGTCGGATTTCCCCTCGGGCACCCACGTGAACCCGTAGCTTCCGCGCTCCTCGGCGGCGGCTGCCGCGAGGCCGTCGACGTGCGAGTGGTCCAGCGGTTCGAGCCGGACGTGCCGACCGGTGAGCGTGAAGGGCTCGATCATGCGGCTCATCCTGGCGCAGGATGGGCCCATGGACGACCCCGTCTGGACCGTCGACGACCACCTGCGCGACGCCGACCCGGCACACGTCGAGCTCTGGCGGGCGTTCGCCGCGCTGGTCGAGTCCACGGGACCGGTCACCTACGCCGTCTCCAAGACGACGATCACCTTCAAGGGGCCGCGGCGAGGTTTCGCCGGCGCGCGCCCCACGCGCCAGGGTGTCGAGGGCTACCTCGACACGATGCGGCCGCTGGACGGGGACCCGCGGATCCTCCGGTCGTCGCCGTACCTCAAGCGGCTGCACGTCAACCACTTCCGGATCCGCACCCTCGCGGACCTCGACGAGACGTTCGCCGGCTGGGTGCGGGAGGCGTCCGCCGTGGGGGCCGGCGCCCATCTCGCCTGACGTCGGTCACACCGTCGCGTGCTCGTCGGCGGCGCGCATCGCTCGTCGGCCCCCGGGCACCGCCAGCGCCAGCGCGACGACGAGCAGCAGCGCGAGGCCCGCGACGACGAGCAGCGACTCGACGGAGAACCGGTCCGCCAGCGGCCCGAAGATCGCCATGCCCACCGGCATCGACAGCGCCATGACGATGCCGACGAACCCGAACACCCGGCCCTGCATCTCTGGCTCGACGGTCTCCTGCAGCACCGTGAACGACGGCGTCGAGAAGGCCGGCACGGACAGGCCGAGCAGGAACATGAACGCGAAGAACACCCAGAGGTTGGTGGACAGCCCGAGCCCGACGGAGATGCCGCCGAACACCAGCGTGGAGCCCAGGATCATGCGGACCCGGTTCCATTTTCCGGCCCACGCCGCGACCGCCGCGCCGCCGAGCACCATGCCGATGCTGAACGCCAGCTCGTTGGCGGTGAGCTTCCACACCTCCTCGCCGAAGGTCCGCACGATCATCAGCGGGGTGAGGAACGACGGGGCGACGATGAGCAGGAACACGACCGCGTAGAGCACGAGGATCCAACGGACGAACGTGTGGGTCACCACGTACTTCACGCCGCCGACGAGGTCGTCGAAGTAGCCGATCTGCCCCGCGTCCGTGCGGATCAGGCGCGGCACCGTGACGAGCAGCAGCAGGCCGATGCCGATGGCGGCGGTGACCACGTCGATGTAGAACACGGCGACGATCGACATGCTCGCGTAGATCCCCGCGGCTGCGGCCGGGGCGACCAGCATCATGGCCGACTGGATCGTGCCGTTGATGCCGTTGACCCGCATGAGCTTGTCGGCCGGGACGATCTGCGGCAGCAGCGCCGCGACGGCGGGCATCTGGATCCCGGCGCCGGCCGAGCGGATCGCGATGGCGACGAAGATCAGCCAGAGGTCGGTGGCGCCCGCCATCATGAACATCGCGAGCGCCAGGGTGACGATCGCGATGGTGGCATCGGCGCCGATGATGAGCTTCTTGCGGTCCAGCCGGTCCGCCCAGACGCCGCCGAAGATCGAGATCACCGCCTGCGGCAGGAACCCGAACACCGCGTAGAGCGCCATGACCCCGCCGGACTTGGTCTCCAGGGTCAGGTGCCACATCACCGCGTACTGCACCAGCATCGAGCCGAACAGCGAGATCGTCTGCCCGGACAAGAAGATCGAGACGTCGCGCCGCCAGCCGGGCCGCTCCACTGCAGGCTCCGTCACGCGGTCCATGCTGTCAGCCACCCCCGACACCCGGCACGGGCGATCCCGCCACGGTTGCCGAACGAGCCATGAGCAGGTTCCGTTCCCGCCTCGTGGGGGCCAGGGCCGCGGCGCGCTCGAGCTCGTCGGCGGCCTCCTCGGTGCGCCCGAGCCGGATCAGCACGTCCGCGCGGACCGCCCCGTAGAGGTGGTAGCGGGCGATCCGCGGGTCGCCGCGGATGGCGTCGAGGGCCGCCATCGCCGCCTCGGGGCCGTCGGCGTACATCACCGCGACCGCGCGGTTGAGCTCCACCACCGGCGACGGCGTCAGCTGCGCGAGCGCGTCGTACAGCGCGACGACCCCCTCCCAGTCCGTCGCCTCGAAGCTGCGCGCCCGGCTGTGGCACGCGGCGATCGCCGCCTGGACCGTGTACGCGCCGAGCGGGCGCCCCAGGGTCGTCGCGCGGTCCAACGACCGGAGCCCGTGCTCGATCAGGGCGCTGTCCCATCGCCTGCGGTCCTGGTCCTGCAGCAGCACCCCGTCGCCGCGCGCGTCGAAGCGCGAAGCCTGCAGCTCCATGAGGGCGACCAGGCCGTGCACCTCCGGCTCCCGCGGCAGCAGCCCGGCGAGCACACGCCCCAGCCGCATCGCCTCGTCGGCCAGGTCTCGCCGCACCCACCGGTCCCCGCTGGTCGCGGCGTGCCCCTCGGTGAAGATCAGGTAGACCACCTCGAGCACCGAGCCGATCCGCGCGGGCATCTGGTCGGCCTGCGGCACCTCGAACGGGACGTGCGCCTCCGCCAGCGTGCGCTTGGCGCGAGAGATGCGCTGGCCGATCGTCGGCGACGGAACCAGGTAGGCCCGGGCGATCTCGTCCGTGGTCAGGCCGCCGAACAACCGTAGGGTCAGCGCGATCCGGGACTCGCGTGGGAGCACCGGGTGGCACGTGAGGAACACCAGCGAGAGCAGGTCGTCGCCGATCGGCTCGTCGACGATCCGGTCCGCCGCCGCCTCGTCGGTGAGCTCGCGCGCGAGGACCGCGTACTTGGCGTCCCGGTTCTGCTCGCGCCGGATCAGGTCGATGCCCCGGTGCCGCGCGGTCACCATCAGCCACGCGCCAGGCTGGTTCGGGACCCCGGTCGTCGGCCACTGCTCGAGCGCCGCGACGAAGGCGTCCTGGGCGAGCTCCTCGGCCAGCCCGACGTCCCGGACCAGGCGGGTGAGCGAGGCGATGAGCCGCGGCGACTCGATCCGCCAGATGACCTCGACGGTGCGTCGCGCGTCGGTCATCGCCCCGCTCCTCGTCAGGCTTGCGCCTCGAGGCGGTCGACGATCGCCTGCTCCCGCTCGAGCACCTCGGGCGAGACCACCTTGGCGAAGTCCTCCATCTCGAAGAACGGCCGGATCTCCAGCACGGACACCATGCCCTCGGTGGTCGGACACCGCTTGGCCCACTCGACGGCCTCGTCGAGCGAGCTGACCTGCCAGATCCAGTAGCCGGCGACGATCTCCTTCGCCTCGGCGAACGGCCCGTCGACAACCGACGTCTCCTGCCCGTCGAACACGAGCTTCACGCCGGCGCTGCTCGGCTGGAGACCCTCGCCGCCGAGCATGATCCCGGCGTTCACCAGCTGCTCGTTGTAGACGTTCATCACCCGGAACATCTCGTCGGTGGGCGCGACCTTGCCCTCGTCCGCGCCGGAACCCTTGATCATGACCAGGACCTTCATGGCTGTCTCCTTCGACTCGAGTGCCCGCTCGACGCTAGTGCCGAGCCGGGGCCTTCACCAGGTCGTCGAACGGGCACCGGCGGTTTCGACGCGGAGCTTCGACGAGTTCTGTGGCGCCGTCCTACGGTGGACGGATGACCCCACCCGACGGGCTCTCCGGCATCGCCCGGTTCTGGGACGCGGCGGCGGCGGGCTTCGACGACGAGCCCGACCACGGGCTGCGCGACCCACGCACCCGTGCGGCATGGTCGGCCCGGCTCACCGGCTGGATCCCCGCCGGGCCGTGGGACGTGCTCGACCTCGGCTGCGGCACGGGGTCGCTCACCGTGCTGCTGGCGGAGGCGGGGCACCGCGTCACCGGGGTCGACGTCGCGCCGCAGATGATCGACGCGGCCCGCGCCAAGGCCGCGGCCGCAGGCGCGACCGCCACGCTCGTCGTCGGCGACGCCGCCTGGCCGGATGACATCGAGGTCGACGTCGTGCTCGCCCGGCACCTGCTCTGGACCCTGCCCGACCCGCCGGCCGCGCTCGCCCGCTGGGTCTCGCTCGTCCGCCCTGGCGGCACGCTGATCCTGGTCGAGGGCCGCTGGTCGACCGCCGAGACGTCCCCGTACACCGCCGACGCCCCGCACCTGCCATGGGACGGCGGAGTCACCGCCGCCGACCTGGTCGACGCCGTCCGTCCGCTCGTCTCGCGGCTCCGGGTCGAGCAGCTCGGCGACGACGAGGCCCTGTGGGGCGCACCGGTCACCGACGAGCGTTACGCGCTGGTCGCGAAGGTCTGAGACGCGACGAGGGGCCCGACCGCCGGCCGGGCCCCTCGTCCGTCAGGTCACGGCGCCGGGTACTCCAGCACCACGCTCGGACCCTGGATGTCGGGCGTCACGGGGTCGCCCGTGTCGTTGACCACGTGGTCGATGGTGCCCGCCTTGTTGAGCGAGACGGTCAGGATGTTGTGCAGCCGCACGCCCGGCGTGACCGGGACCTCGTACGCCCGGGTGGCGTGCAGGTCCGGGTTCACGTTCGTGTAGATGTAGCTGCCCATGCCCCACGCCTCGTGGGTCGTGACCTTGTCGCCCACCTTGTAGGCGGCCCAGCCGTCGACCCCGTCGTGCTGCCAGGACGCCTGGTCGGGGGCGTCGTACGGCAGCTCGTTCTGGAACATGATCGTCTTGCCCCGCTCGCCGTTCCAGATCACGTTGTACTTCTGGAAGTGCTCGGAGAACAGGCCGGTCGCCGTGACGTCGTTGCCGTTCACCAGCACGCCCGTGTCGGCCGTGTTGACCGTCCAGCCGACGCCCGTGCCGTGGTCGGCGCGCCAGGCCCACGTGTGGTCGATGATCGTTTGGTTGGTGTTGACGACGAGGCTGTTGGTGGCCTTGCCCACGTGCTCGCCGCCGATGCGGAAGAACACGTCCTGCACGGCGGTCGGGTTGTTCGCGCTGCTCAGGCGCGGCTTCGTCTGCTTGGCGTCGAGCGCCGAGAGCTGGGTGCCCAGCTGCAGGAGCGCCGGCGAGCTCGTCGGCCCCGCGTCGAACATCAGACCCGCGATGTCGATGCCCGGGACGTCGAGCGTCTGCATGGCCACGACGCCGTTGTCGGGGACGATCGTCGCCAGGCCCAGTCCGAGCACGACCGCGTTGGGCCACAGCACGTTGAGCGTCTTGTCGACGTGGTAGACGCCCGGCGTGAACAGCACGTTCTTGCCGACGGCCAGCGCCGTGTTGATCGTCGACGCGCTGACACCGGGCTTGGCGACGAAGAAGCTGTTCAGCGGCAGGGACTTGCCCGGCGTGCTGCCGTTGGCCCACGTCGTGCCCGTGGTGCTCGTCTGCGCCGACGGGACGAAGACCTTGTACTTCCCCTTGGCGTCGATGTAGAGGTACGGCTTCTCGCGCGAGGCCGGGTTGGTGTCCAGCGTCGTGTACTTGTTCGTCACGAAGTCCGTGGCCGGGGCGCCCCGGACGCCGGCGAAGACCTGGTTCCAGACGCTGTTGCTCCAACCGCCCACCGAGCCGTTGCGGACCAGGAACTGCTGCTGGCTGCCGCTGATGACGAACGGGAGAGCCGAGTCGGCGATGAACCCGCCGGACGCGTACTGCGGGCCGGCCGTGCAGTAGTCCATGAGGCTGACGTTGGCGCCGGTCACGCTCACGCGGCGCATCGGGGCGGCCTGCGAGACGGCCCAGAAGTTGGCGCTCGCCCGGCAGTCGTCGGCGGACCCGCGCTGGTAGTGGATGCTCAGGTTGGACAGCGACCGCCAGAAGTTCACCAGCGCGGTGCAGTCCGTCGCGGCATCCGGTGCGGTCGGGAAGCACTGGTTGTAGACCTCGATCGCGCCGTTGATGACGACGTCGCCGGGGTTCTGGCCCAGGCCCGCGACCTCGGTGAAGTAGCCCACCTGGAAGCGCAGCGGCTGCTCGGCGGTGCCGTAGGTGCCGGGCTTGAAGAGGAGCGCGTAACGCCCGTCGCCGAACTGGGCGGGCACCTGCTGCGCGGCGATCGCGTCCACCTTCGCCTGGATCTCGGCGATCGGCTGGCTGGGGTCGAACACGATGACGTTCGGGCCCAGGTCGACGGTGGGCGGCGACGCCTGTGCCGGGGCCGCGAGCAGCGGCACGAGCGCGAGGCTCAGGCCCGCGACGACCGCCGCGGTCGCTCGCCTGCGGCGGGGAGCCGCCTGGTTCTGAACGTGCAGACGCCTACGAAGGAGCATGAGGGAGGACCTTTCTCCGCACAGGGCACGTCGCAGGGACGGGCCCTCGCGCGCGAGGAGGCACCGTCGTTGGCGCCGTGCACCGGACTTTTTGTTGCCGGCCAGGACAAAACGTACAGGTCCGGTGACTCGTGTCAACCCTGACAGGTCTGTAAGTGTTTCCTTCTCTTCCCGCTTCTCAGCTCCGCGTGGGCGTCGCGGCCAGCCGTGCGATCCACGCGGGCGTCGTCTCGCCCCGACCGCGGTCCGTCACCACGCGCAGCCGCGCGGCCGCCACGTCCGACCGGTTCACCGCGAGCGCGGGGCTCGCCGCGGAGGGCCGGACCGGGGCGGTGCCGTCCGCCGCCACGAACTCGGCGTGGTCAGCGGCGCCCCGGTCCTCCAGCGCCTGCAGCACGTCGAGCGACAGCCCCGCGAGGAACGCGTCGTCGTCGGCACTCGCCAGCGGCGACGACGCCAGCAGCGCGAGCGCCTCGAGCCCGACCGACCGCTTCGTGTCGTCGTCGTCGAACGCGAGATCGACGGCCCACTGCACGCGGGCCCACCACTGCGCCCGCGCGTCCGCGCCGGTGCGCTGCCGGACCGTGAGGATGCCGACGATGAGGGCGCCGATCGCGCCGATCGCGGCCACCAGGGGGCCCAGGGTCGCGACGATCACGTACCAGGGCTCGTCCGTCGTCACGCTCATCAGCCCTGCGACCACCGTCATCCCCCGCATCCGCCGTCGACGCTGGCGAGCGTAGCGGGAGGGACCGACGACCGCCCGGGTCCGTTCGAGCCGGCGAGCACACCGACGCTCGTCTCGCCGGTGAGCAGCGCGTCCAAGGTGGGTCTGTCGCACGGTCGACGACCGGTCGATAGTGGTCGTGGAGCCCCGCAATGCTCGAAGGAGAGACCGATGGCCGGCACCGGCACGAAGGACGACCCGTGGCAGCTCACGACCGCGCCCGGCTCGTCGGCCTACACGATGTACCGAGACGAGTCCGCTGACCCTCCGGCGCTCGTCTGCCAGGTCGGGTCGACCACCCTGAAGTACCACCTGCGCGCGATCGATGACCTGCACGCCTGGCTCGTCGAGCGGGGCGACTGGGTGCCGCTCGGTGCGGCCGACGAGTTGAAGCCCGCCGCCGCCGGGAGCGTCGAGGCCTGGGGTCGCGACGAGGGCAACCCGGTCGGGGGCTGGTACGGGCTGCGCAAGGGCTACCGGGGACGGTTCGGCATGTACCTGCCGCCGTTGCTCGAGTCGCTCGGGCTCGTCGAGCTCACCCACGACGCTCGCAACAACCAGGTCCGCGCGATCCGCGCCTGACGTCCGCTCAGGAGCCGACGGGCGCCTGAGCGTGCTCGTCGTCCAACCGGGCCCCGCCGACGGCCGAGGCAGCCGTGACCGCGGCCGCCACGAGGAGCGCGACACCGGCGACGAGCAGGGCTGCGCCGTATCCCACCGCGTCGCCGAGCAGACCGCCCAGCGGCGCCGCGACCACGATCATCGCCCGGTTCACCGAGCGCATCGTCGCGGTCATCCGCCCCTGGAGCCGATCGGGTGTGACGGTCTGCCCGTAAGCCATCTCGTTCGCGTTCTCGGCGCCCATGCACAACCCCAGCAGCAGCTGCCCGAGCGCGAGAATGATCCACGCGAGCCCTCCGCCCCACACCCCGTCCACGGTCCCGGCGGGCACCGCGAGGACCGCCGACGCCATCAGCGCCCAGGCCGAACCGGTCCCGACCCGGGCCGCGACGATCACCCGACCCGCACCCCACCGACGGCCTAGCCTCACGGCGAGCGAGGCACCGACGAGCGCGCCGACCCCCGCCGCGGCCAGAGCGAGCCCCAGGGTCGCGGGGCTCAGGTGCAGTGTCCGGAGTGCGAACGGGGTCATCACCGCACCCGCCACAGCCGAGCAGACGAACCAGACATGCGTCGACAGCGCCAACGGACGCAGCGTCGGGTGCCGGTAGATCCATCGCAGCCCCTCCCTGATCTCGTTGCCGACTGCGCGCACGGGATGGGCGGCGCGACGTCGCGACGGACGTGGCTCGTCGACCTCCAGGGTCGCCAGCAGGACGGCTGAGGCCAGGTAGCTCACCGCGTCGACGAGCACAGCAAGCGGGGCACCCAGAACCGAGATCAGCCCGCCCGCCAGCGCAGGACCGCTGGCCTGGGCGACGGCGTCCGACTGGTCCAGCCGGGCGTGCGCCGGACCGAGCAGCGCGGTGGGCACCAGGCGGGGGACGAACGACCGGAACGCCGCGTCTCCCACGACCCGGCAGAGGCCGAACGCGGCCATGAGGGCGACCAGCCAGCCGGTGGTGAGATGCCCGGTGGCGGCGAGGACGGGAATGAGCCCCAGCACCACCGCGCTCAGGACATCGGTGAGCACGAGCACCGGACGGCGACGCACCCGGTCCACCAGCACCCCGGCGAGCAGGCCGAACAGCAGGTACGGGGCCCATCGCGCGGCGTTGACCAGACCGACGTCGACGGCGTCACCGGCCAGGAGGTCGACGATCAGGACCTGTACCGCGAGGACCGTCACGTAGGTGCCGAACGCCGACGTCGTCGAAGCCGCCCACACCCGCCGGAACCCGGGGCTCCGGCGCAACGAGTCCGGTGGGGGGTGCGTGCTGGTCACCGCTGCTGTCTAGCACCACCGCCCACTGAGCGTCCGCTGAGAGCCCGGAGCACCGAGACCGTCGTGCCGCTTAGCGTGGGGGAACCGACGACAGGGAAGCCCATGAGCATCGCGACGGCCTGGGGTGTGACTGACGACGAACGGCAGCGCGAGTACCCGTGCGACCTCCTGATGCCCGCGCCGGCCGGCCGTCTGCTCCGAGCCGTCGACGCCGCAGCGCCCAACGACGTCGTGTTCCGATGGCTCTGCCAGTTCCGCGCAGCCCCCTACAGCTACGACTGGATCGACAACGGCGGGCGCCGAAGTCCCCATATGCCCTTGCCGTGGTGCTGGGATCTTCAGGTCGGGCAGACGTTCTCCCGGATCTTCACGCTCGACTCGTTCGTGATCGACGAGCACCTCACCGTCCGCATCGCGCCCGGGATCGGTACGCGGCTGTTCGGCGACGTCGCGATCACCTACGCGGTCCTGCCGGCGAGCCCGACGCGCTCACGGATCGTGGCAGTCATCCGCTTTGACCGACCGGCCACCCGGGCGCGCACCCTCCGGACGTGGCTGCTGACGTGGGGCGACCTGGTCATGATGCGCAAGCAGCTCCGCACCTTTGCGGCCCTGGCAGGGGCTGAGCACGCCGCCGCGACGCGGGATCGAACGCGTCCGGGCGCGTAGCCGGACCGCAGGCGACGTCTGCCGCGCCGGGGGATGACGCCCGGCCGAACGAGCTGTGGTCGACCACTCAGCCGGACGGGTTGCAGTCGAGCAGCCCCGTCAGAACAGGCTGAGGCTGATCACTCCCCGCCGAGCGTGTAGTCGAGCCGCAAGCGGTGCGTGCCGTCGGCGTCGACCCCCATCACGCCGGTGCCCGCGATCCCCGTCAGCTCGCCGGTGCCGCTCGAGGGCACGACGACCAGGTGCTCGTCGAACTGGTCGGTCCCGTGCGTCGACGCTGCGTGCACGTAGTTGAACGCCCCGGAGCGTCCGTCCAAGGAGCCATCGAACGACTCCATCGCCACGTACGTGCCCACGCCGCGCTCCGGGTCGAACGCCGAAGTGAACAGCGTCGTCGACCGACCCTCGATCCCACCCGCGTACTCCTTGGCCATCGTGGCAACGCTGACCGCGAGAGCCGCGGTGACCGGCTGCTCCTGCTCGATCGGCACTCCGGCGAACCCACTGACCGTGAACGTTCCTTCGCTGATCATCTCCGCACGCTAGCGACGAGCGCCGACAAGCGGCTGGCGGAGCCAACGTGGGCAACGATCACGACCTCCGATGGCCAACGGCATACGCAAAGCGCCGCACGAAAACCCGGGGCCAGCGAGTGGGAGGAGGGACCAGCGCACGCACACGTGCTCGTTGGAGAGGTGAGGTCAGAAGGGTGGGTCGCCGAGCTCGACGAGTGGCGGTGGTGGTCGGTGTTCGAGGGCGCCGGCGGTGATGTGGACGGGGATGGGGTGGCGGGCGTAGGTCAGTCCGTGTCGGTCGGTCCAGGTGGAGACTCCGGTGGCGGGGTCGTAGGTGACGTTCCACCAGCCTTCGGTCTTGGCTTGGTGGTGGTGCTTGCACAGGGCGTGCAGGTTCGCCTCGCAGGTCTGCGGGTCGTGGCTCCGGGGATCGGGCTGAGGGTCGTGCCCGCGGAGGTCGGCCTGTGCTGGTCCCGAGCCCTCGAAGGGTGGTCCGCCTTCGGAGGGTGGTCGGCCTTGGGTGGGTGGTCGGCCTTGGGTGGGTGGTCGGTCGTGGTCGTAGGGGATGCGGTGGTCGATCTCGCAGCGGGTGGCGGGTTGCCGGCAGCCGGGAAAGGTGCAGGTCACGTCGCGGGCCTGGATGGTGCGGGTCAGGTCCGCGCCCGGCCGGTAGGCGGTGGTCCCCACGGAGCACACCTGCCCCGTGCCCGGGTCGGTAAGCACGCGTCGCCAGGTGCCGTCTTGGGCGAGCTCACGGGCAACCTGCGCCGGGATCGGCCCATAGGACCCCAGGAACCCGGGGGCGTCGTCCAGACCGAGCAACGTCGTCGCGGCCACGGTGACCTGGACGGCGACGCGTTGCCCGTGCTTGCGGGGCAGCGGGGTGCCGTCCGGGGTGGTCTGCCGGTCCAGGATGCCGGTGAACACGTCGCTGAACGCGTCCGCCCGCCGCTGATCCACGGTCCGGGTGTCCCCGTCGATGGTGGCGTGCCCGGCCAGGGCGTCGATCGCGGTGAACGCCGCGGTCGCCTCGGCGGCGGGCAGGTAGGCGATCAGGCGGGCCATCGCGTCGGGGGCCAGGTCCAGGAACACCCCACGCCGGTCCCGCTCGCTCACGCGCCGTTGCTCGGCGAGGCCCGGGTTCAACGCGATCAGCGTGGCGCGCACGTGGCGGGTCAGCTGCGGGGCCGTCATCTCGCCCGCGCGCTGGATCGCGTCATGGACCACCTGGTCCACCTCGCCGGCGGGCAGACCGGCCCCGGCCTTGGAGATCTCGTCCAGGATCACGTCGACCTTGCGCCCCTCCAGGGCCCCGGCTGCCCAGGCGTCCCCGATGGCGGAGTGCTGGGCGGCACCCCAGGCACGCAGGAACACGTTCTCGGCGGCCCGCTTCGTGCACACCAACGCGCACGCCAGCTCATCGGGCACGTGCCGCAACGCATCCGGGGTCCGTGCCCCCAGCTCGCGGGCGAACGAGCCCTGCAGCGCCTGCAGCATGGTGATCGCCTGCTGTGTGGCCGCGACCGCGTTGACCAGGGCCGCCCCCGACACCTCGGCAACCGGCACGGACGCGAGCATCGCCACCAGGTCGGCAACCTCGACCCCGGGCAGCGGGAAGTCCTCCACCGCGCCCAGATCGATCACCCGCGCACCCGGCTCCGGAACGGGCGCAGCGCCCGGCCGCCCACCGTGACCCGAGTCCGCCCACACCAGTGCCGGACGGGCGGGCGACGTCGATGAGGTAGCGGTTGGGGCGGCCGGCAACGAGGCGGGCACACCGGCGGCCGCGAAAGGCAACGGAGCGGACACGCTCGCCGAGCCCGAGCCCGAGCCCGAGCCCGGGTCCGGGGCCGAGTCCGAGTCCGAGCCCGGCTCCGGGGCCGAGCCCGGGTTCGGGGCCGGAGGCGGAGCCGTGTACGTGTGGTCGGATCCGTACGCGGCGAGGCCGACGCGCGTGGGCTCGGCCAGAACTGCCGTCATCGTCACCACCTCTCGCCGCACGAACCGCCCGATCCGGGCATAGAACAACTGTACGACCGACCACTGACATTCACCCCTGACCAGCACAAACGCGGTGCCAGCCCCACACCCGACCAGGGCACACAGCCGAAGGAGGCCGGCCAGCCGCCCGGCGGCCCGCTCGACGGCGACGATGTCGACGCGGGTGCCGAGCACCTGCAGCCCGAGCCCGGCGGCGTCCGCGAGGACCGGGCGTAGTAGCTGTCCCGGCGGCGGCCTCGGCGAGCGGTCGGACAAGCCGGGCGATTCAGTCCGGGCGTTCGGCGACGAGCGACCAAGTGCCGAGCGCAATCCCCGGCAACGAGGCGTATGGACACCCGCTACGAGGGCCGCGGCGCGTACCGCGCGACGAGCTCCGCGCCGAGCGTCGCGAGCTCGGCACGAACGGCCGCGGGCTCGAGCACCTCCACCGCGGCGCCGAGCCCGGCCAGGTGCTCGGCGACGGACCGGGCGGTGTGCGAGGCGACCTGGACCCGCACACGGCCGTCGTCGTCGGCACCCAGGACCGTGACGTGCCGCCCGAACTGGCCGCGCAGGACGGACAGGAGGAAGGGTGGCGCGAGCACGGTCGCGGACACGCGCGACCGGCGCTCCTCGACGTCGTCGACGACGGACGACCAGACCTCCGCGACATCGAGGTCGTCGGGCCGCGCGGCCACCGTGTCGAGCACCGTGAGCGAGGCGATCCGGTCCAGCCGGAACGTCCGCCGACCGGACGTGGTGCCGGCGACGAGGTACCAGACGGCGTCTTTGTCGACGAGCGCCCACGGGTCCACGGTCCGGGTGGAGACCCCTCGGGACCGCCCGTCGTAGGTCAGCTGAACCTGCCGACGACGAACCACGGCGCCTTGCAGCTCATCCACCCACGGCGGACGCGGACGGGCGGTCGCCCCCCAGCCGGCGGGGTCGACCACGACCGCGCGGCCGGCCGCCTCCGCATCGGCGCGGAACGTGGCGGGCAGCGCTCGGACGAGCTTCCGGAGGGCCGACGTCGCCTCAAAAGATCGCCCGGCGGCCGGCCCGACCAGCAGGAACAGCGCCTGCGCCTCGGAGGCGGTCAATCCGGTGAGGTCGGTCCGCGCGCCGCCGACGAGCGACCACCCGCCGCCGCGACCGGGCTGCGGATAGACCGGGATGCCGGCCGTCGACAGCGCGGACAGGTCGCGCCGGGCCGTCGCGACCGACACTTCGAGCTCGGCCGCCACCTCCGCGGCCGTGACGCGCCCGCGCGACTGCATCAGCAGGAGGGTGGCCACCAGACGGTCCGCACGCACAACCAAAGAGTCTCAGACAAAGTGCTCAGAAGGTGAGCACTTACCGGCGCAGAGTGGAGTCATGACCACCACAGAGAGCACCTTCCGCGGCCTGGCCAACGTCTCGATCTTCGCCGACGACCTCGCCGCCGCCCGCACCTGGTACACGGACCTGCTCGGCCTCGAGCCGTACTTCGTCCGCGACGGCTACGTCGAGTTCCGGCTCGGCGACCACCACGACGAGCTCGGCATCGTCGACCGCCGCTTCGCCCCCGCGTCCGGCGGCCCGTCGGGCGCGGTCGTCTACTGGCACGTCGACGATCTCGAGGGCACCTGGCAGCGGCTCCTCGCGCTCGGCGCGACCGAGCAGGATGGTCCGCGCGAGCGCGGCAGCGGGTTCGTCACGGCGTCCGCCGTCGACCCGTTCGGCAACGTCGTCGGCATCATGACCAACCCGAACTGGCTGGAGCGGGCCTCAGCCCAGGGCTGACCGCGCCGCCATGTAGTGCGCGCGCTGCGACGGGGACAGCCGCTCCAGCGAGTACCGCAGCGCGGTCCGGGGCAGGGTCGCGGCGTGCTCGTCGAGAAAGGCGAGCAGCCGCGCCTCGTCCTTCTTGCCGGCCTCCCGCAGCAGCCACCCGACCGCCTTGTGCATGAGGTCGTGCCGGTCGCCCTCGAGCAGGGCGGCCAGCGCGAACGTGTCGTCCAGGGACCCGGCACGGACCAGGGGCAGGGTCGCGACGATGGAGATCCGCCGCTCCCAGAGCGACGAGGACTCGGCGAGCCGGTACAGAACAGCGGCCGGGAGGCCACCCAGCACCGCTCGCCCGAGGACGTCCGGCGCGCTGGCGTCGACGAGGTCCCAGTTGTTCACGCGGTCGGTGCGCCGCAGGTAGAGGTCGAGCAGCGCGGCGCGACGGTCTGCCGACGAACGCCGCGCCGCGCACTCGAGCGCCATCACCTTGAGCGCGAGCAGACGCACCTCGTGCCGCTCGTCCTCGAGCAGGGCCTCCAAGGCGCCGATGGGCAGCCCGAGCGACGTCCGCGCAACCGACACCACCTGGGGTACGGACAGCCCGAGGAACACGTCCCCCTCGCCGTAGTCCCCGGGGCCGGTCTTGAAGAACTGCGCCATGCCGGCCGCTCGCTCGGGGTCCGCCATCGCGACGAGCCGCTCGACGAGAGAGGGCACCACGGTCCCGACGAGGACCGTGCCGCCCGACTCCTCGTCGCTCACCACCCGCGCGGCCAGCCCGGCGGCCTCGAACGCGGCCGAGGCGGCCGGCACCTGCGCCTCGCTCGTCTCGACCAGCAGGTGTCCCCCGGGCGCCAGCCACCGCGGCGCCACCGACGCGACGCGCCGCAGCACGTCGAGCCCGTCCGCACCGCCGTCGAGCGTGACCAGCGGCTCGTACAGCCGCGCCTCCGGCGGCATCGTGTCGATCGCCTCGGACGGCACGTACGGCACGTTCGCCAGCAGCAGGTCCACGCGCCCGAGCAGCGCGTCCGGCAAGGGCGCGTCGAGGTCCCCCTCGAACACCTGCCCGCCGACCGTCGCCACGTTCCGGCGCGCGCACCGGACCGCCGCCGGCTCGACGTCGGCGGAGTACACAGACACCGACGGCAGCACGGACGCGAGCGCGACGCCGAGCGCGCCCGAGCCGCAGCAGAGGTCCACGACGACCGCGTGCCCGGATGGCGCCAGCCGCGCCGCCTCCCGCACCAGCAGCTCGGTCCGGCGCCGCGGCACGAACACGCCGGGGTCGATCTCGATGCGCAGCCCGCAGAACTCCGCCCAGCCGACGACGACCTCCAGGGGCTCGCCGGCGACACGACGCGCGACCAAGGAGTCGAGATCGCCGGAGGCGTCGAGCAGGATCGTCGCCTCGTCCTCCGCGAACACGCACCCGGCGGCCCGCAGCGTCGCGGTGATCTCGGCGTGGCTCGTCACGCCGGGCACGCTACCCCCGCGTGATGCGCAGGATCACCCGGTTGTCGTCGCCCTTCCGCCCCAGCTTCTCGAGGCCCATCATGACGCGGTACTCGAGGCCGTACTTCTCCTGCATGACCTCGTTCGTCCGCCGGCGGGCGTCGTCGTCGTCGAGCACCTCGGCGGTCCCGGAGACCGTCGGGGCGTCGTCGTCGACCTTCCCGAACCGGCTGGACGACGTCATCTCGACGCGGTCGTCGTTCCGCAGCCGCTTGACCTTGCCGCTGCCGCGCGGCGTGGTGACGAGCAGGGGGTGCGGCCGCCTCAGGACGGACGAGGTCAGGCGATGGCGTAGCCGCCGATCGGCTCCCCGCCCGTGACGCCCCGGTAGGGCTTGGAGTCGTAGCCGAGGATGTACAGGAAGATGATGCTGAGGAAGAACAGGCCCACGGTGAACCCTGCGCCGTGACCGAACGAGGTCGACAGGCCGTGCAGGACGAGGACCAGGATCACGATGTTCACGATGGGGATCAGGAACAGGATGATCCACCAGAGCGGCCGACCGGCGACCTTGATGAGGACGATGTAGTTCCAGATCGGGACGAAGGCCTGCCACACGGGCTCGTCGGCCTTCTTGAAGATCCCGACCAGCGCGAACGCGAACAGCAGGTAGCCGATGAGGCCGCCCACCAGACCGGGTGCGGCGCTCGTCGTGGACGTCGTGGTGGCCACCTCGGTGGCGAGTGTTGTGATCATGCGCGGAATGTAGCGACCGGCATCCGGCACCGTCCCGGGTTTCGGGCGAGATCTCACGACCAGTTTCTGAACGTCCCCCGTGTGGCAGCTGTGTCCGATTGCCCCGAGATCGGCCTGCTCCTACCGTTGCCGTGAGACACGGCGACGGCCCGGGGGGAATGGGCCCTCTCGGAGAGGCCCGCCCATGACGGTTCCGCAGGTGTCCCTGAAGGCCCAGCTCTGGCGCAGGAAGCCGATCACCGCGGCGACCGTGAGGTCGAGCGAAGGCCTCGAGCGGTCGCTCGGCACGTTCACGCTCATGATGTTCGGCGTCGGGTCGACGGTGGGCACCGGCGTCTTCTTCGTGATGCACGAGGCGGTGCCCGACGCCGGTCCGGCGGTGATCATCTCGTTCCTGCTGGCCGGCCTCGCGGCCGGGCTGTCCGCGCTGTCGTACGCGGAGATGGCGTCGGCCGTGCCCGTCTCCGGGTCCACCTACTCCTACGCCTACGCGACCCTGGGCGAGGTGGTCGCGATGGGCGTCGCCGCCTGCCTGCTGCTCGAGTACGGCGTCTCGACCGCGGCGGTCGCGGTGGGGTGGAGCGACTACCTCAACCAGCTGTTGCACAACCTGTTCGGCTGGCAGATCCCGAACGTCCTGTCCGCCGCGCCGTGGGACTCCGAGCCCGGGATCATCAACCTGCCGGCCCTCTTCCTCGTCTCGATGTGCGCGTTGCTGCTGATCCGGGGCGCGTCGGAGTCCGCCAAGGTCAACGCGACGATGGTCGTGATCAAGCTGGCCGTGCTGCTGATGTTCGTCGCGATCGCGTTCACCGGCTTCCACGCCGACAACTTCGCCGACTTCGCACCCAAGGGCGTCGCCGGGATCACGGCCGCCGCCGGCACGATCTTCTTCACCTTCATCGGCCTCGACGCGGTGTCCACCGCCGGTGACGAGGTCCGCGACCCGCAGAAGACGATGCCGCGCGCGATCCTGGGCGCCCTGGGCATCGTCACCGCGATCTACGTCCTGGTCGCCGTCTCGGCGCTGGGTACCCAGCCGTGGCAGGCCTTCGCCGACGAGGAGCAGGGCGAGGCCGGGCTGGCCAAGATCCTGCAGGACGTCGTCGGCGCGAGCTGGCCCGGCACCATCCTGTCCGCCGGCGCGGTGATCTCGATCTTCTCGGTGACCCTGGTGACGATGTACGGCCAGACGCGCATCCTGTTCGCGATCGGCCGCGACGGGCTCCTGCCGAGGGCGTTCGCCCGGGTCGACCCCCGCACCCATACCCCGGTCAACAACACGGTCATCGTCGCGATCGTCGTCGGCCTGCTCGCCGCGTTCATCCCGCTCGACTACCTGTGGGACCTGGTCTCCATCGGCACGCTCATCGCGTTCATCGTGGTGTCCGTCGGCGTCATCCTCCTGCGCCGGAGGCAGCCCGACCTGGCCCGCGGGTTCAGGGTCCCCGGCTACCCGGTGACGCCCGTGCTCGCCATCGCCGCCTGCCTCTACATCCTGTCCGGCCTGCAGTGGTACACGTACGCCTGGTTCTTCCTCTGGCTCGCCGTCGTGCTCTCGTTCTACTTCCTCTGGGGCCGAAAGCACTCCTTGCTGGAGCGGGCCGTCGAGGCGGGCCTGCTCCAGGACGAGGACCTGCGGTGACGATCGTCGTCGGCGCCAACCCGTTCGGGGACGCCCACGGGGCGATCGACCTGGGCGTCACGCTCGCCCATACGCTGCCGGAGGCGACGGGCGCGAACGTGCTGGTCATCGCGACGGTCGTGCCGCCCGGCTGGGCGGTGCCGTCGATGGCCAAGGTCGACGGGGAGATGCAGGAGTGGATCCGGGCGCGTGCCGAGGAGGCGGAGGCCGCCGCGCTGGCGTTCCTCGAGGACCGCGCCGAGGGCCTGACCATCGAGTTCGTCCGCCTTCGCGAACGCTCGACCCCGCGGGCGCTCGCCGCGCTGGCCGAGTCGCGAGACGCGACCGCGCTGGTGCTCGGCTCGTCGCCGGACGGGCCCGACGGCCGCGTGGTCGTCGGGTCGACCGCCGACTACCTGCTGCACTCGTCGCCCGTGCCGCTCGCCATCGCCCCGAAGTCGTACCGCTGCGCCCCCGGCCCGACGGGCGTCGCCGCCCATCGGCTCACATGCTCGTTCAGCGGCTCCGACCTCGCCGGCTCGGCCGTCCGATGGGCGGCCCGGCTCACGCGCGAGATCGACGTCCAGCTGCGGGTCTGCTCTTTTGGGGTCCGGTCCGCGACGATGTACCCGCCCGAGATCGGCACCGACATCGAGTCGGAGGTGACCGAGCAGTGGCGGGCGCAGATGGTCGAGGCGCAGGCCGCCCTGCGCGACCGGCTAGGGGACGCGCTGGACGACGACGTCGAGCTGGTGGTCGCCTCCGGCTCGAGCTGGTGGGACGCGCTGACCTCGGTGGATTGGACGCCCAACGAGCTGCTCATCCTCGGGTCCTCGAGCGCCGGAGCCCTGCGGCGCGTGTTCCTCGGCACCAACGCGACGAAGATCATCCGGCACTCGCCGGTCCCGGTCCTCGTGGTGCCGCACGACGAGCTATGACCGACGAGTGGGGGGTCGACCGGCTCGACCTCGACGCCTACCTCGCGCGCACGGGCGCCAGTCCTGGCCCGTTGGCCGCCATCCACCGCGCGCACGTCGCGGCCATCCCGTTCGAGAACCTGGACGTGCAGCTCGGCGTCGGGGTGTCGGTCGACCTGCCCGACATCGAGGCAAAGCTGGTCCGCGCACGCCGCGGCGGCTACTGCTACGAGCACGGGCTCCTGCTGGCCGCCGCCCTCGAGCGGCTCGGCTTCGCCGTCGAGCGGCGCCTCGCCCGCATCGGCGACCCCGCGGTGTTCCCGCGACCTCGCTCGCACCTCGTCCTCTTCGTCGACGGGCGCTGGCTCGCCGACACGGGCTTCGGTTCCGGCCTGCTCGAACCCGTCCCGCTCGAGGACGGTCTGGTGACCCGCCAGGGCGGCTGGACGTTCCGCACCGTGCGGCTCGCCGACGGCGCCTGGCAGCTGCACGAGCGCCGCGGCGGCGAGTGGCTGACCCACTACACGGTCCCCGCGGAGTCCACGTACCTGCCCGACATCGCCGTCGCCAACTTCGCCACGGCGCACAGCCCGACGTCGCGATTCGTCGTGCAGATCGTGGTCCAGCGCAAGGACGACGAGCTGCTGCGCTGCCTCACCGGTCGCCGGCTCACGGTCGACACCCCGGACAGCCGGATCGAGGACCGCGCGGTCCCCGACGAGGAGCTGGGCGACGTGCTGAGCGACTTCGGACTGTCGCTGACCGCCGGGCAGGTCCACGAGCTCGTCCTGCGCTCGAGTGCGCTCTAGGTCCTAGCGTCCTCGGTATGACTCAGAAAACCTGGTTCCTGACCGGCACGTCCCGCGGCTTCGGCCTGGAGTGGGCGACCGCGGCGCTCGAGCGCGGCGACCGCGTGGCCGCGACCGCCCGCGACGTCTCCTCGCTGCGCGGGCTCGTCGAGCGGTTCGGCGACGCCGTCCTGCCGATCGCCCTCGACGTCACCGACCGCGCCGCCGACTTCGCGGCCGTCGCGCAGGCGCACGACCACTTCGGGCGGCTCGACGTCGTCGTCAACAACGCCGGCTACGGCCAGTTCGGCTTCACCGAGGAGATCTCCGAGGCCGAGCTGCGCGACCAGATGGAGACCAACCTCTTCGGGGCGTTCTGGGTGACGCAGGCGGCGCTGCCCTCCCTGCGCGCGCAGGGCAGCGGGCACATCATCCAGGTGTCGTCGATCGGCGGGATCTCCGCGTTCCCCAACATCGGCGCCTACCACGCGTCGAAGTGGGCGCTCGAGGGGTTCAGCCAGGCGCTCGCCCAGGAGGTCGCCGGCTTCGGCATCCATGTCACGCTCGTCGAGCCCGGCGGCTTCTCGACGGACTGGGGCGGCTCGTCCGCCCGCCACGCGACACCGATCGCCGCGTACGACGAGGCCCGGGCGGCGATGGCGGAGGCCCGGTTGAAGCGCATCGGCACGCCCGGCGACCCGACGGCGTCGGCCGCAGCGATCCTGCGCGTGGTCGACGCGGAGCAGCCGCCGCTGCGCGTGTTCTTCGGCGCCTCGCCGCTGGGCACCGCCAAGGCCGACTACGCCTCGCGCATCGCCACCTGGGAGCAGTGGGACGACGTGGCGCAGCTGGCTCAGGGCTGAGTCGCCCGACTGAGGGGACGTTCGTCCCTCGTGGCACCGGGGCCAACTGACATAACGTTGAGTCATTCGCCGCACCGCACCTCAGTGCGACAGGCGATCACCGCACGGGCCCAAGCCGTGCGGATCCGCCTCTGCTGAACGCTCGGACCGAGCGCCGCCGGGGCCGCTCATGTCCCTTGCCCCGCCCGGGGCTGCCGCGCGCGCGCMCGCACGCCGGCCCGCGCGCCACCCACAGAGGAGCACCATGACTACCACCGAGAGCCCCAGCCCCGAGGTCATCGTCGACCCGTCGACGCCCGTCACCAAGTCCGAGGCGAAGCGCCTGGCCCGCGAGGCCAAGGCCGTCCAGAAGGCGAACCGGAACTGGTTCCGCCGCCACAAGTTCACGACCGCGCTCGGCGCCTCCGCTGCACTCATCGCGGGCATCGTGATCGGCACCGGCGGCGGCAGCGACAACGCCAAGCCCGAGGCCGCCGCTGCGGTCATCGCCGCGGACGTCGCCGAGGACGTCGCGGCCCCTGAGGCACCCGCGCCCGCTGAGGAAGCGCCCGTCGCGATCACCGGCGGCGACCACATCGTCGGGACGGACATCGCCGCCGGCCAGTACCGCGCGACGGTCGACGACTCGTTCTTCAAGCTGGGCAGCGTCACGCAGAAGAACGGCGACGACATCCTCGACATTCGCACCGCGAACGAGGGGTCCGTCATCTTCACGGTGCAGGACGTCCCCGGCTCCGTCGTGTCCTTCGACGGCTTCTCGACCATCGTCTCCACCGCCGAGGTCCCCGGTGTCGCTCCGGCCCAGCTGGGCAACGGCGACTGGCTCGTCGGCAACGAGATCACGGCCGGTCAGTACTCGGCCGTCGTCGACACCGATGCGATCATCGTCCTCGGCAGCGTCACCCAGACGAACGGCACCGAGATCCTCGACATCACCACCGGCGACACCGGCAACGTGGTCTTCACGGTGAAGGACGTCCCCGGCTCGGTCGTCTCGTTCTCGGGCGTCAAGGACATCACCAAGGTCGGCTGACCTTCCACGACAGCCCCGTCCAGCGTGCTGGGCGGGGCTTCGTCGCGCCTACGCCTTGTCCGAGGCGCCCTCGGTCAGGTCCTTCGACTCGTCCGGCTGGTAGACGCACACCCACAGAGCGTCGGCCCGGACCGTCACCTCGAGGGTCTCGGACGGGTCGATGACGTCGCCGTCCAGCTGGCGCGGCTGCGGGCGGTCGCTGGTCACGGTGATCCGCGACCCCCGCAGCACCTCCATGTTGGGCACGCGGTGGCGGCCCGGTCGCAGGACGCCGAACGCCAGCCGTACCCAGTGGCCGAGGTTCCGGGGCGCGAGCACCGCGACGTCCATCTGACCGTCGTCGGGCGCGGCGTCCGGCAGCAGGTTGACCCCGCCTTGCAGGCGTCCGACGTTGCCGACGAGAACGCTGCGGGCACGTCGGCGCAGGACGGGATAGTCGTCGACCTGGACCTCGACCTTCATCGCGGCGTCGTTCAGGTGCTGGAGGGCCGAGTAGACGTAGGCGACCGGGCCGAGCACGGACTTGAGCTTCGTCGGGGCGTCGTCGACCATCGCCGCGTCGATGCCCATGCCGGCCATCACCGCGAACGCCTGCTCGCCGACATATCCGAGGTCGACCGACTTGCGGCCGCGCTCCAGGGCCAGGCGCACGCCCTCGACGGAGTCGGTCGGGACGCCGAGGTTCGTCGCCAGCAGGTTGCCGGTGCCGCCGGGAAGGATCGCGAGCGCGGACTCGCTGCCGGACAGGCCCTCGATGCAGGCGCGGACCGTGCCGTCGCCGCCGGCGACGAACACGACGTCGGCCCCGTCGGCGACGGCCTGACGCGCCTGGCCGGTTCCGTTGTCCTCGGCGGTCGTCTCCAGCCACGAGGGCTCGGGCCAGCCCGCGTCGGCCAGCTGGTCCGTGATCTGCGCGCGGAGCTCGTCGAGACCCTCCACGCGGTTCGGGTTCACGATCACCGCCGAGGTCAGCGGGGCGTGGTTGAGCCGCTGTTCGGCGGGCGTCTCGCTGAGGTTCGTCACGTCGGCGAGTATGTGCCCGGGTCCGACGACCGGCCACTCAGGAGCCAGTCGTTCCTCTGCAGGCGATACAGCACGCTGCGTCGCAGGGGATGGCCTTCCGCGATCGTCGGGTAGTCGAAGTCGTCCGCGGGATCCCGGGTCATGCCGAGCCGCTCCATGACGGCCCGCGACCGCTGGTTGGTCGGGGTGGTGAACGAGACGATCTCGTCGAGCCGGAGCTCCTCGAACCCGACCCGGAGAGCCTCCCGCGCGGCCTCCGTCGCATACCCGTGACCCCACGCCCAGCGGGGCAACCGCCAGCCGACCTCGGTGAACGCCGGGTTCCAGGTGGGCCGCGCCAGGCCCGTGAAGCCCGCGAACCGGCCGGCATGCTCGCCGGCGGTGACCTCCAGCGCCCACAGCCCCCAGCCGTTGTCGCGCATCCGGTGCTCGATGCGCGTGACCATCGCGTCGCTCTCGGCCCGGCTGAGCGTGGCCGGGAAGAACTGCATCACCTCGGGGTCCGCGTTGAGCTCCGCGAAGGGCTCCCGGTCGGCCTCCCGCCAACGGCGCAGGAGCAGGCGGTCTGTGCGGCGTTCGAGCGTCACAACGGCACCGTACGCTGCCGCCGTGATCTCCGACGCGCTGGACTCCTGGTCGCCACGCAGCCCGGTCCAAGCCCGGCTCCTCGACGAGTACCGGGCGTTCGTCGCTGACCAGGGCGCCGCCGCCGTCGACCGGTCCCTGGCGGCCGAGCACCTCACCGCCAGCTGCTTCGTCCTGTCGCCCGACCTCTCCCGCGTGCTGCTCTGCTTCCACCGCAAGGGCCAGTTCTGGGTGCAGCTGGGCGGGCACCTTGAGCCGGGCGACACGTCCTTGGCCGACGCCGCCCTGCGCGAGGCGCGCGAGGAGGGCGGGATCGCCGACCTGCGGCTCGAGAGCACGCTGCCCGCCGACGTGCACCGCCACGACCTCGCCGCCGCCTTCGGCCGCTGCCGCGTGCACTGGGACGTCGGGTTCGTCGCTTACGCCTCCGCGTCGTCTGTGCCCGTGGTCAGCGCCGAGAGCGAGCGGGTCGCATGGTTCGACGTCGACGCCCTGCCGCCCGGCACGCCCGGGGACTTCGCGGAGAGGCTGCGGACCGTGCTCGACGAGGTCCGCTCCCGCTGACACGACGTTATTGCACCATTCGGTTCAGTGTTGTATGGTGAACCACATGGTTCAGCATGAGACTCTCGACCGGATCTACTCGGCCCTGGCCGACGCGACCCGGCGCGACATCCTCACCCGGCTCGGTGAGGGCCCTGCGACCATCGGCGAGCTCGCCGAGCCGCACGGGATGAGCCTCACCGGCATGAAGAAGCACGTGCAGGTCCTCGAGGACGCCGGCCTGGTCAGCACCGAGAAGGTCGGCCGCTCCCGGCAGTGCCGACTCGGGGAAGAGCGACTGGACGACGCCATGGCGTGGATCTCCTTCTACCAGCGGCTCTGGGAGCGTCGGCTCGACGGTCTCGAGGCCTACTTCACCCTCCAGAAAGGACTCGACTCATGACCAGCACCGACACCCTCGAGATGCGCATGACCCGCGTGCTCCCCGCCACGCCGGACGAGGTGTTCGACGCCTACACGGACGCGGAGAAGCAGAAGACCTGGTTCTCGATCCTCGACACGACGCCGGGGATCGTGGAGATCGAGGTCGACCTGCGCGTCGGAGGGCAGCAGACCGCGGTGTGGGGCAAGGACGCCGACAACCTGTTCCGCGAGACGCAGACGTTCCTCGTCATCGACCGCCCGCACCGGCTGGTCACCGAGTCGTCCGGCAGCAGCCCGGACGGCCTGACCATGACGACGCAGGTCGAGGTCACGTTCGAGGCCGTCGACGGAGGCACCCTGGTGACCGTCCTGCAGAGCGGGTTCCCGAGCGTCGAGGTGCGCGACTTCTTCACCGAGTACGCGTGGGTCGGGGCGTTCGACCGCATCGAGGCGTACCTCGTCCGCGCGTGACGGATTGACGTTGCCGTCCGGCGGGGGCGCCGCGAGGCTGTCCCGGTGATCGACCTCGTGCACGTCCCCGCCGACCCGGACCACCCCGACGCCTGGACGGTCGAGGGTGTGGCCCGTGTCAGCGAGGCGATCGACCTGCCGACCCACGGCACCGACTTCTCGCTCGACGTCCCGACCGTCCGCGCGACCCTGCAGGAGCCGCACCGCAAGATCCATCGGCTCGTCGCCGTCCCCCGCGGCTCGTCGGACCCCGCCGACGTCGTCGGGTGCGCAATGGTCGGGCTGCCGCAGGTGGGGAACCAGCACGTCGCCGTCGTGTACGTCGGGGTGCGCCCGGACCGGCGCCGGCACGGCATCGGGGCGGCGCTCTTCGACGCCGGCCTGCAGATCGCCCGCGCGGCGGGCCGTCACGTCGTGCACTCGGACTCGGCGTTCGCCGTCGAGCCGCCCGCCGGGCCGGGCGCCCTGGAGTCGCCGACCGGCGACGGTCGCATCCCGATCGACGACGATGCCACCCGGTTCGCGCTCGCCCGCGGCTTCACCCTCCAGCAGGTGGTCCGGCACTCGGTGCTCGACCTCCCGGTGCCCCGCCCGGTGCTCGACCCCCTGCGCCGCGACCCCGGCCCCGAGTACCGCGTCCACCTGATGCAGGACGGGTACGACGAGGAGCGGCTCGACCAGCTGGCCGTCCTCAAGACGCGGATGAGCACCGACATCCCGCACGGCGGGCTCGAGCTGGCCGAGGACCCGTGGGACGCCGACCGCGTCCGGACCCGCGCCGCCGACCTGCGGCGCCGCGGGCAAGGCATCCTCACGGCCGTCGTCGAGCATGTCCCCACCGGTACGCTCGCGGGCTACTCGGGCGTCGAGTACCCCCTGGACAAGCCGGCCGTCGTGTTCCAGGGCGACACGATCGTCCTGCGCGAGCACCGCGGGCACGGGCTCGGGGTGGTCGCCAAGATCGCGGTCCTGGACGCGCTGCCCGACATCCGGCCGCAGGCCGCGCGGATCCACACGTGGAACGCGCAGGAGAACGCGCACATGCTCGCCATCAACGTGGCGCTCGGGTTCCGGAAGGCGAGCGTCGACGCCGAGTGGCAGCGGCCGCTCTGACGGCGTCGGAGGCTCGTGCGAGCATGCGGTCGTGACACGGACCGAGCAGAGCACGTGGCGTCCCGGTTCGGTGCGCGACGCCGGCGGCGGCCTGGTCGCCCTCACGCTCGCGACGTTCGTGGCCATCACGACCGAGCTGGTGCCCGTCGGGCTGCTGCCGCAGATCAGCACCGACCTGGCCGTCACCGAATCGGTCGCCGGGCTGCTGGTCACCGTGTACGCGTTCATGGTGGCGACGCTCGCCATCCCGCTGACCCTCGGCACGCGGCGGCTGCCGCGCAAGGGTCTTCTGCTGGGCACGCTGGCCGCGTACACGGTGAGCAACGCGCTCGTCGGCATCGCGCCGACCTTCGGCATCGTCGCCGCCGGGCGGGCGGTCGGCGGGATCGCGCACGCGCTGTTCTTCTCCCTGAGCATCGGCTACGCCTCGCGGCTGGTCGCCCCCCAGGTCACCGGCCGGGCGCTCGCGCTGGTCACCGCCGGGGCGTCGGCCGGGCTCGTGCTCGGCGTGCCGCTGTCGACCGCGCTGGGCACCGCGGTCGGGTGGCGCAACGGGTTCCTCGTCCTCGCCGCCGCCTGCGCACTCGCCACGGTCCTCGTCGCCACATTGCTGCCGTCGGTGTCGTCGGACGACGCCCCGCACGCCGACGACACGCAGACCGACCGGCGCCGGCGCCTCGGGATCGTGTCGACGACGAACACGCTCACCTACCTGGCGCAGTACGTGGTCTACACCTATGTCTCGGTGATCCTGCTGGCCACCGGCCTGAGCGAGACTTCCGTCGGTCCGGTGCTGCTGGGCCTCGGCGCCGTCGGGCTGGTCGGCACCGCGTACGCCGCCGCCTCGCTCGACCGGCACCCGCGGCGCGGCACGGTCGCCGTCCATGCCGGGATGGCGGTCGGCCTGCTCGCGCTCGGGCTCGCGTACCCGTCGAAGGTCGGGGTGCTGATCGCGGCCGCGGTCTGGTGCGGGTCGTTCGGCGCCATGGCGTCCGTGTTCCAGACTGCCGCGATCCGCACGCGCGGGGCCTCGCCCGACCTCATCGGCGCGCTGGTGAACTCGACCGCGAACATCGGCATCGGCGGCGGCGCGGCCCTCGGGGCGCTGGTGCTCGTCGGCCCCGGCCTCGGCGCGCTGCCGTTCGTCGGCGCCGGGCTGGTCCTCGCCAGCCTCGTCGTCATCGTGGTGGCTCGACGCGCGTTCCCGGACACCCCATGAGCCTCAGGACGCCGCTCCGGCGCGCATCGCCACCGCCACCCACGTCCGCCAGGGCCGCCACGCCTCCGCGACCTCGGCCAGGCGGGCGGGCTCGAGCGGCTCGTCCTCCCCGAGAGCCCCAGCCACCACGGACCGCACCATGGGCTCGTTCACCGGGAGCACGTCGGTGTGCCCGAGCGCGCGGACGGTGACGAGCTCGGAGTAGAACGGCCCGATCCCGTCGAGGCGCTGCAATTCCGTCGCCGCCACCGAAGGGTCCAGGGCACGCAGCGTCGCGGTGTCGAGCTCGCCGTCGAGCGCGGCCCGGGCGATGCCATGGAGCCGGGGGAACTTGGCGTCGGGAACGCCCGGGAACTCGTGGATCGCGAGGAGGTCGGCGGGCAGCGGCACGGCCGCCTGCTCGGCGCCGGCGACGTCGAACACCCGGCCGTGCGCGCGGGCCAGCGCGGTCCGGACGGTGGCCATCTGCCGCTGCGGCCGCCGCGCGGCGAGCACCGACCAGAGCAGGGCCTCGTAGGCCGAGTAGAACAGCGGCGGGCGCAGCCCCGGGCGTCGGGACTGCGCCGCGCCGACCAGCGGATCACGACGGCCCAGCTCGTCGTACCCCGTGCCGTCGACGTCCACCGAGAGAACCCGGGCGACCTGCGCCGCGACGAGGGCCGGCTCGGCGTCCCCCTGCACCTCGCACCGCAGCAGGTCGGGCGACGGCTGCGTGACCGCCGCCCCGACCTGCGTGCGGTACCCGTCGAGGCAGAACGCCAGCCGCATCACCGCCCCGTCGGCGGCGTCGCGCTGCCCGAACCCGAACCCGATGCTCTGGGCGAGGTCGAACCGGCCACGGACGGGGATCTCGACGACGGCCATGCTCGAACGCTAGGCGGGGACACCGACATCCGCGGCGCCGATCACGTCGGCGAAGTCCCGCGGCGCGCGGCCCAGGGCCTCCTCGACGCCGTGCCCGACCGACTCGTTGCGCCCGTCGAACACCTCGTCGCAGAGATCGGTGAGCATCGCGGCGTACTCCGGGCCCGCGATCTCCGTGAGCGCCGCGCGGAACTCGTCCGACGTCACCGGCACGTAGGCGACGTCCCGCCCGGTCGCGGCGGCAAGGAGGTCGGCCGCCTCGGCGAACGAGAGGAGGCGCGGGCCGGTGACCTCGTAGAGCCGCCCGACGTGGGCGTCCGAGGTGAGGGCCGCCACCGCGATGTCGGCGATGTCGTCGACCGAGACGAACGGCTCGCGCACGGCACCCGCCGGCATCGCGATCACGCCCTCCAGCACCGAGTCGAGCAGGTGCCCCTCCGTGAAGTTCTCGGTGAACCAGCTAGACCTGATCACCGTGTGCTCGAGCCCGGAGGCCACGACGACCCGCTCGGACGCCTCGGCGCTGCGCTCCCCGCGACCGGACAGCAGGACGATCCGGCGGACCCCCGCTTGCGCGGCGGCCGACGTGAACGCGGTGATGGCCTCGACGGCGCCGGGCGCCGCGAGGTCCGGCATGTAGGTGACGTAGGCGCGGTCGACGCCCTCCAGCGCCGCCGGCCAGGTCGACGGGTCCTCCCAGTCGAACCGTGGGGTCGTGCTCCGGGACACCGCCCGGACGGTGTGGCCGCCTGCGAGGAGGCGGTCGGTGACGCGGCGACCGGTCTTGCCGGTGGCTCCGATGACGAGATAGGTAGGTGTGTTCATGGGATCCAGCCTGCGGAGCATCCGGCGGACGGACAACGATCGAGAGTCCGGGAATCATGACCATTCGTCCACGAGCTCTGGACGCGCGAACGCCTGAGGCCGACGATGGGACCGTGGCCGATGCCCGCACGTTCCCCGCCCCGAGCGACCAGCTCGGTGAGGCTCTGCACCTGCTGCAGGTCACCGGCTCGCTCTACTGCCAGTGCGACCTCACGGCGCCGTGGGCCATCGACCTGCCCGCGCTGGACGGCCTGATGATGTTCCACGTGGTGACCGCCGGCCGCTGCTGGCTGGAGATCGAGGGTCAGGCGCCGCGGCTCCTGCAGCCCGGCAGCCTCACGCTGCTGCCCCACAGCACGCCGCACCGGCTGAGCAGCGAGCCGGGCACGCCCGCGGACCCGTTGTTCGACATCCCGGTCGAGCTGGTCAGCGACCGCCTCGAGCTCATGCGGTACGGCGGTGGCGGCGAGCCCGCTCAGGTGACCTGCGGGGTCGTCGAGCCGGACCACGAGAGCGCTCGCCGGCTCATCGCGCAGCTGCCGGACTTGCTGCACGTCGACGCCTGGGACGACGGCGACGCCAGCTGGCTGCACAGCACGCTGCGCCTGGTCACCCGGGAAGCCGCGACGAAGAAGGCCGGCGGCGAGATGGTGMTGACCCGGCTGGCCGACGTGCTCGTCGTGCAGACCATCCGGGCATGGCTGGACTCGGCGCCGGAGGCCCGGCAGGGCTGGCTGGCCGCGCTGCGCGACGAGCAGGTGGGCCGCGCGCTCATGGCCATCCACCGGTCGCCGGGCGCCGACTGGGGAGTCGACTCGCTGGCCCGCGAGGTCGGCATGTCGCGGTCGGCCTTCTCCGCGCGGTTCACGGACCTGGTCGGCGACTCGGTCATGCGGTACGTCGCGGACTGGCGGCTGCAGCAGGCCCGCGCGCACCTGAGCCGCAGCACAGAACCCCTGTCGGCCGTCGCGCACCGGTACGGCTACCAGTCGGAGGCCGCGTTCTCACGCGCGTTCAAGCGGGCGTTCGGCGTCGCTCCGGGGTCGGTTCGGCAGGCGGTCGAGGTGGACTGGCGGACGCGGCGGGGGCCGGCTGCCTGAGGTCAGTCGGCGACGGTCTGGGGCTCGGGCTCCGGTGCCGGCTCGATGGCAGGCGGCGCCTTCGCCTTCGGCAGGTCCTCGCCGGACAGCCACGAGTACCAGGCGGTCTGCGGGCCGCCCTGCAGCAGGACCGCCCGGGTCAGGAGCGTGAGCGGCACGGCGAGGATCGCGCCCAGAGGCCCGATGATGAACGTCCAGAACAGGACCGACACGAAGCTCAGGGTCAGCGTGATGTTCACTGCGTCGGCCACGAACTTCGGCTGGATCAGCACCTGCAGCGTCACGTTGACGGCGCTGTAGATCGCGATGACCGCGAGCGCCAGCGGCCAGCCGCCCACCACGAAGGCGAGCAGCGTGGGCGGGATGACGCCGATGACGAACCCGATGTTCGGGATGAAGTTGGTGACGAACGCGAGGATCGCCCACACCGCCGGCGCGGGGACCCCGAGGGCCCAGAGCGCGAGCCCGTCGACGATCGCGACGACCGCTCCGAAGGTCGCGCTGACGACGAAGTAGCGGCGGACGCCGATGTTGAACGTGGTGGCCCGCCCCAGCACGCCGGCCTGCGTGTCGCCGAACTGCACGTGCGCGCCGTCGTACCGGGCCGCGTCGACGGACATGAAGATCACGTACGTCACGACGACGAACAGAGTTGTCAGGACGCCGACCACGGCCCCGCCGAACTTCGTCGCGACCCCCAGCAGCTGCGACGGCTGCAGGGCGTCCGTGATGGAGTTGACCGCGTCCTGGTCCACGCCGATGGACGCGAGCCACGCGGTGGCGTCGGTGATCGACGACTGCAGCTCCGTCAGGTAGTCCTGGACGAGCCCGCCGAACTGGATGCCGGCGAACACCAGCATGGCGATCAGCGCGAGAAGGATCAGGTAGACGACGACGATGACCATCGTGGTGGCGGCCGCGCGGTGCCAGCCCCGGCGCTCCAGCGGGTGCCGGATGGGGTGCACGATGATGACGAGCACCGCCGCCAGGAACAGGGGCGCGAGCACGTCCCGGGCGGCGTGCAGCCCCGCGAGCGTGATGATCGCGGCGGAGAAGAACAGGAGCGTGCGGGTGGAGGGCGCGAGTCCCTGGGGCGAGGCCATCCTGCGCACGTGCTCCTTCGACGAGGGTTCCGTGCACGCAAGATAGCGCGGGCCTCAGCCGGCGGAGCGCCAGTCTCGCGGCGTCGTGCCGTACGCGTCGCGGAAGAGGCGGCCGAAGTGGGAGGCGTCGGCGAACCCCCAGCGCGCTCCGACCGCCCCCGCGGTGAGGTGCGCACAGCGGGGGTCGCGCAGGTCTCGTCGGCACTGCTCGAGGCGCTGGTCCCGGATCGTGGCCTGCAGCGCGACCCCGGCGCGGGCGAGCGACGCGTACAGGTGGCGGACCGACACGTGGTGCGCGGCGGCGATCGTGGTGGCCGACAGGTCGCGGTCGGAGAGGTGGGTCCGGACGTACTCCTGGACGCGGAGCACCAAGGAGTCCGCGAGAGACACGCGCGCGCGTTCTTCGTCGGCGAGTCGGAGGGTGATGAGCGCACGCAACAGGTCGATGCTCGGGCCGACGATCATGTCCGCGGCGTCCGGCCGATCGAGGACGTCGGTGCTTCCCAGCCGGTCGAAGAACGGCGCGACCACGGCCGCGAGCGCGTTGTTGTCCGGGCCGATCCGCAGACCGGCGACGGCGTCGATCGACGACTGCGGCAGGGCGAGGGCGCTGCGGGGGACCTGGAAGTAGTGCAGCTCGGTGCGGTCGGCGTTGAGCACCGTGTACGGGCGAGTGCTGTCGTAGACCACCATGTCGCCCGCCCGGAGCACGGCCTGGTTCGCTCCCTGCGCCACCATCGTCGTGCCCGAGACCTGGACTGCGAGGAACACCGTCGGCTCGTGGTCCCGCCGGGCGAGCCCGGGGGTCCGGCGGAGCATCGAGGGCGTCGACCGGGCGGACGACAGATTCACCGGGCCGGCGTCGGCGACCCGACAGAGCACCTCGATCTGCGGGCCGGGACGGTCGTACTCGATCTCGACCGGCAGCACGCCCGCCCAGATGGCGTCACGGATGAGCTCGATGCGGTCGTCGGGCGGCAGGTCGTCCGAGCGCAGGACCAGGCTCATGACGGAACGCTAGACGTCTCGCCCGGCCCGCGTCATCCGTCATATGGCGACAGATCGTGCGCAAAGGGGCCAGAACCGTGCACGCAGCGGCCACCCCGGCGTCGCCGGCGCTCCCGAGACTGGGTCCACAGTGCCGTCGCCCGAAGGGAACCGACCATGAGCCCCACCGTCGTCCTGATCCACGGAGCATTTGCCGACGCCTCCGGCTGGGGCGGTGTCATCACCCGCCTCGCCGCGGCGGGCTACACCTCCTACGCCCCCGCCAACCCGCTGCGGAGCGTCTCCGGCGACGCCGCGTACGTCCGGTCGTTCCTGTCGACCATCGAGGGCGACGTCGTCCTCGTCGGCCACTCCTACGGCGGCGCGGTCATCACGAACGCGGCCGTCGGCGCCGACAACGTCAAGGCGCTCGTCTACATCGCGGCGTTCGCGCTCGACGAGGGAGAGAGCGCCGGCGCGGGCACCGCCCTCGGCAGCGACGGGCCGCCGCCCGACCTCACGCAGGTGGTGGACATCCGCCCGTTCCCGGACGCCGGCGAGGGCAACGGCGACGCCTACCTCAAGGTCGAGATCTTCCCCCAGGCGTTCTGCCAGGACCTTCCCGCCGAGCTCGCCGCGGTCATGGCGGCCGGTCAGCGCCCCGCCGCGCTGGCCACCCTGGTCGAGCCGTCCGGGCCGCCCGCCTGGAAGACCGTCCCGTCCTGGTACCTGGTCGCGTCGGAGGACCGGGTCATCCCGCCCGCCGCCGAGCGGGTCATGGGCGCGCGGGCCGGGGCCACCGTCGTCGAGATCGACAGCTCGCACGTCGCGATGATCAGCCACCCCGACGAGGTCACCGCGCTCATCCGGCAGGCGATCGACGCGGTCGGCTGACCAGCGGCGAGCCGGATCACGCCCTGGGCGCGCGCACAACACCGGGTCTCTAGGCTCGTGGGGTGACCACTCCGACTCTGGTCCCGCTCCCCGGCGGCCGGACCCTGCGGGCGTACGACGTCCCGGCCGACGAGCCCCGGCTGACCGTGTTCTGGCACCACGGGACGCCGAACGTGGGCACACCCCCCGAGCCGCTGCTGCCCATGAGCCGCGAGATCCGCTGGGTCTCCTACGACCGCCCAGGCTACGGCGGCTCGACCCCGCACCCCGGACGGGACGTGGCGTCGGCGGCTCTCGACGTCGCCGCCATCGCCGACGCGCTCGGCATCGACCGGTTCGCCGTGCTGGGTCACTCCGGCGGCGGCCCACACGCGCTGGCCTGCGCGGCCCTGCTCGGCGACAGGGTGATCGCCGCGGTCGAGGGGTCGGGGACCGCCCCGTTCGGCGCCGAGGGCCTCGACTGGTTCGCCGGCATCAACCCGACCGGGACCGCCGAGCTTCGGGCCGCGGTCGCGGGGCGCGACGCCCTCGAGCGCGAGCTGACCAGCAGCGAGTACGACCCGGCGATGTTCACCGCGGCGGACCACGAGACGCTCGAGGGGCCGTGGGGCTGGATCGGGCAGATCGCGGGCGAGGCGCTCGCGGGCGGTATCGGCGGGATGGTCGACGACGACCTCGCCTACGTCGCGCCGTGGGGCTTCGACCCGGCCGACATCACCGTGCCCGTCCTCGTGCTGCACGGGGAGGACGACAGGGTGGTGCCGGCCGCCCACGGGCGCTGGCTGGCGTCGAGGATCCAGTCGGCCGAGCTGTGGCTGCGGCCCGGGGAGGGGCACGTGTCGGTGCTCGGCGCCGCGCCCGCAGTCCTCGACTGGTTGCTGTCGCGCTCATGACATCCGAGCCCGTGGCAGCGGTCGAGCGGCACGCCTCGTGGAAGGAGCTGTTCTTCGACCTGGTGGTCGTCGCGGGCATCGGCCAGCTGGCCCACCTGCTGCACGAGGACCTGGGGTCGACGACGCTCGGCCTCTACGCGGTCCTCTACCTGGCGTTCTGGATCTCGTGGGCGGGTTTCGCGGTCTACGGGAACATCGCGGGCGACAGCGCCAAGACCTACGTCCTGATCGTCGCCATGCTGGGGCTGGCCGTCATGGCGGCCTCAGTGCCCGGCATCCACGGCTCGCGCGCGGCCTCGTTCGTCGTCGCGTACGTCGCCCTGCGCTGGTACGCCGGTGCCGTCGTTACGCGCGGCAAGGTGATCGTCGACTGGCCGCTCGCGCAGTTCGGCCTCGGCGCGCTCCCCTGGCTGATCTCACTGTGGGTCGACGTGCCGTACCGGTACTGGCTGTGGGGCGTCGGCATCGTCATCGACCTGGCCGTKCTGCTCACATCGTCGGGCGAGCGCGTGATGCAGGAGGCCGAGCAGCGTCTGGAGCGCGTCAACAGCTCGCGACGCCGCGGCGGGCCCGCGGCCGGGCTCGTCACCATCGAGGGGACGCCCATCGAGGAGGAGCACCTCGCGGAGCGGCTCGGACTGTTCGTCATCATCGTGCTGGGCGAGGGGCTCATCCAGATCATCGACGCCGCCGCGGACACCGAGGACTGGGACCGGAGCACGGCCGTCGTCGCGCTCGGCGCCTTCGCGCTCCTGGCCTCGGTCTGGGCCTCCGGCCTGCTGCACGGGACCGCCGGCATCCCGCAGCTCAAGCCGCACGTCGTCGCGCCGCGGATCGTCATGCTGCTGCACGCCCTGCTCACCGGTGCGCTCGCTGCGCTGGCCGCGGCGCTCGGCATCGCGGTCGCCCACACGCACGGCGCCCTCGCCTTCGACGCCCGGACCCTGCTGTGCGCGGCGGTCGCCACCTACTGCGCGATCGGCGTGGTCACCGCCCTGCTCGTCGGCCAGGGCCGGACTTGGCTGCTCGTGCGCGGCATCCCCAGCGTCGTCGTGCCCGTCCTGCTGCTGTTCGTCGGGGCGTCGCTGTCGGTCGGCGCGCTGGTCTGGCTGCTGGTGCTCGTGGTGGTCTGGCTCGCGCTGCAGCAGCCCGAGGGCGAGCGGCGGCCCCGGCCGACGTGGCCGTCTCGCCGACGCAGGAACCCATGACCGCGCGAGATCATGGCGGCATGGACCTCGACGCCACCTTTACCGTGCCCATCCGCAAGGACGGCGCCTTCGCGACGTACCTGGAGCTGGACTCCGCCGAGCTGCTGGGCACCCGGAAGGCCGTCAAGGTCACCGGGACGCTCGACGGCCACGAGTTCGCGGCGACGCTCATGCCGTCGGGCACCGGACCGCACTGGCTCCCGCTACGCAAGGCGCTCTGCACGATGATGGGCAAGAGCGAGGCCGGTGAGCTGGTCGAGGTGCACCTGCTCGGCCGGACGACCTGAGGAGATCCCGATGGCCGTGAGCACCGTGGACGAGTACGTCGCCTCGTTTCCCGACGAGGTTCGCCCGATCCTGTCCGAGGTGGCCGCGGCGCTGCGGCGGGCGCTGCCGGGGGCCGAGGAGCGGATCCGCTACGGGATGCCCGCCTTCATGCTCAATGACCGGTACGCGCTGCACTTCGGGGGGTGGAAGCACCACGTCGGGCTCTACCCCGTCGGGCGCCTCGACCCGGACCTCGAGGCTGAGATCGGCCCGTATCGGTCGCAGAAGGACACGGTGAAGCTCTTCTACCGCGATCCGCTCCCGACCGACCTCATCGAGCGGGTGGCGCGAGCACTGGCCGGCCGGCACGCATAGCCGTCAATTCGGCCAGCGCGGAGCGCGTGGCGTGGATACGCTCGCGAAGGCGGCGACGCCGCTGCACGGCAGCGCGACGAGGGAGTGCCCATGAGCATCAACGACGACGACATCACCAGCGAGCCGGCACCCGCAGGGGAAGGCGTGGCCGACGGCGGCGCGAACCCCGGCGGGCACGACGGCGGGGCCGACGGCTCGGCGGGCGAAGGACCCGCGGACGGCGGCGCGAACGCCGGCGGGCACGACGGCGGAGCGGACGGCTCGGC
>NZ_JBFUMP010000019.1:0-59944 GCF_054049315.1 Cellulomonas sp. P5_E12 | reverse complement strand
CGTCGGACCCGGTCCATCATCATGTTCCTCGGGCCGTTGCTGGGCCTCGAGGACGAGTTCCGGCTCCCGTACGCGGGCGGCTGCGACGGCGGGGCGGACGGCTCGGCGTAGTGCCTTCACGCACCCTGACGGAGCGCGGGCCGGTCATCCGGTCCGCGCTCTCGCGCTGCATCAACGTCCCCGACGAGCAGTTCGCGCGCGAGCACTGGGGCCGCGCGCCGCTCCTCTCGCCGGCGAACGACGACTTCACGGACCTGTTCTCGCCCCCGGCCGTCGACGAGCTGATCGGTCGGCGCGGCCTGCGGACGCCGTTCATCCGGCTCGCCCACGAGGGCGACGTGCTCGCGCCGGGGCGGTTCACGGCGTCCGGCGGGTTCGGTGCCGAGGTCTCCGACCAGGTGTCGAGCGACAAGGTGCTCGCCGAGCTCGCGGCGGGAGCGACGATCGTGCTGCAGGGCCTGCACCGGATGTGGCCGCCGCTAATCGACTTCACGCGGCGGCTGGTCGACGAGATCGGGCATCCGGCGCAGGTCAACGCGTACGTCACGCCGCCGTCGTCGCAGGGGTTCTCGCCGCACTACGACACCCACGACGTGTTCGTGCTGCAGGTCTCCGGCGAGAAGCGTTGGGTCATCCACGCCCCCGTGCACCCCGACCCGCTCAAGGACCAGGTGTGGACCGACCACCGTGCGGCCGTCGCGGCGGCGGGTGCGGGCGAGCCGGTGATCGACCGCGTGCTGCGGCCCGGTGACGCCCTCTACCTGCCGCGCGGCTGGATCCACTCCGCGACCGCGCTGGGCGCGACGTCCATCCACCTCACCGTCGGCATGGCCGCGTACACGCGCGCGGACGTCGTCGACACGCTGCTCAGCTTGGTCGGCGACTCGCCGGCTCTCCGCGCGTCCCTGCCGTTCGGGATCGACGTGGGCGACCCCGAGCAGCTGCGGCCGATCGTCGAGGAGACCGTGGCCGACCTCGTCCGCGCGCTGTCCGCGAGCGCCGACCCCGCGGAGCTCGCCGCGCGCCGGCTCGGCGCCCGGATCGGTAGGGACACCCGCCCGGAGCCCGTCGCGCCGCTGGCGACCCTGGACGCGATCACCGCGCTGTCCGAGCACACCTCCGTCCGCTGGCGCGACTCGTTCGGCGGCCGCATCGACGATGCGGGCGACAAGGTCCGGCTCACCGCCCGGGGCACCGTGCTGTCGCTCCCGGCCGAGGCCGCGGGCGCCCTGCGCGCGCTGCGCACCGGGGAGCCGGTCGCCGTGGGGTCGTTGCCCGGCCTGGACCTGGCGAGCGCGCTCGTGGTCGTCCGGCGGCTGCTGCGCGAGGGTGTCGTGGTGACGTCGGAGTGACCGACGGGTGGGTGCCCTGCAGCGACGGCGCCCGCGCCCGGCAGGACTCGCTCGTCGGCACCGGGTCGCACGGCGACCGCTGGTTCCTCGTCGAGAACCAGGCGGGCTGGGGTCGGCACGCGCTGCTCGACCCGCCGTTCGACGCCGCCCTCGGCCGTGCGCTGGTGCACCGGGTCGAGGGCGCCGGGATCCGACCGCTCGCCATCCGTCGTCCCGGGCGGCGGTCCCCCCAGGACGGCACGCGGTGGGCGCTCGTCGACTCCCGCCCCGCCCGCGAGAGCGTCCGCTGGGGCCGGGTCGACCGGGCGGAGGAGCTGCTCGAGGTCCCCCTCGACGGGTCCGCGGGCGTGCCGTCGGACCGGCCGGTCTTCGCGGTGTGCGCCCACGGCCGGCACGACCAGTGCTGCGCGGTGCGCGGGCGTTCCGTGGCCGCGCGCCTGGCGCAGGCGTACCCGGAGGAGACCTGGGAGTGCTCGCACCTGGGCGGCGACCGCTTCGCCGGCACCATGGTGCTCCTCCCGCACGGCCTCTACTACGGGTGGGTCGACGACGGCGACGCGGTCGCGGTGGCCGCCGCCTACCTCGACGGACGCGTGGTGCCGGAGCTCCTCCGCGGCCGCAGCTCGTACTCGCACCCCGTGCAGGCGGCGCAGCACTTCGCGCGGACGTCCGACCGGCTGGAGGCCTACCCGCCGCTTCGGGAGGACCGCACCGATGACGGCTGGTCGGTGGTGCTCGTCGGACCCGACGGTCCGCTGACGGTGACGCTCGTCGAGACCTCGTCGGCCCCCCTGCTCTCCACGTGCGCCGCGACGCAGGCACTGCCCGTGCAGCAGTGGGCTCTCGGCGAGATCGTCTACGGGACGATGTAGCCCGCCGCGCGGAACAGCTCGTACCACTCGGCCCGGGTGAGCGGGATGTCCGAGCCCTGAGCCGCACCCGTCACGCGGTCCGGGCTCGTGGTGCCGAGAACGACCTGCATCTGCGCGGGGTGCCGGGTGATCCACGCGGTGGCGATCGCGATCGTCGGGACGTCGTACTTCGTCGCCAAGCGGTCGATCACCGCGTTGAGCTCCGGGTAGTCCGGGGAGTCGAGGAAGACCCCGGTGAAGAAGCCCGCCTGGAACGGGGACCACGCCTGGATGGTGATGTCGTGCAGGCGGCAGTAGTCGAGGATGCCGCCGTCGCGGTCGATCGACTGGTCCTCGGCCTGCATGTTCGCCGCGACCCCGCGCGCGACGATCGACGAGTGCGTGATCGACAGCTGCAGCTGGTTGGCCACGAGCGGCTGCCGCACGAACTTCTTCAGCAGCTCGATCTGGCCGGGCGTGTGGTTGGAGACGCCGAACGCGCGCACCTTGCCGGCGGCCTCGAGCTCGTCGAACGCGCGCGCCACCTCCTCCGGCTCCACCAGGGCGTCCGGGCGGTGCAGCAGCAGGATGTCCAGGTAGTCGGTGCCGAGCGCGGCGAGAGACCCGTCCACCGACTCGATGATGTGCTCGTAGGAGAAGTCGAACCCGTCGGGCGGCACGATGCCGCACTTGGTCTGGATGACGATCTCGGCGCGGTCGGCCGGGGTCAGCCGCATCGCCTCGGCGAACCGGCGCTCGCACACGTGCATCGCGCCGCCGTAGATGTCGGCGTGGTCGATCATCGTGATCCCGGCGTCGCGGCCGGCCGCGATCAGCTCGCGGATCTCGTCGTCGGACTTCTCCGTGATGCGCATGAGCCCGAGCACGACGTTGGGGACGACGATGTCGGTGCCGGCCAGGGTGAAGGTCTTCACAGCGGGTTCCTCTCGACGGCGAGCGGCAGGCGCAGCGTGACCAGCTGGAAGGGGCGCAGCGCGAGCTCGACGGCCTCGTCGGTCGCCGTGACCCCAGGGGTGTCGACGTCGCGCTCCAGCAGGTCGACCGCTCGGGCCCCCGACACCGGGAAGCCAGGCACGAGCGTCGCACGCGCACGCCCTCCCAGCGACTCGTACAGGCGCACGACGACGTCACCGCTGCGGTCCTCGGCGAGCTTGACGGACTCGACCACCACGGCGGGATTCGAGACGGTGACCAGCGGGTCCGCGGGGCGCGCACCCCGCACGACGCGCTCGGCCAGGTTGGTGCGGTAGCCGTCCTCGACGGCGTCCGCGATCGTCGCGCCCGCGTGCAGGACGGCGGTCAGCCGGTGGCGACCCTGGTCGGCCTCCGGGTCGGGGAAGAGCGGGGCACGCAGCAGCGACAGCCGTACCGTCGTGCCGTTCGGGTGGCGGGCGACATCGTGCCCGTAGGTGGCGTCGTTCGCGATCGCGACGCCGTAGCCCGGCTCGCCCACGTGCACCCAGCGGTGCGCGCAGATCTCGAACCTGGCCGCGTCCCACGACGTGTTGGCGTGGGTCGGCCGGTACACGTGCCCGAACTGGGTCTCCGCCGCCGACCGGTCCGACAGCACGTCGAGCGGGAAGGCGAGCTTGAGCAGCTTCTGCCGCTCGTGCCAGTCGACCTCCGTGACGATCTCGATCGCCGCGCTGCCACGGCGCACCGTGATGTCCTGCACCAGCCGCGACGCACCGAACGACCGCGTCGTGCGCACGACGACGGCCTCGGCGGTCTCGGACACGACCTCGAGGCTGTCCGCGTCGAGCAGGTCGGTGCCCACCCGGCGGTACTCCCTGTCGATGTCCCACGCGTCCCATCGCGCCGGGGTGTCGCGGTGCAGCTGGAGCAGGTTCGCGAGGGCGCCGGCCGGGATCACCTCGCGGTCGGCGGTGAGGTCGCGCAGCGAGTCGATCTGACCGCCGGTGGTCAGCTGCACGTCGATCAGCCCGTTGCGGAGCCGGACGGTGCCGTCCTCTCCTCGCACGAGGGTCACGGGGTCGCCGGCCGTTGCCTCGACCGGGCCCGCGCCCAGAGCCGGCACCCCGGAGCGAGCGTGCGGCGCGGCGTTGAGCAGCACGGGGAGGTCGCCGTCGCCGACGAGCTCGGCCACGGCGGTCGAGATCACGTCCTCCAGCTCGGCGCCGATCGCGGCGTAGGTCTCCTCCGCCTGCCGGTGCACCCAGCCGATCGAGCTGCCGGGCAGGATGTCGTGGAACTGGTGCAGCAGCGTGGTCCGCCACAGCCGCTCGAGCCGGTCGTAGGGGTAGTCGGCTCCTCGCTGCACGGCGGCGGTCGCGGCCCACAGCTCCGCCTCGCGCAGCAGGTGCTCGCTGCGGCGGTTGCCCTGCTTGGTGCGCGCCTGCGACGTGTACGTGCCGCGGTGGAACTCGAGGTACATCTCCCCGGTCCACACCGACGGCTCGGTGAGCTCGTCCTCGGCCCGGGCGAAGAACGTGTTCGGGCTGCCCAGCTCGACCGTGGGGGCTCCCTCGAGCGAGGCGAACCGGCGCGCCGAGGCGAGCATCTCGCGCGTCGGGCCGCCGCCACCGTCGCCCCAGCCGAACGGGACGATCGAGGAGCCGGCGACACCCTTCTCCGCGAAGTTCGCCTCGGCGTGCAGCAGCTCGCGCGCGGACAGGTCGGAGTTGTACGTGTCGACCGGCGGGAAGTGCGTGAGCACCCGGGAGCCGTCGATGCCTTCCCAGGTGAAGGTGTGGTGCGGCATCCGGTCGGTGTCGTTCCACGACAGCTTCTGCGAGAGGAACCAGCGCGAGCCCGCCGACCGCACGATCTGCGGCAGGGCGCCGGAGTACCCGAAGGAGTCGGGGAGCCACACGTCGTGGGTCTCGATGCCGAACTCGTCGAGGAAGAACCGCTTCCCCGCCACCATCTGCCGGGCCATCGCCTCGCCGCCCGGCATGTTGGTGTCGGACTCGACCCACATCCCGCCGACCGGCACGAACTGGCCGGCCGCGACCTTCTCCCGGATCCGCGCGAACAGCTCGGGGTAGTACTCCTTCATCCAGGAGTACTGCTGCGCCGACGAGCACGCGAACACGAAGTCCGGGTCGGCGTCCATGAGGGCGATCACGTTGGAGAAGGTCCGGGCGCACTTGCGGACGGTCTCCCGCAGGGGCCACAGCCACGCCGAGTCGATGTGTGCGTGGCCCACCGCGTAGGCGTGGTGGGCGCTCGCCGAGGCGGGAGAGTCGAGCAGCGGCCGCAGCGACTCGCGGGCGGCGCCGGCGGAACCCGCGACGTCGTCGGGGTCCACGGTGTCGAGCAGGTCCTCGAGCCCGACGCGGATGCTCGCCCGCCGGGTCGAGTCCACGGGCAGTGCCTTCATCAGGCCGACCAGTGCGGTCAGGTCCTGCAGGAGCTCCCAGACGGGGACGTCCCGCAGCGCGATGTCGACGCGCCCCAGCACGTAGTGCGGGTCGGTGCCGGCCGTGGCGAGGTCGCCGTACGGGGTGGGGACGAACCCGAAGCTGCTCGCGATGTCCGGGTTGCCCGCCGCCTCGACGAACACGTCGACGTCCGGGCCGCCCGTCCATGGCACCGCCTGGTTCAGGGGCGAGACGCCCTTGATCGTCGTCCCGTCCGGCCGCCAGACCAGGCCCTCGGCCTGGAACCCCGGACCCGTCCGGGTGAACCCCAGGTCGATCACCAGCTCGACGACCGTGCCCTCGCCCGGCCAGCCATCGGGTAGCCGGCCGGTCACGTGGAACCAGGTGGTGCTCCACGGCGCGCCCCACGCGAGACCCGGCACCACCGACGCGAAGTCCTGGCCGACCGCCTCTCGGAACGGCACCGGCTCCCCGGGAGCGGTCCACGCGGTCAGGTCGAGCGGGACGCGATCGCGGTAGACGGCCGGGGCGATCCGGTCGGCCACGAAGCGGTCGATCCGGGCCTCGGCGAGCAGGGGGTTGCCGTGCATGGCGCTCCTTCTTCGGGACGGGTGGGTGTCAGCCGCCCGTCGCGTCGATCATCCCGTGACGACGAAGCCCGCGCGCAGGAGCGCCTCGTCGCGCGACGACGGGCCGACCAGCAGCTCGAACTGGCCGGGCTCGACGATGCGCTTGCCGGCGGCGTCGACGATCGTGCAGTCCGCGACCGGGAGCTGCAGGCCGACCGTCACGCGCGCGCCCGGGTTCACGAGCACCTGCTTGTACGTCTTGAGCTCCTTCTCGGCCCAGGTGACCGTGGTGACGGTGTCTCGCACGTAGACCTGGACGGTCTCGAGGGACGGCCGGTCGCCGGTGTTGTGGAGCGTGACCTGCGCGCGGACCGTGTCGCCGGCGCCGAGCACCGGCTCGACCACCCGCAGGTCCTCGTACGTGACGGTCGTGTAGGACAGCCCCTCGCCGAACGCGAACGGCACCCGCTGCGTGAGGTCCGCGTACCGCGTCCCGTGCTGCGCCGGGAGCTGGTTGTAGTAGATCGGCAGCTGGCCGACGTGCTCGGCGAAGGTGATCGGCAGGCGGCCCGACGGCTCGATCTGGCCCAGCACCAGCTCCGCGATCGCGCGGCCGCCGCGCATGCCGGGGTTCGCGGCCCAGATGATCGCGGCCGCGTTCATGGCGCTCGGCGGCAGGACGTGCGGCTTGCTCGCGATGACGACGACGACCAGCGGCTTGCCGGTCCGTGCGAGGGCGTCGAGGAGGGCGACCTGCCCGCCGACGAGCTCGAGCGTGGCCGTGGAGCGGCCCTCGCCGACGAGCTCGATGCGGTCCCCGACGACAGCGACGACGACGTCTGCTGCCTCTGCCGCTTTGACGGCCTCCGCGATGAGGTCGGCGTCCGGCGCCACGGGGATGACGACCTGCGGGCGGGGCTGGCCGTCGGGGAAGAACTCGCCCTCGGGATCGGCACCCAGCGTGAGGATGTCCGCGCCGCGCGCGTGCGTGACGGTCCAGCCTTCTGGTGCCTGGGCGCGGAAACCGTCCAGGACCGTCTGCGTCATCTCGCGCGGGTGTCCGTCGGGAAGCCAGTCCGCCTGGCCCGAGGCGCCGGCCCAGTCGCCGAGCTGCGTGTGCTGGTCGTCGGCGTTGGGGCCGATGACGGCGATGGTCTTGGTGGTCTTGTCCAGCGGGAGCGTGCCGTCGTTGGTGAGCAGGACGAGGGAGCGGCGGGCCACCTCGAGATTGAGCTCGACGTGCTCGGCGGACCCGATGACCTCCTGCTGGCGCTCCACGGACGGGTGCCGGGCGTCCTCGAACAGCCCGAGCTCGAACTTCAGCGTGAGGATGCGGCCGACGGCTGCGTCGAGCGCGGACTCCTCGAGCATCCCGCTGCGCACGGCCTCCTGAGCGCCCTCGAAGAACCCCGGCGTCGTCATGACCATGTCGTTGCCGGCGCGGATCGCCGCGGCCGACGCGTGGGCGTAGTCGGGCTGGATGTGCTGCTCCCAGACCATGCGGCCGACGTTGTCCCAGTCGGTGATGAGCGTGCCGGTGTAGCCCCACTCGCCGCGCAGCACCTCGTTGAGCAGCCAGTCGTTGATGGTGATCGGCACGCCGTCCATCGACTGGTAGCCGAGCATGAAGGTGCGGCAGCCCTCGCGGGCCACGCGCTCGAACGGCGGCAGGAACCACGAGCGCAGCTTGCGGCGGCTGATGTCTGCCTCGCTGGCGTCGCGACCGCCCTGCGTCTCGGAGTAGCCGGCGAAGTGCTTGGCGGTGGCCAGGATGGCGGTCGGGTCGGACAGCCCGTCGCCCTGGTAGCCGCGGACCATCGCCGACGACAGCTCGCCGATGAGGAACGGGTCCTCGCCGAACGTCTCGCTCACGCGACCCCAGCGCAGGTCGCGGGCGATGCAGAGCACCGGCGAGAACGTCCAGTGGATCCCGGTCGCCGCGACCTCGACGGCCGTCGCGCGAGCCGCCCGCTCCAGCAGGTCGGCGTCCCAGGTGGCCGCCATGCCGAGCTGCGTCGGGAAGATCGTCGCGCCCTCCCAGAACGAGTGCCCGTGGATGCAGTCCTCCGCGATCAGCAGCGGGATCTGCAACCGGGTCTGCGCCGTCAGCTCGTGCGCCTGCCGGACCCGCTCGGGCGACGTGTGCAGGATCGACCCGACGTGCAGGTTGAGGACCAGGTCCTCGACGCCGTCCTTGGCGTTGAGCTGCATCATCTGCCCGACCTTCTCCTCGAGCGTCATGCGCCCGACGAGGTCGGCGACGCGCTCCGCGACGGGGAGGGCTGGGTCCTGGTACGGCGCAGTCATGTGACGTCCTGTGGGATTCTCGGATCGATTCGAATGTCTGCGCGCAACCCTAGAGGAGCACCTGGTGACCCACGAGTACGACGTCGTGCGAGCGGCGATGAACGACGGTTCGCTCTACGTCGACTACGGGCCGGGGCTCGAGGCGTTGGAGGCCGAGCGGGTGGCCGGCAAGGAGCTGGCCTACGACTTCAACCACTCACGGCCGGGGGATGCCGCCCTGCGGACCTCTCTCCTGCAGCAGCTGCTCGGGTCCGTCGGCGCCGGCGCCTGGATCGAGCCGCCGTTCCACGTCTCGTACGGCTCGCACGTGCACGTCGGCGACGGGTTCTACGCGAACTTCAACCTCGTGCTCGTCGACGACGCCGACATCGTGATCGGGGACCGCGTGATGATCGCGCCGAACGTCACCATCTCGACGGCCGGCCACCCGACCGTGCCCGAGGAGCGCGTGGGCGGGTGGCAGTTCTCTCTGCCCGTGCGGATCGAGGACGACGTGTGGATCGGCTCGAACGTGGTGATCCTGCCCGGCGTGACCATCGGCGCCGGGAGTGTCATCGGTGCAGGCAGCGTCGTCACACAGGACGTCCCGCCGCGCGTCGTCGCCGTCGGGGTGCCGTGCCGCGTGCTGCGATCGGTCGACGAGCCGCGCGGGGAGTAGGGCTCGCTCGTCGTCGCAGCCGTCGTACGCGACGCCTCGCACACACCTGACCGGCGCCCGATTGCGCTCGCCCCCTCGCACTCGAGCTGCGGGTTCTGCACCTCGGGCACTGCGCGGCCGCGCTCCCTTCCTCGGCCAGCCGCCGTGTCGGTGCAGGTCAGGGGCGGATGTCAGTGGTCGATCGTACACTTGTTCTATGCCCGGATCGGGTGGTTGGTGTAGGCGGGGAGGTGGCGAAGATGACCGCGGTGCTGGCCGAGCCCACGCGCGATCACCTCGCCGGGTACGGCACGGACCGCACACGCACGGCTCCGGATGAAGCCGGGACCCGGGCCGCAGCGAGCCTGCCGACCACCCCGTTGCCCGGCGCGCGACACGCCATCTCGCCGACGAATCACGCTCCCTCTGCGTTGGGGTGGGCGGACTCGGGTCATGGTGCTCGCCCAGGTGCGGCGCCCGTTCCCGGGCCGGGTGCGCGGGTGATCGATCTGGCGGCGGTGGAGGAGTTCCCGCTGCCCGATGTCCGCGTGGCGGACCTGGTGGCGATGCTCGCGTCCGTGCCGGTTGCCGAGGTGTCTGGGGCGGCCCTGGTGAACGCGGTCGCGGCCACGCAGCAGGCGATCACCATGCTGCAGGCGCTGCAGGGCTCGTTCGCCCGCGAGCTCGGGGCGCGCACCCCGGATGCGTTGCGGCACGTCCCCGATGAGCTGGCGTGCGCGCTGGTGTGCACGAAACGGGCCGCCGAGCTCGTGTTCCTGCGCGCCTGGGGTGCCGCCCAGCACCCCGCCCTCGGGGACGCGTGGGCGGCCGGCGCCATCGAGGGGCGCAAGGTCGACGTGATCCTGGACGAGGTCTCCAAGGCCGGTGCCGGCATCGACCCCCACGACCTGGACGTCGCGGTGGCCGACGCGGTGCACCGGGCCGGGGACCTGACCGCCCCGCAGCTGACCCGGCACCTGCGCGCCACGCTGATCGCGTTGAACCCGGGCCACGCCGAGAAGCGGCGCGTGGCCGAACGGGACCGGCGTGGGGTGTTCCTGGACCTGGCCCCCGACGCGATGGCCCGCCTGATCGCCTACCTGCCCGCCGCCGAGGCGACCGCCGCGTTCACCGCGATCGACGCCCTGGCCGGGCACGCCACCCTCGACGGGGACGAGCGGTCCGTGGATCAGCGGCGGGCGGACGCGTTCACGGACGTGTTCACCGGCATCCTGGACCGGCAGAGCACCCCGGACGGCACCCCGCTGCCCCGCAAGCACGGGCAACGCGTCGCCGTGCAGGTCACCGTGGCCGCGACGACGTTGCTCGGCCTGGACGACGCCCCCGGGTTCCTCGGGTCCTATGGGCCGATCCCGGCGCAGGTCGCCCGCGAGCTCGCCCAAGACGGCACCTGGCGACGCGTCCTGACCGACCCAAACACCGGGCTGGTGTGCTCCGTGGGGACCGACGCCTACCGGCCGGGCGCGGACCTGACCCGCACCATCCAGGCCCGGGACGTCACGTGCACCTTCCCCGGCTGCCGGCAACCCGCCACCCGCTGCGAGATCGACCACCGCATCCCCTACGACCACGACCGACCACCCGATGGGCATGACCCGCAGACCTGCGAGGCGAACCTGCACGCGTTGTGCAAGCACCACCACCAGGCCAAGACCGAAGGCTGGTGGAACGTCACCCACAACCCCGCCACCGGGGTCTCGACCTGGACCGACCGACACGGACTGACCTACGCCCGCCACCCCATCCCCGTCCACATCACCGCCGGCGCGCTCGAACACCGACCCCCACCGCCACCGCGGCCGGACCTCGGCGACCCACCCTTCTGATACCGCGGGCCTTCAGGCTCGCGTGCCGCCCCCGCGCTTCGGTCGTCTGCCGCAGGATGTCAGGCGGCTGTCCAGCCCAGTGGCGGTGCGATCGACGTCTCGGCGTTCTCGCGGATGCGTCGCCGTGGGTGCGCCGAAGGCCTCGCTCGTCCTCTAGGTTGGCGCGCATGACCGGCGCCGAGCGCATCGCTGTCCTGTCCGACGTGCACGGGAACCTCACCGCCTTCGATGCCGTGCTCGCGGACATCGATGCCCGCGGGATCACGACGGTGCTGAACCTCGGCGACGTCGCGGGAAAGGGTCCGCGCGGATCGGCCACCGTCGCCCGCAGCCGCGAGCGGTGCGCCGTGACGGTCCGAGGCAACTGGGACGACTTCCTCCCGGTGTCGGGTCAGCACGAGGACACCGCAATTCGGTGGTGGCACGACGAGCTGACGGCCGAGGACCGCTCCTGGCTCGCCGGGCTCCCGCTCAGCCACGACCTGGTGCTCGCCGGCCGGCGTATCCGGCTGTTCCACGCGTCGGCCACCAGTGTCTACACGCGAGTGCACTTCCACCACACCGACGAGGAGTTCGCCGGCATGTTCGCCAGCACGTCGCTCACGGGCGACGGTCCCGAGCCGACCGTGGTGGTCTACGGCGACGTGCACGACGCCTACGTCGAGACTTTCCGCGGCCGAACCTTGGTCAACGTCGGGAGCGTCGGCAACCCGCTCGACGAGGCGACGCCGTCGTACGTGATCCTCGAGGGGGCCGGGGACGTGTTCAGCGTCCAGATCGTCCGCGTGCCCTACGACGTCGAGGCTGAGCTCGCGGTCGCGGAGGCCGCCGGGATGCCGGCGCTCGACGCGTGGACCATCGAGCTGCGGACGGCGATCTTCCGCGGCCAGCACGAAGAGCTGGGCCTCACGACGTCCGCGTGAGTCCTCCGTGGGATCGACGGGTGTGCTCAGACTGACGGTTCGCGGTCATGCTCCGCGCTCTCGGGGTCGGCGGCCACCGGTAGATCCGGCAGCTCGACCGCAGCGACGAGCCGCCGCACCACGCTGGCGGGGTCCGACTCCCACTCGGCGCCGAGCACCTGCAGCACCCGCCAGCCGCCGGAGCGCAGAGCGGTCGGCTGGGTGATGCGGCGCTCGTCGAGAGACAGCGACCCCAACCGCGCGGACTGGTCGACCAGCACCCCGACCGTATGGACCGGCGAGCCCGGCGGGCGCAGCGCGAGGTCACAGCGGAACGCCGACTGCCCGACACCGGAGACGACCTCGACACCGGCGGCGCGCAGGGCGTCGGCAATCTGCTCCACGATCGGGCTGTCGTCCGGGCCGACGGAGCGCCCGGTCCGCTCCCGCAGGCCCGCCAGCACGCCGTCCGCCGCCGCGGCGTCGCCGTTGGACACCGCGTCGGCGTAGTGGAGGAAGCCCCGCAGCGTGTTGGCGCCGTCGTTGTAGACGTTGGTGATCGCCGTGTGGTCGATGCTGCTGACCAGCACCATGTGCCGGCGGGCGCGGCTGAAGATGACGTTGAGCCGCTTCTCGCCGCCCGCATTGTTGATCGGGCCGAAGTTCATGCGCATGCGCCCGTCCGGCCCCGCGGCGTAACAGACGCTCATGAGGATGACGTCGCGCTCGTCGCCCTGGACGTTCTCCAGGTTCTTCACGAACAGCCCGACCACCTGCCCGTCCTCCTCGCGCGCCACCTCGGCGTCGTAGCGCCGGTCGAACTCGGGGTCGTCGCGGGCCAGGCGCTCCAGCGCACGCTCGATCTCCGACTGCTGCGCCTCCGAGAACGCCACGATGCCGATGGTCTGGCCGGTCTCGCGGGACAGCAGCTCCCGGACCAGGTGCGCGATCCAGACGGCTTCCTGGGGGTTGGTCCGCTGGACGTAGACACCGTCGAGCACGCGCATGGCGCTGATGCTGCGCTCGAGCAGCCCGTCGACCGCGGCCACGACGTCGTCAGCCAAAGGCGACGACCCGACCGTCAGCTCCAGGGGACGAGCGCGCACGTGGGTGAGGGTCCGGTCCGGGATCGTGGTGAGCCGCCCCCCGTAGAACGCGGCGTTGCTGAACTGGATGAGCGCCTCGTACTGGCTGCGGTAATGCCAGGTCAGCATGGTCGACGGCAGGCGCACCGACCCGACGCCGAGGAAGCTGTCCGAGTCGAGGACGGAGCCGACGGGGGTGTCGTCGTCCAGCGGTTCCTCGTCCGACGTCGCAGCAGGGCCGCCCGCGTGGAAGTACCGCGTCGGCGGCAGCTGCATGCGGTCGCCGACGACGATCACCTGAGCGCCGCGGAACAGCGCGGGGACGGCCTCCTCGACGGGGATCTGGCTGGCCTCGTCGTAGATGACGACGTCGAACGAGCCCTCCAGAGGCAGGGTGTCCGACAGCGACGACGGGCTCATCAGCCACACCGGCCGCATCGCGGCGACGACCGCACCCGGGTCCCCGGATGCCAGGTGCCGGATCGACTTGTACGCCCGGACCTTGCCGAACTCGTGCTCGAGCTCGCGCCGCCCGGCCATCCAGACCGCCTTCGCGGCGCGGTCCTCGAGGTCCATCCCGCTCACGCTGCGCTGCGAGTGCGCCACCGCGGCGGCGAACCGGGTCCGCAGTCGCGCCGTGATGACCTCGGCGTTCGCGCGCTGGAGGGCGGGAGCCCGGTCGGCGACACGGTCGAGCAGGTCCGCCAGCCGGTCGCCGTCGAGCCGGCTCAGCGCAGGCAGCTCTGCACGCGCCTCGCGCATCGAGGCGGCGACGACCGCGTACTCGAGCTGGTCGGGGGACGCGTCGAGCCGGCGTAGCGCCGGCAGCACGGCCGGGGTGTCGGCGAGGTCGCGCAGCGGCGCCGCGACGGCCCGGACCAGCGCCTGGCCGTCCGGCCCGGTCAGCCCGCGGAGCTCGTCGCGCAGGGCGACCAGCGACAGGTTGTCGGCTCCCGAGACGACGCCCGCAAGGCCGGACCGCACGGCCTCGACCAGCTCGGGCAGCCGGTCGAGCTCGTCGTCGGGCCGCTCGTCGGCCAGCCGGGCGCGCCAGACCGCGAGCGCGCCGGTGTACCGACGGATCGCCGCGATCCGCTCAGTGAGGACCGCGAGGTCGCCGTGCCCCCAGTCACGCGCGAGCTCTTGCGACAGGGCGTCCGCCCGGGCCGCGGTGTCGTACCGCGCGACCAACAGCTCGAGCGCCTGGACCGCGGTGGGCCGCACCTGGCGGTCGCCGGCGTCGAAGCCGGCAGCGACGAGCCCCCGCACGCGGCGCCAGCCGCCGTCGAGGAACTTCCAGAAGGACGCCTCCCGCCGCCGCGCGATCTCCAGGGCCGCGGCGGCATCGGGCGCGGACAGTGGCTCGCGCCACCCGACGGCCGCCCGGTCGGCGGCGTCCGCCGCCGCCTCGGTCTCGCGCCAGGCCACCCCCGCGTCCTCCAGCTGGCGGGCTTCTCGCGAGCGCGGCGTCACGGCGTCGCCCAACCCGCGCTGCACCAGCGGGCCGAGGACGGCGTGCATCTGCCCGACGGCATCGGCGTCGTCCACGGTCAGGCCGTCGCCGTCGGCCGCCGCTCCGGCCGCGCGCAGCACGGCGAGCACCGCGTCGATCGCGTGCACGGCCTCCTCGGCCCGCCACGCGACGACGGCGTCGGCGCGCGGCTGGTCGAGCACCGCGAGGTCGAGCAGCCGGACCGGGGTGCGGGCGAGGACCGGTGGCGCGGCCGCACGCGCCAGGGCCGCCACCAGCGCGTCGACCCGTGGCCGCGCGGGCACCCAGTCACCCGGCTCGGGAAGCAGGGCCTGCTCGACCGGTGTGAGAGCCGCACCCCACCGCGAGCCGCGCAGCGACACCAGCCGCTCGAGCACCTCCTGCACGGCCACGCCCCCGCCGTCGGCGCCGAGCGCCTCCTCGTACCGCCCGACCTCCGCCAGCGCGGCGGTCGTGGCGTCGATGAGCGCGCTCCGTCGGGCCTCGACGGCCTCCAGCGGCTCGTCGTCGGCGAGCCACCGCTCGTACGTGGCGCGCAGCCCGTGCACGAACTCCTTCTTGTCCTCCTGGCTGTCGTGCACCAGCGTGCAGATCTCGTCGAGGCCCTGCGCCCGCAGCCGGGCGTGCACGACATCGAGCGCCGCCCGCTTCTGGCAGACGAACAGCACGCGCTTGCCGTGCGCGACGAAGTCGGCGACCAGGTTGGTGATCGTCTGCGACTTGCCCGTCCCGGGTGGGCCCTGGATGACGAAGTTGTCGCCGGACCGTGCCTGCGCGACGGCCGCCAGCTGGGACGCGTCGGCGGGGACCACCAGGTAGCGGTCGGTCATCGGGATGGTCGCGGCCGCCGGGGCGACGTCGCGCGGCGCGGTCGAGAACAGCTCGTCGAACGCGGCGTTCGGCATCGGCTCGGTGAGCAGGGTGTCGTAGTCGCGGACCAGGCTCAGGGTGCGGTAGTTGAAGTTGGCGAGCGTGACCATGGTGAGGTCGACGTCCCAGGTGTACGGGTTGTCGTCGGCGGTCGACGTCACGGTGAAGGTCTCGACCATGTGCTGCGGTGCCGCCCGGTCGCCCAGCTCGACCGACAGCGGGATCGGTCGGCGCTCGATCCGGTCGCGGAAGATCTGCACGCCCAGCGGCGCCCAGCCCGGCCGCCGGTAGGAGTACGCGTACTGCCGACGCCCGAAGGTGGGACGGGTGGACGGGCGGCGTCGGCGGTACGCCTGCTGGGCCACCTGCGCGCGGTGCCGGACCAGCTCGATCTTGGGCTTGTCGACGAGGCCGACCACCACGGCGGGCTGCGTCGCGCGGGCCTGCTTCTCGATACTGGCGCGCAGCTGCTCGACCGCGCCGTCGTCGGCGAGGTCGATCGTCTCGGGCAGCCGCAGATCGAACAGCTCGTCCAGCTGGTGCCGCAGCACCGGGTTGACCTCGGCGGTCGTGCCGGTCATCTGCAGGCGGTAGGAGTCGCGCACCCCGCGCTGCTTGGTCAGCGTGACCGGCGCCAGCACCAGCGGCGACTCGATCGGCGTGCCCGGGTCGTTCTTCACGTCGTGCCAGCGCAGGAAGGCGACGACGAGCCGCAGCTGGTCGCGCCCGTACTCGGCCCGGTCGCGGCGGGCCGACGAGATGATCGCGTCCAGCGACGCGGCCGCGTAGGGGGCGTCGTCCCACCGCACCACCGAGCCGACGTCGACGGCCTTCCCGTCCACGAGTCGCGCGGAGGCCGGGCCGCCCCACGTGAACAGCTGCGTCGCCCGGATGTTGCGGACGTCGAGCACCAGCGGCACCGACGCCTCGGTGAGGTTGAGGGTCCGGCCGGTGGGGCGGAAGTGCAGCAGCGGGTTGCGCCGCGAGGCGTCGAACAGCCGGTCGCGCAGGTTCTCCAGCACGGCCGCGCGGGCGTCGGGACGGGTGCCCAGCACGCGCTCGAGGTCGAAGTCCTCGGGCTGGTCGCGGTAGGTGTCGAGCCGGCCGATCACGTCGGCCAGGCTCTGCGCCCGCCGCCGCCGGTCCGGCGCGATCATCGAGCTGGCGACCGTGGCCAGCACCGGGTGCAGTGCGGGCGCCAGCGCGAAGAGGTTGTTCCGGCGCCGCTGCAGCAGCGCGGCGTCGCCCTCGTCGGCGAGGTCGAGCCCGCACAGGAGGGCCACCAGCAGCTCGCCCAGGCTGCCGATGTCGGTCAGCTCGTCGTGGTGGCCGACCAGGTGCTCCCACCGCTGCCAGCCGGCGACGATCCGCATCCCGCCCTCCTCGGGCGTCCCGGGGAGCTCCCCCTCGGAGGCGGTGCGGTGCTCGACGTCGACCGTGCCCGAGACCTCGAGTGCCGCGATCGCGGCGCGGTTGCGCACCGGCGGTCCGGCCGGCGACACGTCGATGGTCACGGGCTCGTCGTCGACGCGGTCGAGCGCGTCCAGCCCCCGCAGCGGCGCGACCCGCCCGGTCTCGTGCAGGGACTGCACCGTGCGGAACATGGGCAGCAGCAGGCCGAGGACGTCGTCGGCCGGCAGCCCGCCGCGCGCGACGGCCTCACCGATCAGGTGGCGCATCAGACCGCCGCCAGCTTCGCCGTGGCCCGCTGCCCGAGGTCGAGCTCGGAACCGATCAGCTCCAGCAGGTCCGTGGCCAGGCCGACGCGGCGGGCGACGGCCACCACCGCCTCGAGCCCGTCGTCGGCCGTGCCGAAGTCCAGCAGCACCGCCGCGAGGTACGTGCGGGTCTCCGGCGGCAGGTCGGTGGGCATGTCGGTGAGCGCGGGCGCCTGGGTGCCGACGAGCACGCCGTACCCCTCCGCCAGCGCGAGCGCCTCGTCGCTGCGCACCACGTCGTCGGCCACCAGCAGCCACACCAGCGACCGCGTGACCTCCGCGAGCCGCTCCTGCCCGAGCACGTCGAGAGCCCCGAGGTCGAGCTGCGGGCCCAGCGCCGCCATCACCGCGGGATCGGCCCCCTCGCCGCGCTCGTTCCACTCCTGCAGGGCCCACGCGCGCAGCACCGTCTCCGGGTGCGTCGTGCCGGCGCTCGGCACGCTGTAGTCGACCTCGGCCGCCTGCCGCAGGTACGCCGCGGCGTCGACCTTCGTCAACCCCGTCACCACCTTGGCCAGGCCGCTGACCGTCGTGATCAGCGACCCGCACGCGAGCACGGCCCCGCGGTCGGCGTACAGCTCGGTGGCCAGCCGGAACCGGCGGGCGGTCTCCAGGTACTCCGACGGCGTGCGCGCATCCGACTCGGCGGCGTCCAGCAGCCGGGCCGCCGCGAGGTACCGGCCGCCCTCCGCGGTCCACAGCACGTGGTGGGCCAGCTCGTGCCCCGCGACCGCGCACAGCTCGTCGGCGTCCAGCAGGTTGAGCGTGCCGCCGGTCAGCACCAGTACGGCCTTGTCGGGCACGTACAGCAGCTCGGCGTTGCTGCCCTGACCGCCCTCGTCGACGTAGATCTCGATCGGCACGGTGACCCCGAGGGCGTCCGCCGCCCGCTGGACCGCCGCGTGCACGTCGGGGTGTCCCGTCGCGTCGACCCGGTACGTCTGGCGCAGCAGCAGCTGGTCGAGGCCCGTCCCCGACGTCGGGCGCAGCGCGACGACGGCCACCGGGTTCTCACGCTCGAGGATCGCGGTGACGTCGCGGTGGTACGGCAGTGGTCCCCAGTCAGTCACTGCGCTCCCGTCGTCGTCCTGGCTCCGGCGACGATAGCGGCCGACGACGACATCACGGGGGAAGACCCCGTCAGGTCGCCACCAGCACCTCGGCGTGTGCCCCCCGGACGACGGCCCGCCGACGGCGGATGATCCACTCCGCCACCGCCAGGTTGATCACCCACGCCGCGCCCATGAGCAGCGCGTGCACGGTCAGGCCCGGCGCGCCGATCACCAGCGTCCACGGCAGGAAGATCAGCGCCTGCGTGCCTGCGCCCTGCCCGACGGCGTAGCCACGGGTCATCCACGCGCTGTGGGTGACGACGTCTCCCCGACGGATGAACGCCACGCCGAGCACCAGGGACGCGACCATGAGCGACCCGAAAACCCAGCGGAACACCTCGAGCAGCGTCCCGTCGGATGCCGGGAGGTCGGAGAACGAGGCCATCCAGAGCCCCGCGAGCGCCGCGAGGATCCCCGCCGGCGCGACCACCCGTCCGGCCCGGCGGTGCCAGGCGGGCCGACGCCGACGCAGCCCGGGGTGGAACTGGAAGGCCCCGAGCAGCAGGAACACCGTGGCGCCCACGATGTGCACCACCACCGGGAGCGGCATGGTCACGAACCGCTCGTTGTCGGGCGTGACGGCGGGGTCGCCGGCCAGCTCCGCCAGCCGGATCGACCCCGCGAGCATCGGGACCAGGCTCAGCAGGATCAGGCCGCCCGGGATGCGCCACGCGTGCTTCGGAACCATCGCACTGCCTCTCGCCGGGGCTCTTCTCGTCCTGACGAGAGCCTCTCGACTCCGGGCACCCGGGGCATCGGTCGTTCGCCCGCCCATCGACTCGGCCGTTCGGCCGAGGCCGTGCCTGTCGGCGGTCAGTAGGCGCGCATCGGCCCGCCCGGGCTGAGCGGTCCGCGCTCGGGTCGAGGAGGCGCGGCCGGCAGGACGCACCCCGGCCCGGCAGCCACCAGCGTGACCGCCGAGGGCTGGACGGCGGGTCCGGGCCGGCTGAGCGCATGCACCGGACCTGCCACGAGCAGGATCGCCGCCAGCGAGGCGACGGCTGACGCCGAGGTCGTGTGACGTGACATGGCTCCTCCTCAGTTCGTCGGCAGGATGCCGACTCCGTCGTCCACGCTCGCCCGCGCGGCGTGCCCCGGATATGGGTATCCGTGCCTATTCCGTCCGGACCGTCGCGGGCCTAACGTCGAGGCAACGGGGGGAGATCGACGATGGACGGACAAGGTCACCTGCACCCCGGCGACGCCGACGTGATCGTCGGGCTCATCGCCTCGGCGTACGAGGACGGTCCGGGACTGTCCCTGCCCGCCGCCGCGTTCGACGGACTGCAAGCCCTGTTCCCGGGCTCCCACGTCCAGTACCAGGTGAACGACGTCGTCGGACAGCGATCGGTCTGGATGGAGGGACGCGACCCGGCCGGTGCCCCGGTGTTCGAGGGGCCGGACGACGTCGAGCTCGAGCTCGACCATTACTACTTCGACCTCGAGTGGCAGGACCCCATGTGCGGCAGGGCGCTCCGGACGGGCGACCGGCGCAGCGTCCTGCTCAGCACCGACTTCTTCCCGACCGAGCAGGACCTGCGGAACCGGGCGTTCAGTCGAGAGTTCGCCCCAGAGCTCACATCGGTCATGGCGATGTGCCTGCCCCCGCACGACGGCTACGAGAGGCGCATCGTGCTCGGCCGGGAGGGCGGCCCCGCGTTCTCCGAGCGGGACCGCCAGGTCGCCCAGCTGCTCCGACCGCACCTCGAGGAGATCTGGCTGGACGCCGAACGCCGCCGCGCGGGCGTTCCCGCCCTGACCCCCCGGGAGCACGAGGTCCTCGCCCTGACTGCATCGGGGCTCACCCATGCGCAGATCGCGGCGCGGCTGTTCATCTCGGTCTCCACGGTCCACAAGCACATGGAGCACGTCCGCGAGCACGTCGGGGTGCGGACCGCTGCGGCCGCCGCCGCGATGGCGCTGCCATTCGCACCGAGCCGGTACGACGGGCACCGGTGACCCCCGGCCCTCCGCGGGCCGATGTCGGAGCTTCGGTGCAGTGTGGGCGCATGGACGTGGAGCGGGCGGTCCGGGCGCGGGTCGCGTCGGGTGAGGTGCACGGGGCGGCGTGGCTGGTGGACCGCGGCGGGTCGGTGACCGGCGGCGTCGCGGGTGTCGCGCGGCCGGACTCGATCTTCCGGCTCTCGTCGGTGACCAAGCCGGTGGTGGCGGCGCTGGCGATGGCGCTGATCGACGACGGCGTGCTGGGTCTCGACGACGACGTCGACGAGTGGCTCCCCGAGCTGGCCGACCGGCGCGCGCTGCGCCACCCCGACAGCCCGCTCGAGGACACCGTCCCCGCCGACCGACCCATCACCGTGCGGGACGTGCTCGAGTTCCGGCTGGGCATCGGCGTGGACTTCGCCGGGCCGTTCCCCGGCGCCGTGCTCGGAGCGCTCGCGGCGCGCGGGCTGCCCGTCGGACCGCCCGCGCCGCAGCAGTCGCCCGGGCCCGACGAGTTCCTGCGCATCGTCGGCGGCGTCCCGCTCACTGCGCAGCCCGGCACGCGCTGGCTCTACAACACGGGCGCGCAGGTGCTCGGCGTCCTGCTGGCCCGTGCCGCGGGTCAGCCGCTGCCCGAGCTGCTGGCCGCGCGCCTGCTCGACCCGCTGGGCATGACGGACACGGGGTTCCACGTACCCGCCGAACGGCTCTCGCGGCTGGACCGGCAGTGGCTGGGCGACGACGTCTACGACGAGGCCGACGGGCAGTGGTCGCGACCGCCCGCGTTCCCCGACGCCGCCGCCGGGCTGGCGTCGACGGTGACGGACCTGCATGCGTTCGCGACGATGCTCCGCGCCCGAGGGGCGACCGTGCTGAGCCCGCAGGCCGTGACCGCGATGACGTCCGCGCACGTCGGGGCGCACGACCCGGACGGCCACGAGGGGTGGGGGCTCGGTCTCGGGGTGTTCCTGTCCGACGCGCCCGACGGTCGACACGCGGGCACCTACGGCTGGGACGGCGGGCTCGGGCAGACCTGGTGGACTGACCCGGTGACCGACACCATCGCCATCCTGCTCACCACCGACGCCTGGACGTCGCCGCAGCCGACACCCGTGTTCGGCGACTTCTGGCGGGAGGCGTTCGGCGCATGACCACGTTCCGCGAGCTGCACGACGGGCCCACCCCGCTCCTGCTGCCGAACGCGTGGGACGTCGGCTCGGCGCTGGCCTTCGCCGACGCCGGCTTCCCGGCCGTGGGCACCACCAGCTTCGGCATCGGCGCCGCGGCGGGCCGACCCGACGGCGGTCGCGCCTCCCGTGACGCGACGCGCGAGCTTGTCCAGCGGCTCGCACAGCTGCCCGTCCCCGTCTCGGCGGACGTCGAGGACGGGTACGACGACGACCCGGGGGCGGTCGCGGCCTTCGTCGCGAGCCTGCCGGTCGCCGGCATCAACCTAGAGGACAGTACCGACGGCCTGCTGGTCGAGACCGCGCGCCACGCGGCCAAGGTCGCGGCGGTCACGCAGGCGTCCCCCGACGTGTTCATCAACGCGCGCGTCGACACGTTCTGGTTCGACCAGCACGCCACCCTCCAGGCGACCGTCGCCCGGGCGCTCGCCTACGTGGACGCGGGCGCCGGCGGGATCTTCGTCCCGTTCGTCGCGGGCGCGCTCACCCCCGCCGACCTGCACGTCCTCGCGCGGGAGATCCCGGTCCCGCTGAACGTGCTGGTCATGCCCAACCTGAGCCTGGTCGAGCTGGGCGAGCTCGGCATCCGCCGCGTCAGCACCGGTTCGCTGCCGTACCGCGCCGCGATCGACGCCGCCGTCTCCGTAGCGACCGCCGTGCGCGACGGCCGACCGGCACCGGCGGCCACCTCGTACGCCGACGTGCAGGAACGCCTGCGCCGGCACGACTCCCGATCGCTCAGACGAGCTGCTCGACGAACGCGATGACGGTCGAGTCGTTCCACCCGTCGATGCCCTCGAACACCGCGACGCGCTCGGGCGAGGCCATCCAGGCCTGCTCGAGCCGCCGGAACTCGTCGCGGTCACCCTCGGCGCTCACGGCCCAGGTGAACTCGGCCGCCTCCCGGTTGAGGTACGCCGACTCGACGGTGAAGCCGTAGGCCGCCCGAGCGGGCACCAGGCGGGTGGGCCACCACGCGAGGAACTCCTCGACCAGGTGCGGCTTGAGGTTGTAGCGGCGCAGCTGGACCGTGCGGCTCATGCGCCCTCCTCCAGCCAGGCCTCGAACGCGTCGAACGACGAGGGGCGGCCGAGGAAGCTCTCGACCAGGTCGGCGGCGTCGGCAGATCCGCCGGGCGCCAGGATCGACTCGCGGTACCGACGGCCGACGACCGGGTCCATGAGCCCGTCGGTGAACGCGGTGCGCAGGTCCTTCGCGATGACCAGGCTCCAGAGGTACGTGTAGTACGCGGACCCGTAGCCGTCGAGGTGGCCGAAGCCGGCGTACTGGTGGGTGTCGGGGATCGGCGTGTACGGGCCGAAGCGAGCGTCGACGTCGGCGGTGTACGCGGCGAGGTCGGCGGGCGGGTCGGCGTGCAGGCCGTAGGAGAGGGCCGTGTAGTTGAGCTGCCGGCGCGTCCACGCGCCGCGCGCGAAGCCGTCGGCCCGGCGCATCGCGGCGACCAGGTCGGCGGGGATGGGCTCCCCGGCGGCGTTCGTCGCGAAGGACCCGAGCACGCCGGCGTCCCAGCCCCACTCCTCGAGCAGCTGGCTGGGCGCCTCGACGAAGTCCCACTCGGTCGCGACGCCCGTGAACATGGCCCACGGCTGGTGGCCGCCGAGCACCTCGTGCACCAGGTGGCCCAGCTCGTGGAAGAGCGTCAGGACGTCGTCGTGCTCCATGAGGCCGGTGGGGAAGTTGCAGACGAGCACCCCCTCGGGCAGCGACCGCCCGGCGATGCCCGGCACCAGCCCGAACTGCGCGGCGTGGTTGAACTTCCCCGTGCGAGGGTGCATGTCGAGGTAGACGCGGCCGATCAGCGATCCGTCGGCGGCGACGTCGTAGACCTGGACGTCGTCGTGCCAGGTGGGGACCTCGACGGGCTGCAGCGAGATGTCGAACAGCCGCTGCACCACGTCGAGGATGCCGGGCAGCACGGCCTCGTACCGGAAGTACTCCCGGACCGCGCGGGCGTCGACGTCGTAGTCCTCGTGCTTGATGACCTGCTCGTAGTAGAGGTTGTCCGCCGGGGTGACCGCCGCCGCGTCGGGGACGTCCTGGCGGTAGCGCGCGAGCATGACGTCGACGTCGCGCGCCGCCGGGGCCGCCGTCAGGGCGTCGAGGCGGTCGATGAGGTCGGCGATCGCCTGGCCCGAGCCGATCATCTTGACCTCGGCGTCGTACGTCGGCCAGTCCGGGTAGCCCAGCAGCGTGGCGCGCTCGGCCCGCAGCCGGAGCAGCTCCGCCAGCAGCGGCTCGTTGGCGGGCCAGCCGAGGGACTGGTGCTCGCGGGTGAGCGCGAGCCGGACCTCGGGATCGGTCGCGTACGTGCGGACGGGCAGCAGGTCCGGGTACTCGGTGGTCAGCGCGACCAGCCCGTCCTCGCCGGCGGGGTGCTCGGCGCGGAAGTCATCGGGCAGCCCGTCCAGCTGCTCCGGACGGACCTTGATGCTGCGCACGCCGTCGCGGATGTTCCGCGAGAACTCCAGGCCGATCTCGGTGCACCGCTGGGCCAGCGCGCGCAGGCGGTCGCGGTCTTCGGGCGAGCGGTCGACGCCGGCCCGTCGAAAGTCGCGCAGCACGTGCTCGCGGACGCGCGCCGCGCCGGCATCCAGCCCGTCCGCGGACGTGGCCGCCAGCACCTGCCACAGCTCGTGGTCCAGGCCGCGCTCGGTGCCCAGGTCCTCGGCCGCCTGCGCGCGCTCCTCGGCGGCGGCCCGCAGCTCCGCGTCGGGGTGCACCTCGGCCAGCAGGTGCGCGGCGGCCGACGCCGAGCCGAGCGCGACGTCGGCGTCGTTCCACAGGGCGAGCACCTCGGCGGTCGTGCGCGGCGTGCCGTCCTTCAGGGTGGCGACGAGGGCGCGTGCGTCGTCGAGGGACGCGTCGACCGTCGTCGCGAGGAAGTCCGGCCAGGCGGCGGCGTCGGTAGGGAAGGAGGTCGGCGGCTGCGCAGGCATGGGGCCGACGATAGCCGTCGTGCCACGCCGAGGCCGCGACGTTTTCGTCGGCGCCTAGCGAGGGCCACCCAGGAGGAGCCGCACGGTGACGGTGTCGCCCACGTCGAGGTACTCGGCCTTGCGAACCGCGTCCTTCACGGGGACCAGGTAGCGCCCGTCCTTGGGGAACAGCGACGTCTCCCACTCGGTGTCGTCGATGCGCGCGAGCACGGGGATGACGCCCCAGCCGTAGGTGATCATCGACGAGACGGCCTTGATGCTGGCGCTCTCCGCCTCCGGCACCGGCACGTAGTGGAACGGTGACGGTCCGCGCCAGTAGATGATCTCGCCGCTGAACTCCAGCTCCATCGCCTCAGGATCGCGCACGCGAGGTCACTCAGGAAGCGTGACGTCCTCGCCGGAGAGGGACTCCGCGATCCGCGCGATCGCCGACAGCCGGCGGTCCCACTCGGCGCCGATCGCCTCGAGCGCCCGCGCCGTCTCGCTCAACCGCGACCCGAGCGCGCGGTACCGGATCTCGCGCCCCGCCCGGACGGGTTCCACCAGGCCGGCGTCGGCCAGCACCGTCAGGTGCTTCGCGATGGCCTGCCGGGACACCGGGAAGCGCGTGGCCAGCGCCGACGCCGACAGCTCCGCTCGGCCCAGCTCCTGCAGGACGGCCCACCGGGTGTCGTCGGCGAGCGCGGCGAACACGGGGACCAGCGTCGCGGTCACGGCGTGGCCTCGACGAACGCGACCAGCTCGTCCAGCTCGCTGGTCCAGCCCTCGCGGTTGGAGTTCATCGCCTCGACGGGGTCGCGGTTGAGCAGTCCGAAGCCGGACTCGACGACGCTGAGCACCGTGGCCTGGCCGTCCGCGACCAGGGTGAACCGGACCAGCGTGGAGTTGTCGGGGCGGATCGGCTCGTCGGGCGTGCCCCACGTGAACGCGAAGACCACGGGCTCGTCGTACTCCTCGATCCGCACGGGGAACTCGCCGTAGTCCGCCCAGCCAAACGTGCCCTCGCCGCCCACGCGCAGGTCGGGCAGCGACGCGGAGGTGCCGAACCACTGGGAGATCAGGTCGTCGCGGGTCAGCGCCGCCCACACCCGCGCGGGAGTCGCCTTGATGTGCACCGTGCGGGTGACGGTGTAGCTCTCCGTGTCGACGACGGCAGGCTGCTGGGTCATGGCGATCCTCTCGGTGACTCACGTTTGATGCAACTAAAGAGTTGCATCGTTGAGGCCGTGGCGCAACTAGACGGTTGCGACTTTGACTCGCGGCCGCCAGAGGCGCACCATCGATGCCGAGCTGTGCCGCGGGACGAGCCCCCGGCCGTCGGATCGGAGCGCATCACGATGCAGCGGGGAAGCGGGGCGGCCGCCCAGGCCTGCTCAGCCGGCGACCGGACGCCCGCCCGGCACGCCTGACGCCTCACGGCGACACCACCGACGTCTGTCGGTGATTCGGCGTGCTTCGGTGGGAATCAGTTCCCCTTCCCACGTCGCACGAGAGCCGAGACCCATGAACCCCCTGACCGAACCCCTGATCCGCGCGTCCTTCGTGAACTGCTCGAAGCGCGAGGCCGCCCAGCTGACCCTGCCCGCCGACCTGGCCGACCTGCGCTGGGACCGCCTCGACTACCTGGGCTGGATCGACCGCAAGGCGCCTCTGCGCGCCTACGTCGTCCTGCCCGTCGAGGACACCCTGGTCGGCGTGACCCTGCGCTCGCCCGAGGGCACCGCCAAGCGCCGCCGCGCGGTCTGCGCCTGGTGCGAGGACGTCATCGCCACCGAGGACGTCTCGATGTACGTCGCCCGCCGCGCCGGCAGCCCGGGCCGCAACGGCGACACCATCGGCACCCTCATCTGCACGAACTTCGTCTGCTCCGCCAACGTCCGGCGCAAGCCGACGATCATCGAGGCCGGGCAGGACCCGGTCGGTGTCGTGCAGCGCCGCATCGAAGGACTGCGCGAGCGGTCCGAGCGGTTCGCGCGCGAGGTGCTGCGGGAGCTCTGACGCCGGCTACGACGTCGTGCGAGCGCGGTGAGGGCCGTCGCCCGGCAGGCGGTAGACCGAGACGTGGGAGCGGGAGTCGGCGGTGAACTCCGCGCCGGACCAGTCGGCGTCCCGGCTCTCCAGCGTGAAGCCGGCCAGCTGGGCCATGAGGTCGAGCTCCGCGGGCCAGATGTACCGGTGCGGAGTGCGGCCCAGGCGGGCGTCGCGGCCGTCCCCGAACCGGAAGTGGTGCGAGACGACGCGCTGGTGCAGGACGTCGTACGTGTCCAGACCGATGTAGCCGGGCTCGGAGAGCCAGACCGTGGCGTCGGTGCCCGGCGGGAGCTTGCGGAGCTCGGGGACCCAGAGCTCGATGACGAAACGGCCGCCAGGGGTCAGGTGCCGCGCCGCGTTGCGGAAGCAGGCGACCTGCTCCTCCTGCGTGAGCAGGTTGGCGATGGTGTTGAAGACGAGGTAGACGAGGCGGAACTCGCCCGGCGCGACCGCGGTCGCCATGTCGCCGACGACCACGGGGATCGTCGCCTCGTCGACCTTGGTGCGGAGCCGCTCGAGCATCGGCCGGGACAGCTCGATGCCGACGACGGGCACGCCGCGCTCCGCGAGCGGGACGGCGACCCTCCCGGTGCCGATGGCGAGCTCGAGCGCCTGGCCGCCGTCCGCGAGCGCTGCCAGCCGGTCCACGGTCGGCCCCAGGACCTCGGGCGCGAACATGCCGGTGCCGGGGGTGTCGTACTGCAGGGCGGTCTCGGTGTCCCACAGCTGCTCCTGGTCCATCCCGCCGACGATGGCAGCGTGCGCCTGTGCCGTCGACGGGATTTCAGGGCTGGCGGCGGTGCACCGTCCAGGCTGCGGGCGTGCCGAGGTTGCCCTCGGCGACGCGCGTGAACACCAGGCGGTCGTGCAGCCGGTCGCGTCGACCCGCCCACAGCTCGACCTCGTCGCAGTCGATCCGCCAGCCGCCCCAGCCGTCCGGGACGGGCACGTCGTCGGGTGCGCCCGTGTCCGGGTAGAGGACCGCGAACCGCTCGTAGGCCGCGACCAGTGCCGCGCGGTCGGCGATCGGCTGCGACTGGTCCGACGCCCACGCGCTGATCCGCGATCCCCAGGGCCGCGTCGCGAAGTACGCGGCGATCTCGTCGCGACCCACCACGACCGCGCGGCCGCGGAACCGGACCGCGCGGTACATCGCCGGCCACGTCAGCGACGCGGCGACCGACCCGGTCGCGGTGATCTCGCGGCTCTTCGCCGACCCGAGGTCGGTGACGAACCCCGGGCCGCGCTCGTCGAAGAAGCGCATGAGGACGGTGCGCACGTTCGGGCGGCCGTCGGCGTCGACGGTGGCCACCGACAGGGCGGTCGGCTCGGCCACGTCGCCGCGCTCGGCCTGCCGGGCCTCCGCGTCCGCGACCCACAGCCTGACCTGCTCGAGCGGCGTCGCCGCGAGCTGGCTCTCGTCGAGCCCCTCGCCGGCGTACTCCCTGTGCACCACGCGACCGTCCCCGTTCGTCGACTCGTCCGGGGGGACCATACCCACCGGGACCGGCGCCTCCTGATTTCTGGTGCCTCGGCCGTCGGCCTGCGCCTACGGTGACGCGATGGCCGAGGAACCCATCCACCACCACTACGACACCGCCATCGACGAGGACCGGCGCCTCCGCGAGGGGCTGGGCCGACTCGAGCTCGCCCGGGTCCAGGAGATCGTCCGGCGCCACCTGCCGCCTGCGGCGCGCGTGCTCGACGTCGGCGGCGCGACCGGGGTCCACGCCGAGTGGTTGCTCGCCGACGGTCACACGGTGCACCTGGTCGACCTGCTGGAAGGTCACGTCGCCCGAGCGACCGACCGCCTCGGCGAGCACCCACGGTTCACGGCGACCGTCGGTGACGCGCGCACGCTCGAGCTGCCGGACGCGTCCGTCGACGCCGTCCTCCTGCTCGGGCCGCTGTACCACCTCACCGAGCGCGCGGACCGGCTGGCCGTGTGGCGGGAGGCGTCGCGGGTCGTCGTGCCGGGCGGCGTCGTCCTGGCGATGGGGATCTCGCGGTTCGCGTCCCTGTTCGACGGGCTCGCGCAGGCCTACCTCTTCGACCCCGCGTTCCGCGCGATCGTCGCGCAGGACCTGGCCACGGGTGTTCACCAGAACCCGACGGGCGACCCCCGCTGGTTCACCACCGCGTACTTCCACCGACCCGACGAGCTGGCCGCGGAGGCGTCCGAGGTCGGCCTCGACGTCCGGGAGACGGTCGGCGTCGAGGGGATGGCTCACTGGATCAAGTCGCTGGCGCCGGTGTTCGACGAGGGTGCCGACCCGGCCGACCGAGAGGCCGTGCTCGCGGCCGCGCGGGCTGTCGAGGCGGAGCCGAGCCTGCTCGGGCTCAGCTCCCACCTGGTGACCGTTGCCGTCAGGCCGCCCGACGTGGGCTGACGAGGTGTGCTGGTATGTGCCCTGTGAGCGACGACTTCCACGACCCTGAGCTGATCTCGACCGGGCACCTGCCGCGAGAGGAGCTCGTGATCCAGCTGATGCAGGACGCGCACGACCGGTACGCGGGTGTCGACGAGGGAGCCGTGGCGGACTACATCCCGGCCCTGGCCGAAGCCGACCCGGCGCTCTTCGGGCTGAGCATCGTCTCGGTGACGGGCGCCTCCCACAGCGTGGGCGACGCGCGGCACGAGTTCTCCATCCAGTCCGTCTCCAAGGCGTTCGTCTACGCGCTCGTCTGCGAGGCGCTCGGGCCGCAGGCCGTGCTCGACGCCATCGGCGTGAACAACACCGGCCTGCCGTTCAACTCGGTGATGGCGCTCGAGCTGAACGCGGGCAGCCCGATGAACCCGCTGGTGAACGCCGGGGCGCTGGCGACGACCAGCCTGGTGCCGGGCGCGACGGCGGACGAGAAGTGGGCGTTCGTGCAGGCCGGGCTCTCGGCGTTCGCCGGCCGCCCGCTCGAGCTCGACGCCGACGTGTACGCCTCCGAGGCGGCGCACAACCGCCGCAACCAGGCCATCGCCCGGCTGCTGGAGAGCTACGGCCGCATCGCCCACGACCCCCTGGAGACCACCGACGTCTACACGCGGCAGTGCTCGCTGCTCGTGTCCGCCCAGGACCTGGCCGTCATGGGTGCGACCCTGGCCGACGGCGGCGTGAACCCGGTCACCGGCGAGCGCGTGGTCGACGCGTCGGTGTGCCGGTACGTGCTCGCCGCCCTCGCCACCAGCGGGCTCTACGAGCGCTCCGGCGAGTGGCTGTTCAGCATCGGGCTGCCCGGGAAGAGCGGGGTCTCCGGCGGGATCGTGACCGTCGCGCCCGGCAAGGGCAGCCTCGCCACGTTCTCGCCGCGGCTCGACGCCGCCGGCAACAGCGTCCGCGGGGGGCTGGCCACGCGCTACCTCTCGGGTGCGCTCGGGCTCAACCTGTTCGCGTCGCGCCCCGAGGTCGAGCCGTCCGCGTAGCGCTGTCGGTCCGGCCGCACCAGGCTTACTCTCGGATGATCCGCCACCGCCCCTGACCCACGGGAGCCCCCGTGACCGACACGATGGACCGCCCGATGCTGCTCGACCTCGACGACGACGTCGAGCGTCCCGTCGTGACGCGGCGCCCGCAGCGGGCACCCGATGCCCCGTTCCAGCCGCTGTCGGCCACCGTCCGCTACCCGCCCGGCCCGGTGCCGGACCTCGAGGACGCGATCCCCGCTCCGCCCTCCGCGCGGGTCCCGTGGGTCCCGCGGCAGCGGCCGCAGCTGAGGCTCCGGCTCCCGGTCTGGCAGCGCTCGCGCGTCGTCGCCGGTCTGCTCGGGGTCTTCCTCGGCGGCCTGGGCCTGCACCGCATGTACCTCGGCTACTGGCGGCGCGGCCTGACCATGCTGGCGATCACGGTGGTCGCCGGGTTCTTCACGCTCGGCCTGGCCGCCCTCGCGATGGGCGTCTGCGGGTTCGTCGAGGGGCTGCTGTACCTGTCGGTGCGGCGCGGGAGGTTCGCCCGGGACGCGCGCGGTCGGCCGCTGCGCGGCTGATCAGACCGACCATGGCGGCTCGACGATGACGAAGATGGTCCCGTACCTGACGGTGCACGACGCGGCGAGCGCGATCGCCTTCTATGCCGCCGCGTTCGGCGCGACCGAGACCGGCGGGCGCGACGAGGACGACGGCCGGATCGGGTTCGTCGCCCTGACGATCGCCGACGACGCGCTCTACCTGTCCGACGAGTTCCCCGAGTTCGGCGCGTACGCGCCCGCGACTCTCGGGCACAGCACCGCCGCGATCGTGCTGGAGGTGGACGACGTCGACGCGGTCTACGCCGCCGCCGTCGCCGCCGGAGCGACCGCCGACCGCGAGCCCGCCGACCAGGGCGACGAACGGCGCGGCTGGCTGGTCGACCCGTTCGGCCACCGCTGGGCGATCCACTCGCCGCTGGGCTGATCCCCCGCTGTCACAGATCCACCTCGGCCGGTGTCTTCATGCCACCAGCACACGAGGAGGACGACATGACCAGCACGACGCGGGTTCCCGCCACGGAGATCACCGGGCTCTACGGGGCCCTGGTGAAGAGGTTCAGCTCGAAGATGTTCGGCAAGGTTCCCGAGGCCCTCGGGGTCATCGGCAACAACCCGACGGTCCTCAAGTTCAGCCTGGGCCTGGGCCAGAAGTCCGCCAGGTGGCACGCCTGCGACGAGGACCTGAAGTCGTACGCCCACATGGCCGCGGCCTCGCTGATCGGCTGCTCGTGGTGCCTCGACCTCGGCTACTTCCAGGCGAACAACGAGGGACTGGACATGACCAAGGCGCAGCAGGTGCCGCGCTGGCGGGAGTCCACGGTGTTCACGCCGCTCGAGCGCGACGTGCTGGAGTACGCGGAGGCCATGTCGCAGACGCCGCCGACCGTCACCGACGAGCTCTCCGCCCGGCTGCTCGACCAGCTGGGCGCGCCGGCCCTGGTCGAGCTCACGTCGTGGGTCGCGCTGGCCAACCTCTACGCGCGGACGAACACCGCCCTCGGCATCTCGGCCGAGGGGTTCGCGGCGTCGTGCGACCTGCCACCCCTGGCCCAGCCGAGCCGCGTAGCGTCGCAGCCATGACCGAGCCCTCGACCGCGCTCCACGACCCGTTCGTCGCGCACCGCAGCCTGCTGTTCACGGTCGCGTACGAGATGCTCGGCTCCGCCGCCGACGCCGAGGACGTCGTGCAGGAGACCTGGCTGCGCTGGGCGGACCTCGCCCGCGCGGCCCGGGCGGAGGTGCGCGACGAGCGGGCGTATCTGGTGCGGATCGTCACCCGGCTGTCGCTCAACCGGATGCGCACGCTGGCGCGGCGGCGCGAGGACTACGTCGGTGAGTGGCTCCCCGAACCCCTGCTGACCAGCCCCGACGTGGCCGAGGACGTCGAGCTGGCCGAGAGCGTCTCGTTCGCGATGCTCACGGTCCTGGAGACCCTCGATCCGACGGGCCGGGCGGTGTTCGTTCTCCGCGAGGTGTTCGACACCCCGTACGACGAGATCGCCGACGCCGTCGGCAAGACTCCCGCCGCCGTGCGCCAGATCGCCCACCGCTCCCGCGAGCACGTCGCCGCGCGACGACCGCGGCAGCAGGTGAGCAAGGCGGAGCAGACGGCGGTCGTCGAGCGGTTCATCGCTGCGATCCGCGACGGCGACCTGCAGGGGCTGCTCGACGTGCTCGCGCCGGACGTGCTCGTGGTGGCCGACGGCGGCGGGGTGGTCAGCGCGACGCTGCGCCCGGTCACCGGTGCCGACAGGGTGGCTGCGTTCCTGGCCGGCCTGGCGACGATCACGGGCGACTTCGTGTCGACGCCCACCTGGGTCAACGGCGGTCCTGCGGCGCAGGTGCACATCGGCGGCGAGCTGAACACGGTGATGAGCCTGGTGATCGAGGAGGGCCGGATCGCCCGTATCTTCGCGGTGCGGAACCCGCTGAAGATGACCCGGCTCTCCACGGAGACCGCGCTCAGCCGGTGAGGTACCGGGTGCGTGTCGGTGGTGCGTGCCACGGTGGACCGCATGGAGATCACACGCCTGCAACCGGCCGGACTGGTCAACAGCCCGGCGTTCAGCCACGTCGTCGTCGTGCCCGCGGGCGCGACGACCATCTACGTCGGCGGCCAGAACGGCGTCGACGACACCGGCGCGATCGTCTCGGACGACGTCGCCGAGCAGTCCGTCCGCACCATCGACAACGTGGAGACCGCGCTCCAGGCCGCGGGCGCCTCGCTCGCCGACGTCCTGCAGTGGACGGTGCTCATCGACGCGGACGCCGACCTCGGTGCCGCGTACGGCGCCATCGCCCCGAGGCTCGCGGTCGACGGACCCCCGCCGCTGGTCACCGCGGCCCGCGTCGCCGGGTTCGGCGTGCCGGGCGCCCTCATCGAGGTGAGCGCGATCGCGGCGGTGCTCCCGACGTGACCGCGTCGGGAGGCCTGCTCGCGGCGGTGGACAGCGTGCAGCTCCCGGTGCCGGACCTCGACTCCGCGCTCGCGTTCTACCGGGACCGGCTGGGGCACCCGCTGGTGTGGAGGACGGGCACGGCCGCCGCGGTCCGGCTTCCCGACGACCGGGCCGAGCTGGTCCTGCAGCTCGAGCGGCCCGAGCTCGAGGTCGACTTCCTCGTGGACTCAGTGCACCAGGCGGTGGGCGAGGTCGTGGCCGCCGGCGGCACGGTCGTCGTGCCTGCGTTCGACATCCCCGTCGGGCGCGCGGCGCGGGTGGCGGACCCGTTCGGCAACGTGCTGACGCTCGTCGACCTCAGCGCCGGACGCTACGTCACCGACGACGAGGGGAACGTCACCGGGCTCGGCTAGACGCCGCCCTCGAGGACGGCCTTGAGCCGGGCGAGGTCGCTGGTCACCAGGGCGGCATCCCGCTCGAGCTCGTCGTCGGTCATGCCGGCGCCGCGGCGCAGGGTGAACACCACCTCGGTGCCCTGGCCGTCCGCGAGCGCCCGCATCGGGACGTACACCGTCTCGCCGGACGGCGTCACCACTTGGTGGTCGAGCACGCCGAACTCGTTCTGCGGGGCGAACGTCACCTGCACGCGACCCTCCGACGTCTCGACGAACCAGGTGTCGCCGTCCTGAGAGATGGACCTGCCGAGGCCGGGCGCCCACACGGGCATGTTGACCGGGTCGGACGCGAACGCGTAGACCTCCGCCACGGGCCGGTCGATGTGGACACTCAGGTGGCGGGAGTCCGACGTCATCCGGCGATGGTGCCACGGGTCAGGCGCTCGCGAGGATCACCAGCTCCTGGGTCGCCCGGGTCATCGCGACGTAGCGGTCGACGGCGCCCTCGATGCCGGTGCCGAACGCCTCGGGGTCCACCAGCACCACCAGGTCGAACTCGAGGCCCTTCGCCAGCTCGGGGGTCAGCGACCGGACGGGGGACGTCCCGACGAAGGTCGGATCGCCGATCACGCAGGCGATACCGGTGGCGTGCGCGTCCTGCCAGGCGTCCAGGATCGCGTTGCGGTCCGTCGCGGAGCCGTGGACGACGGGGACGCCGCTGCCGCGGATCGACGTCGGCACGTTGACGTCCGGGATGGCGGCCCGGATCACCGGCTCCGCCTCCGTCATGACTTCCTCCGGCGTCCGGTAGTTGATGCTCAGCGACGCCAGCTCGATGCGGTCGAGCCCGACGCGCTCGAGCCGCTCCCGCCACGACTCGGTGAACCCGTGCCGGGCCTGGGCTCGGTCGCCGACGATGGTGAGGCTGCGCGACGGGCACCGGCTCAGCAGCATCCGCCACTGCGCGTCGGTGAGCTCCTGGGCCTCGTCGACGACGACGTGCGCGAACGGGCCGGCGAGCGCGTCCGGGTCGGCGGTCGGCAGCCCGGCCTCGTCGACGAGCTTGTCGCGCATGTCGTCCCCGCGCAGCATCTGCATGAGGCGCAGCTCGGTGTCGTCGTTCTCGATCAGGTGGTCGACCACCTGGGTCATGTACTCGCGCTCGGCCGCGAGCGTGGCCTCGTGCCGGCGGCGTCGTCGTGACGCCTCCGGATCCCCGAGGCGCTGCCGCGCGGCGTCGAGGAGCGGCAGGTCCGACACGGTCCAGGCCTGTGCGTCCGCCCGCTGCAGCCGCCGGATCTCGGCAGTCTCGAGCCACGGCGCGCACAGGCGCAGGTAGGCGGGCACCGACCACAGGTCGCCGACGAGGTCGGTCGGCTCGAGCAGCGGCCACGCGCGGTTGAGGGCGGTGTTGAGGTCCTTGTCCCGCAGCAGCGCGCGCCGCAGCTGGTCGCGCTCGATGTCGTCGTCCTCGACCTTGTCCACGAGGATCTCGAGCAGCGCGTCGCGGACCTGGTCACGCGCCTCGTTGTGCGGCGTGCCGGGTTCCGGCGCCTCGAACGCCTCGGCCCAGTCGTCGGCACTCACCCAGACGTCCGCCCACGGGGTCTCGACCTCGAAGCCCTGCGTCGGCGGCTTCTCGTAGAACCGGACGGCCGGCTCGATCGCGGTCACCATGGCCGCGGACGACTTCAGCCGGGCGACCTCCGCATCGGTCTCGACCGCCGCGTCGGCCCCCTCCACGACCAGGTCACGCAGGGTGCACGTCTGCACGCCCTCCTCGCCGAGGCTGGGCAGCACGTCGGAGACGTAGTCCAGGTACGGCTGGTGCGGGCCGACGAACAGCACGCCGCCGCGCCGGTGCCCGAGGCGCGGGTCGGAGTACAAGAGGTAGGCGGTGCGGTGCAGGGCGACGACCGTCTTGCCGGTGCCGGGACCGCCGTCGACGACGAGCGCGCCGCGGGATCCCGCGCGGATGATCGCGTCCTGGTCGGCCTGGATGGTGCCGAGCACGTCGCGCATCCGGTCGGACCGGTCGGTGCCCAGGCTGGCGATGAACGCGGACTGGTCGTCGAGAGCGGCGTTCCCCTCGAACCCGCTCGGGGTGAACACCTCGTCCCAGTAGTCGCTGATCCGCCCGGCGGTCCAGCGGTAGCGGCGGCGGCTGGCCAGCCCCATCGGGTGCGCGTGCGTCGCCCCGAAGAACGGCTCGGCCGCAGGCGAGCGCCAGTCGAGCAGCAGCCGCCGGTCCTCGCGGTCCGTGAGGCCGAGGCGCCCGACGTAGGTGGTCTCGCCGTCCGTGCTGACGATGCGCCCGAGGCACAGGTCGAGCCCGAAGCGCCGCAGGGTGCGCAGGCGCGCGGTGAGCCGGCGGATCTCCTGGTCCCGCTCCACGGCCGCCGTCCCCGAACGCCCGGGGGCCTTGCGCTCGGCGTCGAGGCGGTCCGACAGCTCCGCGATCTGCTGCTCGAGGCTCTCCGCGATGGCCGCGAAGTGCCGCTCGTCGCGGTCGATCAGGGTGGGGTCTGCCTTGGCGGCGAGGCGGTCGGGCAGGTCGAAGGCGCTAGCGGTCTGGCGAGTCACGTCGGAGATTCTGCGACCGCACGGGGGCCTTGCCGCAAGGCCCCCCGCGCGCTATACGTTGAGAAGGAGGAGGACCGCATGGCAGTGATCCTCGACATCACGATCTCCCTCGACGGCTACGTCACCGCCCCGAACGCGGGTCCTGGGAACGGGCTCGGCGACGACGGGCTCGCCCTGCACGAGTGGGCGATCGGCGACCGCACCCCGCAGGACGTCCAGGTGCTCGCCACGGGCGCGGGCGTCACCGGCGCGGTCATCATGGGCCGTCACCTGTTCGACGTGGTCGACGCCCCGGACGGCTGGAACGACGACCGGCACTACGGCGCCGACCAGGGCGACGCCGCCAACCCGCCGCCGTGCTTCGTCGTCACTCACCGCGCCCCGGACCACGTCCGCCTCACCGACCGCATGACCATCGTGACCACGGGCCTCGGCGACGCCCTGGACCAGGCCAGGGCCGCCGCGGGCGACAAGGACGTGGTCATCATGGGCGGCGGGGAGCTCGGCGGCTCGGCCTTGCGCGAGGCCGTCATCGACCGGCTCCACCTGCACGTCGCCCCGCTGGTGCTCGGGGCCGGGACGCCGTTGTTCCACGGCGGACCGCGCCTGACGCTGCGGCTCGACGAGTCGATGACGGTGGTCACGCGCAACGCGGCGCACCTCTACTACGACGTCGTCCGGTGAACGGACGGCCCGTGGAGATCCAGCTGAGCATGCTCGGGGTGATCGTCCGCGACATGCCCGCCGCCCTACGCTTCTACCGGCTGGTGGGGCTCGACATCCCGGCGTCGGGGGACGACAGACCGTTCGTCCTGCACCGCATGGGCAGCGGAGTGACGATCTTCTTCGACACGGTGTTCGCGGCGCGCTACGACCCCGACCACGCCGTGCCCCGCGGGGGCGGGTACCGCTCGCTGTTCGAGTTCTACCTCGGCGACGACGCCGCGGTGGACGCCAAGTACGCCGAGCTCACCGCCGCCGGGTACCACGGGCGGATGGCGCCCGAGCAGACGAGCGGCCCCTACGCCGCGATGGTCGACGACCCCGACGGCAACGTCGTCCTCCTGACGTCCGACGACGCGCTCGCGACCCAGACATGAGCCGTAACAGTTCGGGCTTTGACAGTTTGATCTCAAACAGTTAGAGTTCTGACCATGGACGCACCCCGACTCACCACCACTCTCGACCTGGTCCGCTGGATCGGGTGGGCGCAGATGAAGGCCGGGGAGGACTGGATCCGCGAGCGCGAGCTCAGTCACGCGCAGGCCTTCGTCCTGGGCTATCTGGTCCAGAACCCCGGTGCGATCCAGCGCGACATCGCCGAGGTCTCCCGGACGACCGCGGCGAGCGTCTCGAGCCTCCTGCAGGGGCTCGAGCGCAACGGCCTGGTCGAGCGCCGCACCGAGGCCGGCAACGAGCGCAGCAAGCGCGTCTACGCGACGCCGGAGGGCGCCCAGCTCATCGCCGGCTTCGACACCGCGATGGCCGAGGTCGACGAGTCGATCCTCGCCCCCCTGGACGAGGCCGAGCGCGCCGCTCTGCACGCCCTGCTCACCACCATCACCGCACAGCTTCCGCGACCGACCCGGTAGCCACCGGGCCTCGCGCCCGCCCTTCACCAGACACCCCCGCCTCGCCGGAATCAGTCGGCGTGCGCTCCAGCCTGCCCGGACAAGGAGCAGCCATGACCACCACCGACCTCGAACCCCCCGTGACGGCCGACGCCGTCGGCACCAACCGCTGGTACCTCTCCGCCGCACCGATCGTCCGCGCCCTCGTGCACCTGTGCGTGCCGATGGCCGCCGCGATGATCGTCGGCGCCGTCTACAACCTCATCAACGCCGGCGTCGTCGGCTCGCTCCACGACTCCACCCTGCTCGCCGCGCTCACGCTGGGCGCGCCGATCCTCGGTCTGGTCATGGCGGTCGGCGGCGTGTTCGGCGTCGGCGGCGGCGCTCTCATCTCACGGCTGCTCGGTGCCGCCGAGAACGACCCCGTCCGGGCCGGCGAGATCAAGCGCGTCTCGTCGTTCTCCGTGTGGGGCGCGGTCATCGCCGGCGCCGTCTTCGGAACCCTCGGGCTGCTGTTCCTGGACCCGCTCGTGTCGTTGCTCGGCGCGGACGCCGCGGCCGCGCCCGCCACCCGCGCCTTCGCCGGCGTCATGCTCGCGTTCGTCCCCGTGCTCGCCGCCGCGTTCTGCCTCGAGCAGCTGGTGCGGGCGGAGGGCGCGGCGCGCCAGGTGATGGTCGGGCTCATCGGCTCCACCGTCGCGAACCTCGTCCTCGACATCGTCTTCATCCTCGGCCTGCACTGGGGCGTCGCCGGCGCGGCGCTCTCGATGGGCCTGGCCAACCTCGGCGTCGTCGTCTACTTCGTCGTCTGGCTGCAGCGCCACAGCGAGCACGTCAGCCTCGCCCCGCGGTGGTTCACGCTCTCGCCCGCCGTGCTCAAGCCCGTCTTCGGCGTGGGCATCGGCGAGCTGCTGCAGGCAGGCTTCCTCATCGTCACGTCGCTGGTGCTCAACAACCTCGCGGCCGCGTACGGGGACGGCGCGCTCGCGGCCATGGGCGTCGCGGTCCGCATCGCGCAGATCCCGGAGTTCCTGGTCATGGGCATCACGCTCGGCGTCCTGCCGCTGCTGGCCTACGCGTTCGGCAAGGGCGACCGCGCGCGGCTGATGTCGGCGCTGCGCGTGTCCGCGATCGCGGTCGGCGGCATCACGCTCTTCTTCGCGACGGCGGTCTTCGTCTTCCGCGACCAGGTCTTCTCGGCCTTCGTCGCCGACCCCTCGGTGCTCACCGTCGGCGTCACCATCCTCGCCGCGCAGCTCGTCGCGATGATCGCCAACGGCTTCGCGGGACTGCTCACCTCCCTCTTCCAGGCCACCGGGCGGGCGCTGCCGGCGACGGTCATGTCGATGACGCAGGGCGTCCTGTTCATCCCCGTGGTGCTCCTGGGCAACCTCTGGTTCGGGCTGCCCGGGATCATCTGGGCACTCACGGTGACCGAGGGCGCCGTGCTGGTCGTCGGTGTCGTGATGTGGCTCGCGTCCCGCCGCGCCATCGAGAGGGGCCTCGCCGAGGGCAGCCCGGAGCGCGCCGCGGAGCTGCTCGAGCAGGCCTGACGGCCCCCCCGGACCCCTACCCTGACCTCGAGAGGAGACCGCGATGGATGCCCTGACGCTCCAGACCACGTTCGTCGAGCTGACCACCCCCCACGTCGCGGACGCGTGCCTTCGCCTCGGGGTCGCCGTGCGGTGCGCCCCGCCGCAGCTGCGCCCGGTGTGGGACGGCATCCACGTGATCGGTCGCGCCCAGCCCGTGCGGCACGTCGGGAGCGTCGACGTGTTCCTCGAGGCGCTCGGGCGGGCCGAGCCCGGGGACGTCCTCGTCGTCGACAACGGCGGCCGCCCCGACGAGGCGTGCGTCGGTGACCTGGTCGCCCTCGAGGTGGCTCGTGCGGGTCTGGCCGCCATCGTCATCTGGGGTCTGCATCGCGACACCCCTCAGCTCCGCACGATCGCCCTGCCGGTGCTGAGCCTGGGCGCGTACCCCAACGGACCCGAACGCCTGGACCCTCAGCCCACCGACGCGCTCCACTGGGCTCGGTGCGGCACGCACGTCGTGACCCGCGACGACGTCGTCCTCGCCGACGACGACGGCGTGGTGTTCCTGCCGGCCGCGCGAGCGGCGGAGATCGCCGTGGTCGCCGCCCGGATCCGGGACACCGAGCGCCACCAGGCGGCGCGCATGCTGCTCGGCACGACGCTGCGGGAGCAGACGCGCTTCGACGAGTACCTCGCCGCCCGGGACCGCGACGGGATCACGTTCCGCCAGCACCTGCGTTCCCTCGACGCGGCGATCGAGGAGTGATGTCGCAGGTGGATGCGGTGCGCGGTCTGACGTGGCTCGCGGTCGGAGCTCTGGTCGTCGTGACGCTCACGGCGTGCGGCAGCGCAGGCGACCTCAGCATCCGCAACGACGGCCCGGCCGACGTGACCGTGTCGACCGGGGACGAGGAGGTCACGGTGACCGCGGGCGGCGGCGCCGAGATCCTCGACTACGGATGCACGCCCGGTGACGTCACCGTCGAGTTCGCGACCGGCCCGTCCGTGGTGATCCCGGGGCCGGTGTGCCCGGAACAGGAGATCGTCGTCGGTGACGGAAGCGCCACGCTGGAGCCCGCAGACGAGTAGCACCAGCGGGGGTGTATCGCGTGCTCCACAATCGGGGGCGTGCCCGTCGATGTCGAACGCCTCCGGCGTGACGCCCGCGAGCGCGCGGTCGCCCGGCCGCGCCGCCCGTTCGACGGAGCGATCGACGACCTGACGCACGGCGGGGTCTCGATGCGCCGCTACGTGCCCGACGTCCGCGCGACCGGGTCGGCGGCCGTGTTCCTGCACGGCGGGTACGGCCTGTTCGGGGACCTCGAGCTGCAGGACGGCTACTGCCGCCGGCTCGCCGGGTCTCTGGGCCTCGTCGTGCTGTCGGTGGAGTACCGGCTCGCACCCGAGGCGACGCTCGACGACGCCACGGCGGACGCCCTGGCGGGCCTGGGGCTCCTCGCCGACGACGGGTTCACCCGACTGTTCCTGTGCGGGGACTCCGCCGGCGGGGCGGTGGCGATCCTCGCCGCGGCACGATCGGACGTCGCCCTCACGGGCCTGATGCTGAGCAACCCGAACGTGGACCTGACGCTGGCGACGTACGACGCCGGACGGCGAGGCGGGCCCGACCTCGAGCTGGCCGAGTGGTCGTTCCGCGCGTGGGCGCGGGTGACCGACCTCGCCGACGCCCCGCGGTTGGAGCTCGTGGCCGGGCGCCTGCCCCGCACGGTCGTCGTGGTCGGGACCCTGGACTCGCTGCTGCCCGAGTCGCGCGCGCTCGCCGCCGCTTGCAAGTGCGCCGGTGTCGAGTGCCGCCTCGTCGAGCTGGACGGTGCCGAGCACGGCTTCGTCGGGACCGACCGCGCGGACGAGGCGCTCACCGCGTTCCGGGAATTGACCCGCTCCTGACTCGGACTCAGCGCGTCGCGGCCTCCACGAGCGCCCGGGCCAGCCCGTCGACCTCGGGAGCGATGTTCCCGGCTGCGGCGAACCGTCGTCGGGCGTACCCGAACGCGACTCCGCTCGCGGGGTCCGCGAACGCCTGCGCGCCGGTGGCGCCCGAGTGGCCGAAGGCGGTCGCCCCGAGGAACGGGTACAGCGACTGGGGCCGCTCGAACCCGAGACCGAAGTGGTCAGCCTCGCCGGTGACCAGGTCCGGACCCGGGGTGGCGAGCGCCGAGACGGCGGCCACGGACGACTCGTCCAGCAGCGCGCCGCGTCCGTCCGCGCCGATGGCCGCCGCATACAGACCGGCGAGCCCGCGCGCGCTACCGACCGCGCCCGCCGACGTCGGTCCCAGGCGGCGCACCAGCGGGGCGTTGCCGATCGCGACGATGTCCGTCGGCGGGTCGGCGTCGAGGTTGAACGCGACCGAGATCAGGGTGTCGCGGGCCGGCGTGGCCGCCGCGCGCAGCGCCTGCTCGGCGTCAGTGAGCAGTGCGGGCTGGGCGTCGACGACCGCGCCGTCGAGATCCTCAGGAAGTCCGAGGTACAGGTCGAGGGTCCGCGGCTCACGGATGCGCTGCGCGTAGACGTCCCGCAGCGACAGCCCGGTCTGCCTGCGCACCGCCTCGCCGAGCAGCGCGCCGATCACGAACGCGTGGTACCCGTAGCCCGCCCCCACCGGCCACGCGGGCGCGAGCGGGGCGAGCCGCGCCGCGAGCACCGCGTCGTCGGCGAGCTCCTCGATCCGGAACCGCTCCGGCACTCCGACGAGCCCCGCGCGGTGCGTGAGGAGGTCCCGGACCGTCAAGACGTCCTTGCCGTGCGTGCCGAGCTCAGGCCAGTCGTCGGCGACCCGGCGGTCCAGGTCGAGCACCCCCTCCTGGGCGAGCAGCGCGACCGTCAGGTGCACGGCCCCCTTGCCGGTGGAGTACACGGGCATCAGGGCCTCCACCGGCAGCCCCACGGCGAGGTCGACCACCCGCTCACCGCCCGCGTACGCCGCGAGCTGCGCCTGGAGCCCCGGTTCCCGGGCCGCGGTGGCCGCGAACGCGTCGCGCACCATCTCGAACCCGGGGGCGACCGTGCCCTCCACCTGGACTGCTGCTGTCGTGCTGGTCATCGACAACCTCCCCTGCGACGGACCGCCCCTGCCGGCAGCCCAGCGAGCGGCACGTTACCGACGACCACCGACATACCGGGCGGTAGTCTCCCCAAAGAGGCGGGGGCCGCCTGGTGGGAGGTTCGCGCGATGCCGTTGTGGCTGATCCTGACGCTGGTCGGGGTGGCGCTGGCGATCGGTGGCTTCGCTGGTCTGGGCACGATCCTGCTGTGGGTCGGCCTGGTCCTCGTGGTGTCCGGCCTCGTCGGCACGGTGGTGTCGCTGCGACGGAACAGTCAATGACGCGGCCCCCGGGGCAGGCCTTGCACCGCCGAGCCGCTCGGCTCGGGTGGGCCACTCTCCTGCTCTCGCTGGCCGCAGCGCTGCTGCTGGGATGTGCGATCTGGCTGCTCGCGACGAGCGCCCCGCGGATCGTCCCGGACGCCGACCTCGTCATCGCCATCCTGCCCGTGGACGTCGAGCTGACCGCGCCGCGACCGGTCATCGTCCTCTGCGTGGGCCTGGTCCTGGCGGCGTTCCTGGTCGCGATGGCAGCTCAGCAGACCGTCACCGCCTTGCGCGTCCTGTCCCGTGGTCGCGGCCTCGAGCAGCCGGTGCCCATCGGGACCACGCGGCTGCTGCGTCGCGTCCTCGGAGCCGCGGCCGTGCGGACGCTCGCCCTGGACGACCTGCCGGACTGGCCGCACTCCGCCATTCCGGCCGAGGCCGACGTCGCCGGGCTCGTCGTGCGGTGCACCGTCCTGATCCCCGCGCACGACGAGCAAGCCATCATCGACAAGACCCTCGAGTCCCTGACCCTCCAGCACCGCCCCCCGGACCGGATCATCGTCGTGGCGGACAACTGCACGGACGCGACCGTGCAGATCGCCCGCGCCCGCGGCGTCGAGGTCATCGAGACGGTCGGCAACACGCAGGCCAAGGCCGGTGCGCTCAACCAGGTGCTGGCGCGGTTGCTGCCGACCACCGGCGCGCAGGACGTCGTGCTGGTGATGGACGCCGACTCGACGATCACGCCCGACTTCCTCGAGGTGGCGCTCGGCCTGCTCGACGACGACCCCGACCTGATGGCTGTGGGTGGCCTGTTCTCCGGCGAGGACGGCGGCCGGCTCCTCGGACAGCTGCAGCGCAACGAGTTCACCCGCTACCGGCGCGTGCTGCGCCGCCGCGAGGGTCGCGTCTTCGTCCTGACGGGCACCGCGTCCGTGGTCCGCGCCTACGCCCTGACCGCCGTCGCGGAGGCGAGGGGCTCCCTGATCCCCGGCACGGTCGGGGACGTCTACGACACGCTGGCGATGACGGAGGACAACGAGCTCACCCTGGCGTTGAAGTCGCTCGGGGCCCAGATGACGTCGCCGTCGGAGTGCGGCGTCGTCACGGAGGTCATGCCGACGTGGCGCGACCTGCGCAAGCAGCGCAACCGCTGGCAGCGCGGCGCGCTGGAGAACATCGGCGCGTACGGGATGACGCGCACGACCCTCCACTACTGGTGGCAGCAGGTCGGGCTCGCGTACGGGGTCATCGCGCTCAACTCCTACCTGCTGCTGATGGTGATCGCACTGCTCGCCGCGGACGGGTTCCGTTGGTCGGCGCTATGGACGACGATCGGGCTGATCTTCCTGGTAGAGCGCGTGGTGACCGCGTGGGGGGAGGGGTGGCGTGGTCGGTTGGTGGCGTTCCCGCTGGTGATCGAGCTCGGCTACTCGCTGTTCCTGCAGTCGACGTTCGTGCAGTCGCTCGCGCAGATCGCCACGGGGAAGAAGTCGGGCTGGAACTACGTCCCCCGGCCACCGGCGGCCACGGCGCTCGCCCTGCCGCTGGTGCTCGCCCTGCCGATGCTCCGTCGCTGGAACCCCTTGCCGTCCTCGGTGCTCCAGACGACGTGGTTCGAGGCGCTGAGCCTGTTCGTCGGCGTGAACACGCTGGTCCTCGCGACGGCGAGCCTGCTCCAGCTGCTGCCGCCGATCCGGCGGACCGCGCACCGGTTCCAGGCACGTCGGGCGGCGCGACAAGGTCGGGCCGTCGGCCGCGTGGTCACAGGGAGCTGACGTCGGTCAGCTGCTCGGCCGCGCGCTTGTTGCTCCTGGCCATGACCAGCGACGCAGCGACGAGCCAGAACGGCAGCAGCACGTAGTTGACCAGGCCGCCGGGGGGAATGCCCGCGTTGCCGAGCCCACCGAGAACACCGAGCACGATCGTGAGTCTCGCGAACCACCTCGGGAGGACGGATCCGCGAATGCCGCCCAACCCGGTGGCGATGAAGGCGGCCGCCAGACCGATCCCCATCCCGGCCCAGCCGAAGTAGGCCACGTAGCTCAGCGAGTGCAGCGCCGCGTCGTCGTGGGCGTCGGCGGCTCCGTTGATCAACCCCCAGTTCCACGCCACCATCTGCGAGATGCCCGCGACGGCGACCACCCAGCCGCCGTATGCGACCGTCGAGTAGGTCGCTTCCCGCGCTTCACCTGAGCGCAGGAGACTTCGCACGGAGGTCGCGAAGAACAGGAGTGCGACGCCCATGAGGACGAGGCACCCTTGCGAGGCGAAGTTCAGGGCCAGGTTGTCGTGAATGACCGCCGTGGTCGCCGTGCCGGGGGTGTCCTTGGACGTGGTCCGCTGCAGGACGGACTGACCGATCCAGCAGGCACCGGCGACCGCGCCGCTCCACGGCAGGAGTCTGTCGAACGTCGTGCGAGGCATCATGTGCTCCCTGTTCGCGGAGGGACCTCGTGCCCCTCGACGCCTCGACGATCACCCGCCCGCCGACCCGAGCACACGAGCTTCGCGTCCCGGCTCGACCGGGAACAGTTCCCGGGAGCCCTTCCGGACCGCCCGACCAGGTTGCAGACTCGCCGCATGATCCCCGTCGTCGTACTCGGGGCGGCCACGGTTTCTGTTCTCGTCGGAACCGTGGTGCTGCTGCGTCCAGCCCCGCGACGGATCGGTTGGCTGCTGGTGGCGCACGGCGTCTGCTTCGGCGCCGTGCTCATCGAGGAAGGCACCGGCACCTCGCGCGCCGCGACGGCCGCCGATCAGCTCGCGTCGGGCGCCTGGGTGTTCCTCTTCCTCTGGTTGGTCCTCGTCGCCTACCTGGTGCCCGACGGTCACAGCCCGTCGCCGGGCTGGCGCCGATTCATGCTCGTCGGGCTGGCCGGGGTGGCGGCGTTCCTGGTGGGTTCCGCAGGCGACGTGACGGGCTTCCGGGAGGCGCACGGCGGCGCCGACCCGCCGCTCACCTGGCTGCCGACGCCTGTCTCGGCCGTCCTCGGCGTGATCGGCCTGCTCCTCACGGTCATGCTGTTCGTCGGGTCCGTGCTCGCGGTGCGTTCCCGGCTGCGTCGATCCTCCGGGCGGGCCCGGCTACAGCTGTTGTGGCTCGTCTGGGGCGCGACGAGCGTGCCGCTCGCGCTCGCGCTCGTCTGGGTGGGGCACTTCACGCTCCGGGACAACCCGTGGGTGGTCAGTCTCGCGATCGCTCTGCCGGGGATCGCCGTCCCCGTGACGATCGGGATCGCGATCCTGCGCTATCAGCTCTTCGACATCGAGCTGGTCCTCAGCCGGACACTGACCTTCGGCACCCTGGTCACCGGCGTCGTCGCCGTCTACGCGCTCTTCCTGGCGGGCGCCGAGCAGCTGTTCGGAGGCAGCGCCGTGGGTGGCGCGGTCGCGGTCGCCGTCGTCGCGGTGGCGATGCAGCCCGCGTACACGACGGTGCACCGTCGGATCGAGCGCTGGGTCTACGGCCAGCGCTCCGACCCGGCCGCGGCGTTGCGAAGCCTCGGCGCAAGCCTGGAGTCAGCAGATCCGCTCCACGTGGTCGAGGCGATCACGGCATCGGTCGGCGAGGGACTCAAGGTAGACCGGGTCTGGCTGACAGCACCCGGCCACGAGTCCCCCGATGACCCCCGGATCGTTCGCGTCCCCCTCAGCCACCGCGGCGAGCACGTCGGCGAGCTGGCCGTGGAGGTGCCTCCCGGTCGCCGCCTCTCGTCGGCGGACACCGCGCTGCTCCACGACCTGGCGCGCTACGCGGCGGTCACCGTTCGCGCCGCGCACCTCGCCGCGGAGCTCCAGTCCTCGCGCTCGCGGATCGTCACCGCCCGCGAGGAAGAACGCAAGCGGTTGCGACGGGAGCTTCACGACGGTGTCGGGCCGTCCCTCGCCGCCATCCTGCTCAAGCTCGAGGCCGCCCGGTCGCGTCAGGACGTCGTCTCGCGGGACGCCCTCCTGACCGAGATCCGCGACGAGACCAAGGCGGCGATCACCGAGGTCCGCCGCGCGGTCGACGAGCTGCGCCCACCGGCCATCGACGAGGTGGGACTGTCCGGGGCGATCCGCCAGCGCGCCGCATCGCTGTCGACCCACTCGCTCGTGTTCGAGGTCGACAGCCCGTCCACGCTGCCCTCGATCCCGGCGGCTGTCGAGGTCGCCGCGTTCCGGATCGCGTCCGAGGCCATGACCAATGTCGCCAAGCACTCCGGCGCCACCCGCTGCAGAGTTGAGCTCGTGCTCGACGGGACGCTCGAGCTCAGGATCTCGGACAACGGTCACGGCAAAGACCGGCAGTCCGGCCACGGGGTCGGCTGGCTCTCGATGACCGAGCGGGCGGCCGAGCTTGGTGGAGCATGCACGATCGCGGATCGTCCGGAAGGCGGCCTGGTGGTGCGCGCCGTGCTGCCGCTGCACGAAGGCATCGCCCTCGGGGTCGTCGGATGATCCGCGTCCTCGTTGCCGACGATCACCCGGCCTTCCGGCGAGGGCTCGAGCTCATGCTGGTCGAGTGCGACGACCTCGACGTCGTCGGCATGGCCGAGACGGGTTCGCGGGCCGTGGAGCTGGCCGGGTCGCTCCACCCGGACGTGGTCCTCATGGACCTGCGCATGCCGGATCTCGACGGCATCGAGGCGACCCGCCGCATCAACCGGAGCACTCCGGCACCCGCCGTCGTCGTGCTCACGATGTTCGAGGACGACGACTCCGTGTTCGCCGCCATGCGCGCCGGCGCGCACGGCTACCTCCTCAAGGGCGCCGACCAGGAGGAGATCGTCCGAGCGATACGCGCGGCGGCCGCGGGCGAGGCCATCTTCGGCCCTGAGATCGCCGTCCGGGTGGTCAACCACTTCGCACTCGGGGGCGGCTCGACCGCGACGACGTTTCCTTCGCTCACCGAGCGCGAGCGGGAGGTGCTCGAGATGATCGCCGCCGGAAAGGGCAACGCCACCATCGCGCACGAGCTGCTGATCAGCCTCAAGACGGTGCGCAACCACGTCTCGAACATCTTCACGAAGCTGCAGGTCCCCGACCGCTCCGGGGCGATCGTGAAGGCGCGAAAGGCGGGGCTCGGGGGCGTCTGACGTGCAATTCGGGTGCACGCGCCGGCGCGACGGTGTCTGATCGCCACGTGGCAGTCGAGCTGAGCACACCGGACGTCGACCAGCTCGGCGGCGTCGTGCGCGCCCTTCGGGACTGGCAGTCCGACTCCTCGCCGATGCAGCTGCACCCGGGCGACCTGGGCTGGTACTGGCAGTTCGGCGCTGAGGCGATGGCGGCGGCGGTCCGGACGTGGAGCCGGGACGGAGAGCTCCTCGCCGTCGGATTCCTGGACGGTCCCGGGATGGTGCGGATGACCGTCGCGCCCGAGGTTCGTCGCGAGGGAGAGCTGGCTCTCCAGGTGGTCGCGGACCTGTCCGAACCCGAGCGCGGCGTCCTCCCGGCGGGCAAGGTGTCCGTCGAGGTGCCGGACGGCACCCGGGTGCAGAGCCTGTTGTCCGAGGTCGGCTGGGCCGCCGGCGAGTCGTGGACGCCGCTCCGCCGCGACCTCTCGGGGGCGGTGGAGGACGTCGGCCTGCGAACCGAGGTCGTCCAGCCCGGGCAGGAGTCCGAGTTCACGGCCGTCCACCGGTCGGCATGGGACAGCCCTCGGTTCACCGACGAGCTGTGGCGCACCATGGCGGGCGGGTTGCCGTACACCGACGCGCGGTGCCTGCTCGCGTACGACGACCGCGGCGTGGCGGTGGCGGGGGTCACGGTGTGGTCGGCCGGCCCGGGGAAACCGGGGCTGCTCGAGCCGATGGGTGTCCACGCCGACCATCGTGGGCGCGGCTATGGCCGGATGATCTGCATCGCCGCGGCGGCCGAGCTCAGGAGGCTGGGGTCGTCGAGCGCGGTGGTCTGCACCCCGAGCTCGCTGGCTCCCGCCGTCGCCACCTACCTGTCGGCGGGATTCCACCGCCTTCCCGAGCGGCTGGACCGAACCCGAAGCGCCTGATCGACAGGGTGCGTCACCGAGCGAGCTGCTGGAGCTGCCAGGTGACGATGCCGGTCATCTCCTCGCCGTACGGGGCCGACGGGCCGAGCCGGGGGTCGTCGGGAACCCGGGCGTGGCGCAGGGCGTCGAGGTAGGCCCGGTCCAGGGCGACTCGCGCGCGGAGCTCGTCGTCGCCGCCGACGGACCCGTGGCCGGGGATGAACACCTCGAGGTCGTCCGACGCGTCCTCGAGCAGCTGTAGTGCGGCGAGGTAGTCCTCGATCGGGTCCTCCGCGAACGGGCCGAGCATCGGAACGAGGAGATCCGAGAGCATGTCGCCGGCGACGAGGACGCCGCGCTCCTCGATCAGCAGCGCCGCATGGCCGGGGGCATGCGCCTGATGCTCGATGATCCGGACGTCCGGTCCGTCCCACGGAACCCGCACCGTCTCCTCGGGCAGGCCGGCGATGCGGCCGAACACGTCGTCCAGCGGCACCTGCTCGACGATGTCCGACGGGATCATCCCGGCGACGAAGGACTTCCAGTCCGCGTCCGAGAGTCGAGCCCCGATGGCAGCCGCGCACCGGGCCGTGCCGTACCGCGGCGCCTCCCCGAGCTCGGCGTGCCAGAGCAGGTGGTCCCAGTGCGGATGCGTCGAGAAGCCTGCGACCACGGGCCGGCCCGACAGGTCGCTCGCGATGCCGGCGAGCTCGTCGCTGAGGACCCCCGGGTCGATGAGCAGGACGCCCGTGCCGCCGTCCACGACCACGGCGTTGCTCTGCATGAACTCGCTCACGTGGATGCGCACACCCCGTGCGACCTGTCGCAACATCAGCTGGCCTCGCTCTCGTCTCGGATGGCATACCGGCGCATCGTGACGCCCGACTCGAACGATCGGTGCTCGAGCAGGTCGAGCTCGAGGGGCAGGTCGTAGTCGTCGAAGAGCGGCCTGCCGAAGCCGAGGATCGCGGGGTGGGTGGTGAGCAGCAGCTCGTCCAGCAGCCCGGCCCGGAGCAGCTGGGTGGCGAGCGCCGCCCCGCCGACGCCGATGGTGCCGTCGGTCTGGGTCCGGAGCGTGGCGAGCTGGTCTATCGCGTCGTCCCCACCGATGATCCGGGTGTCGTAGTCGGCACTGTGCCGTGTGCGGGAGACGAGCACCTTGGGCTTGGCGGTCCAGATCTCGGCGTACTCACGCAGGAAGTCCGGCAGCGAGGCGTCACCGCGCGCCCGCGGCCAGTACTCCTCCATGAGCTCGTAGAAGAGCCGTCCGTGGACGATGAGCACAGCCGCCCGCGCCTGCGCGTTGAGCTCGCGGTGCAGCTCCTCGTCGATGCGCAGCCACTCGCCTGCGCCGTTGTCCCCGGGGACTTGCTCGATCCGCAGGTCGAGGGACACGTTCATCGCGTACACGAAGCGGCCCATCGTCTCCTCTTTCGATAGTGATTGCGGTTTGCAACCACTATATTGAGGACGAAACGGGTGTCAAGGAGGAGTCGTGGAACCACGGTCCGGGGGTCCGATCAACGCGGCCGTCGAGGTGCTCGGTGATCGCTGGTCGCTCCTCGTGCTGAGCGACGTCATCTTCCGCGACCGTCGCTACTTCCGGGCGCTGCTCACCGGGTCGGTCGAGGGCATCGCCTCGAACATCCTCGCGGACCGCCTCGTGCGGCTCGTCGACGCAGGGATCCTCACCCGCGGCACGGCAGCCCGCGGGCAGCGCGCGCGGTACAGCCTCACCGAAGCCGGCATCCAGACCCTCCCGATCATCTACGCCCTCGGCAACTGGGGTCTGGAGTGGCGCTCGGGCAGCGCCGAGCTCCGGAGCCGGCAGCGCCTCATGCGCGACGAGGGTCCGGCGTTCGTCGAGGAGCTCATGGACGAGCTCCGCGTCCGCCACCTCGGCGCCCCGCCGACGCCGCAGAACGGCCCGGGCCCGTTCGAGCGCCTCGACGCCGCGGCAGCCGAGCAGCTATGACTCGAACGTCCTCCACTGCCCTTCGCAGACCACCTCGACGGAGCCGTCGTCGAGCTGCGCGACAGACGAGAACGGGCTGGTCGCCCGGCTGGCTAGCATCGATCGCATGCCCATCACGCTGGAGAACGTCGGCATCGCCGTCCGCGACCTCGACGCCACCATCGCCTTCTTCACCGACCTCGGGCTCACGGTCGTCGGACGTGACACGGTCAGTGGTGAGTGGACCGACACGGCCGTCGGCCTCGACGGCAACCACGCCAAGATCGCGATGCTCCAGACCCCCGACGGTCACGGTCGCCTCGAGCTCTTCGAGTACATCCACCCCGACGCGATCGAGACGGAGCCCACGCGTCCCCACGAGATCGGGATGCATCGCGTCGCCTTCTCGGTCGACGACATCGACGACGCCCTGGCGATCGCGGCGAGGCACGGCTGCTACCCGCTGCGCGGCGTGGCGACGTATGAGGACGTCTACAAGCTCACCTACGTCCGCGGTCCCAGCGGCATCCTCGTGATGTTCGCCGAGGACCTGCGCAAGGAATGAGGGCCGGCCCGGCCAGCGGTCACCCGTAGTCGCGGCGATAGCGCGCTTCGACGTGCCGAGCCAGCGACTCACGCTCGGCCTCGACGGTCAGACCGTGCTTGTGTGCGAGGGCGGCCAGGATGGCGTCACAGATGTCGACCAGCTCGGCGACGAGCGAGGGGCGGGTCGTCGCCAGCCAGCGCTGCTCGGCGGCGTACCGCACGTACTCGCTGACCGCGGCCTGCTCCGTCCGGATCAGACTGCCGTCGCACACGAGGGGGCTGCCGTCCGGGTTCGCGATCCCCGGACCGGTCGGGGCGGGCGGATGCGGGGCGGCGGCTTGTGGCTCGTGGGACTCCGGGCCCGCGGGGCCAGGAGCTTCTCGCGGCCGCGGCACATCGATCCGCCGTGGCTGTTCGGGCACACCGGGGGCGAGAATCCCGGCGTCGAGCTGGCGGAGCTGCTCGGTCAGACTCTCGAGCCTGGCCGTGTAGGTCTCGATGACGCCGAGCTGCACGTCGAGGGGTACCTCGGCGTCGCCGCCGAAGAGGTCTTGGTCGTAGGACTCCCGCGCACGGAGCAGCCGCTGCGAGAGCCGGTGGATCTCGTCGCGCAGCTTCACCGCCTCGCCCGTCACCTGCAGGTGCGGTGCGGGCACGTCTGCGTCGTTCAGCGCGTGTGCCATAGCCACCTTCCTTGGTCGCCCGTGGCGTCTCTGCTCCATCGACGCGAGGGGCCGGCTACCTGAGCGGCGAAGGGGGCGAATTCTCGGGCCTCGCCATGGCCGCCCATGACGCGGTCCTGGAGCGGATGCGCACGAACGACGTACGGCGCGCGTGGCTCAGGGTCTTCACCGCCAACGGACGCGGGCGCGCCTTCTACGAGAAGCTGGGCTGGCGCTGGACGGGTGAACGGTCTGTCAGCACATTCGCGCCCTACCCAGAGCTGCTGCACTACGAGCGGGACCTCTGGATTCGGGGAGTCGAGCTATGCAGCCCGAACAGTCCGAGCGCCTCCCGGATCAGGGACGCACGTATCAGCTCGTGACTCCGCGCCTGAGGGGATCGCTGATCGCCTCACCGTGTGGCGGTGCCGTCCGTTCGATGACATCGGCTTGGGCAGCAGTCAGCCGGTCGCCGCGTGCCGGCGTACCCAGACGCAGCATGGGGGTCAGCAGTCGAAGCCACCCGCGTGGCCGCATCGTCACGCGCGTCGTGACGTCGCACGAGCTTGCCGTGATGGCAGCGATGGTCGTCTCGAGGGCGAATCCGAGCGCGGATCCCGGGTGATCGAACGCGATTCGCGTCGGCGGCGAGAATGCGGTGACGGAGTACTCCGTCTCACTGACCCGTCCTCGCTCCGATCGGACCATCACCGCTCGACTGCCGACCCCGACGGGGCCGTCGTCCAGACGACGGATCTCGAGAACCTCTCGCTCCCACTTGGGGTGGTTCTCGAAGACGTGGGTTCCGATCACATCGAACGCTGCTTCGGAGCTGCGTTCGACGCGTCGGGTCCTCGTGTAGGAAATCACGGTGCCCTCCTTGGCAGGGCGACGGTCGGTCCGTCGCCATTGATGGGGTGTTCGAAAGGTCGAACCGGCCGCCGCGTGATCGCCTACGCCGGGATCCCCGTTGTCGCTTCGACATCGGCCAGCAGGTCGACGATGACGAACTCCGTCTTCCTCACGACACCCGCCTCGGCCTGAACCTGCCGCCGGGACGGGGCAGACACCGTCACGAATCTCTCCGCGCTCTCACGGTCGGCGAACACGAGGTAGCTGTAGCTCGCGTCACCATCCACCTCGTGCGCAAACCGGGCGCTCACGAACCCAGGCAGCGTGCGGATGAAGGGGATGACATTGGACGTCAACCCGTCGAGGTGGTCCTGGCGCGAGCCCGGGACTTCCCACGTGCCGATCACTGCGTACATGTCCATCTCCCATCGTCGTTCCCCGACGAGCCGAGAACCTGTGTCGTTCACTAGTGAGGCTCACTAGTGATTGAGTCAGTATGCTCGCGGGCATGAAGGACGTCAACGGGGGCCGGAACACTCGCGGCACGACTCGCCGTGACCGCGCGAGGGCGACTGCGGCGACGATCGTCGAAGCCGCGACGGTCGAGTTCGCGGCAAACGGATATCAGGGCACGACGATGGCCATGATCGCCGCGCGGGCCGGCGTCGCCGTACAGACCGTGCACTTCGTCTTCCACACCAAGGGCGAGCTGCTGACCGCAGCCGTGGAGAGCGCGGTCGTCGGCGCGGGCGACCCGCCGGAACGGGCCGAGTGGTTCAAGGCACTCATTGCGGAGCCGGATCCGGGTGAGCAGCTTCGCGGGTTCGTCCACCAGGGCGGTGGCGTCCTCGTGCGCGCGAGCGCCATCAACGAAGTGGCGCGGTCCGCGGCGTTGACGGATCCCGATGCCGCGGCGGCGTTCGACAGGCTCGAGCGGCTGCGCTGGGACGGATACCGATCGCTGCTCGAGGTCGTGGCCACCAAGACCGCGTTCCGGGCGGGGATGGACATCGAGTCAGCAACCGACGTGCTGTTCACGCTGGTGAGTCCGCGTACGTACCTCTCACTCACGAGGGACCGAGGATGGGCTCCGGAGCGTGCCCTGGCGTGGATGGCGGACATCGTGCCGTTCGCGATCCTGGGACCGCCGACAGCGTGATGAGGGGTCGGGTGGTGGTCAGAACGTGAGCAGCACCTTGGTGGCGCGCCGCTCGTCCATGGCCCGGTAGCCCTCGGCGGCCTGCTCGAGGGGCAGGGTGAGGTCGAAGACCTTGCCCGGCTCGATCGTGCGGTCCCAGATGAGCTTGATCAGCTCGGGCAGGAACCGGCGCACTGGGGCGGGTCCGCCGTGCAGGTGGACACCGGAGAAGAACAGCTCCTCGCCGGGCAGCGACACGTCGTGGGAGACGCCGACATAGCCGACGTGGCCGCCGGCGCGGGTCGCGCGGATGGCCTGCATCATCGACTCCTGGGTGCCGACCGCCTCGATCGTGGAGTGGGCGCCGAGCCCGCCGGTGAGCTCCTTGATCCGCTCCACGCCGGCGTCGCCACGCTCCCCGACGATGTCGGTCGCGCCGAACTCCCGGGCCAGGGCCTGCCGGTCGGCGTGCCGCGACATCGCGATGATCCGATCGGCACCGAGCTGCTTGGCCGCGAGCACCCCGAGCAGACCCACAGCGCCGTCACCCACGACGGCGACGGTCTTGCCCGGGCCGACCTCGGCGGCGACCGCGGCGAACCAGCCGGTCCCGAGCACGTCCGAGGCGGCCAGCAGCGACGGGACCAGGTCGTCGTCCGGCATCGCCGGGGTCGCGACCAGGGTGCCGTCGGCGTGCGGGATGCGCGCGTACTCCGCCTGGGCGCCGGGGACCGCGCCGGGTCCTCGGTGCACGCAGTGGGTCTGGTAGCCGGCCCGGCAGATCTCGCACGTGTTGTCCGAGGAGAAGAACGAGCCGACCACAAAGTCGCCGACCTTGACGGTCGTGACCTGCGAGCCGATCTCCTCCACGACCCCGACGTACTCATGGCCCATCGGCTGGTGGTCGACATCGTCCGCGCCGCGGTAGGGCCACAGGTCGGACCCGCAGATGCAGGTCGCGGCGAGCTTGATGATGGCGTCGGTCGGCTCGACGATCGTCGGCCGCTCGGTCTCGTCGACCCGGACGTCGCCCGGGGCGTACATGACGACTGCGCGCATGGTTGTGGTGCCTCTCTGTCGGTGACGAGACCAGCGAACCGGACGACTCGCGGGCCGGGGAGTCCCTGACGAGGGGTGTACCCGCGGTACACCCCTCGCCGTGGACTCCCTGGCCGGCGGCATCCGGCCTACCGTCGAGACCATGGACAACCGAGCGGACGTGCGCGAGTTCCTCATGTCGCGTCGCGCGAAGATCAGCCCCGACACCGCCGGTGTCATCGGCGGGACCAACCGCCGCGTGCCGGGCCTGCGCCGCAGCGAGGTCGCGATGCTCGCCGGAGTGAGCGTCGAGTACTACGCCAAGCTCGAGCGGGGTGCGATCGCCGGGGCCTCGGCGTCCGTCCTGGAGGCCGTGGCAACGGCGCTGCAGCTCGACGACACCGAGCGCGCGCACCTGTTCGACCTGGCCCGCGCCGCCGACGGGGTCCCGTCGTCCGGCCGCGCGCGTCGTCGGACGGCCCGCTCGTCGGCGCCGCGGCAAAGCCTGCAGTGGGCGCTGTCGGCGATCACCGCCGGGGTCGCATTCGTCCGCGACCAGCGTCAGGACCTGTTGGCGACCAACGCGCTCGGCCGTGCCTTCTACTCCCCGGTCATCGGTGACGGCGGCCGCACACCGAACCTCGCCCGGTTCCAGTTCCTCGACCCGGCGGCCCGCGACTTCTACCCGGACTGGGACCTGTTCGCCGAGATGTGCGTCGCGATCATGCGCGCCGAGGCCGGTCGCGACCCGCACGACAAGGGCCTGCAGGACCTCGTCGGGGAGCTCTCCACCCGCAGCGACACCTTCCGCCGGCTCTGGGGCGCCCACGACGTGCGCACCCACGGCGCCGGGACGAAGCGGTTCCACCATCCGGTGGTCGGTGACCTCACGCTCGCGTACGAGGAGCTCGCCATCACCGCTGAGCCCGGCCAGGTGCTGATGGTCTACACCGCCGAACCCGGCTCACCGTCGGCCGAGCGCCTGAGCCTGCTCGCTTCGTGGGCGGCCGACCATGCAAGCACCCCAGCGAACAGGACCAGCAGGTGAACCTTCAGGACTTCCTCGACCACGTGCGGACCGGAGCCGTCATCGAAGGCGGCTCCGCGCAGCACACGTTCATGCACGAGACCGCCCAGGCCGCGCTCCGGATCACCGCGGAGCTGAACAGCGGCTACCGCACCCCGGAGGAGGTCCGAGAGCTGCTGTCCCGGTTGACCGGGCGGCCGGTGCCGCAGTCGGTGACGGTCTTCCCACCCTTCTACTGCGAGTTCGGCAAGAACCTCGTGCTCGGCGACGACGTCTTCGTCAACATGGGGTGCACCCTCCAGGACGCCGGGGGCATCACGATCGGGGACGGCACGCTCATCGGGCACGGCAGCACCATCGTCACCCTCGACCACGCCGTCGACCCTGCCCGTCGCACCGACATGGTCCCGGCACCCGTCGTGATCGGCCGCAAGGTCTGGCTGGGCGCCGGCGTCACCATCGTGCCCGGCGTGACGATCGGCGACGGTGCGATCGTCGGCGCCGGCGCGGTCGTCACCAAGGACGTGCCAGCCAACACCATCGTGGCGGGTGTACCAGCCCGACCGATCCGCTCAACAGGGTTCGACGCCTCCGCCGAGCACTCGGGAAGTTGAACCAGGCGGGCAGAAGTATCTCTGTCGAGATGCAGGACAGATCGACCGGGGGCGTCCGCGCAGCACCCACAGCCGGCGGCACTCGTCCATCGGATCCACCTGCCTACGCACGGAGGCTTCTCAGACCGGCGCGCAGTTCGCTGACGAGGATCTCGGGCTGCTCGAGAGCGGCGAAGTGGCCGCCCAGGTCTGCCTCGCCGACGTGGATGAGGTTGCTGTAGGCGTCCTCGATCCAGCTCCTCGGCATCCGGGGGACGTCGTGCGGGAAGACGGTCACGGCGACCGGCAGCGTGAGCTTCGGGCCGGCCATGGTCGCCGATCGGTTCTCCCAGTAGATCCGGGCGGATGACGCGGCACTGTTGGTGAACCACGCGAGCGAGATCGCATCCAGCATCGTGTCGACGCTCAGGGCGTCCTCGGCGAGCCCGTCGTTGTCCGTCTTGGACTGGAACTTCTCGTAGATCCATGCGGCTTGGCCGGCCGGCGAATCTGCCAGTGCGAAGCCGACGGTCTCCGGCTTCGTGCCCTGCAGGTGGTTGGACCCGCCGAGGAGGCCGGCGTAGATGGCCAGGCCGTCCACCGCGCGGCGCTCGTCGGGACTCAGGGTGTCGGGGATCTGCTCCGGCATCGCGTACGGCGTGTTGAGGTGGACGCCAAGCAGACCCGGAGGTTGCAGCGCGCCCAGGACCGTGGTGACGGCTGCCCCCCAGTCGCCGCCGTGGGCCGCCCAGGAGGAGTAGCCGAGTCGGCGCATGAGCTCCACCCAGGCGCCGGCGATGCGGGTGACGTCCCATCCTGCGTCCGTCGGCTTGCCGGAGAACCCGAATCCCGGGAGGGACGGGATGACGACGTCGAAGGAATCGGTGACGTCGCCTCCGAAGGAGACAGGATCCGTGAGCGGCCCGATCAACGCCAGGAAGTCCGCGCTCGAGCCCGGCCATCCGTGCGTCATGATCAGAGGGAGCGCGTCGGGGTTCTTGGACCTGACATGGACGAAGTGGATGTCGAGCCCGTCGATCGTGGTCAGGAACTGAGGAAGGGCGTTGAGTCCGGACTCGAAGCGGCGCCAGTCGTACTCGCGCTCCCAGTACGAGACGAGCGATCGGGCGTTCTCCACACGGACGCCCTGCGACCAGTCGGGGACGGTCTCCCGATCCGGCCAGCGGGTCCGGGCAAGCCGTTCCTTGAGGTCATCCAGCTCCGCATCCGGAACGGCGATGCGGAACGGCCTGATGTCTACCGGTGCAGGACTCGATGCGGTCATCGTGCTGGTGCTCCTCGACTCGTGGGCGGCCGTGCAACGGCGTTCATTGCACACCGGTGTGCAATCTAAGCCACTGCACATGCGTGTGCAACTATGGAGAGATGCAGAACACGTCCTCAGCTCTTCGTCGCGTCGAGACACGAGAGCGCCTGCTCGATGTCGCGATCGGAGTTCTCGGGCAGACCCCAGGCGCAGGGATGGGCGATGTGGCCTCGGCCGCCGGTGTGGTCAGACGCACCGTCTACGGCCACTTCCCGTCCCGGTCCGACCTCGTGCTCGCGCTCGCGGGACGCGCCGTGAGCGAGATTGCGGCGGTCCTCGCCGAAGAAGCCCCCGTCGGCAAGGCGGCCGACGAGGCGTGGGCCGACTTCATCGCCAGCCTCTGGCCGTTGGCACACCGCTACCGGGTGCTGGTCGTACTCAGGCGCGGCGAGTTCGGAGAGGACATCCACGCGCTTCTCGGGGAGATCGAGCGGACGTTGGCCGACCTCGTCCAGCGGGGCCAGGACAGCGGGGCGTTCGGGCGACACCTACCCGCGCGCGTCCTCAGCCAGGTGGCCTGGTCGGCGGTGTTCACCATCGCCGACGACGCCCGGGCGTGGAAGGAGGTCGACGTCGCCGCGGTGACCATGATGAGCCTGCTGATGCTGGGGGTCCCGGAATCACGCGCGAAGGTCCTGGCCGAGAGGCCTCCCGGGTCGGGTCGGGCATGAGCGGAGGCGTGGGCTCGACCAGGCCCGCGGCGCGCGGCACGAGCTGCTCGAGAGCGGGTCGCCGGCAAGGAGCTGACCTACGAAGACAACCACTCCCGGCCCGCGGATTCCGCCCTGCGCACGCGGATCCTGCACCGGCTGCTCGGGGTCGATACCTTGTCGCTTCTCATCGAGCGTGCCCGAAGGAGACCTGATGACCGAACATCCCCGCTTGGAGCGAGCAGGCGCCCACACGCGGCTGATCGTGGACGGCTCACCGTTCCTGTGCCTGGGCGGCGAGCTGCGTAACTCCAGCGCGTCTGATCCCGTGCACATGGCACCCGTCTGGCACGCGATCGGGCGGTCCGGAGTGAACTCGATCATCGCTCCCGTCGGGTGGGATCAGGTGGAGCCGTCCGAGGGTGAGTTCGACTTCAGCGTCGTCGACGAACTGCTCTCAGGTGCGCGCTCGGCCGGCGTCCGCCTGGTCCTCATCTGGTTCGGTGCGTACAAGAACGCCTTGTCCACATATGCACCGACGTGGGTTCGCCAGGACTCCGCCCGCTTCGAGCGAGCCGACCGGGGACCGTCCCCCATTCGGGCTCCATTCACCTACGTGGGATCCATGCCACGCCCCACGCTGTCGGTGTTCTCCGGGCCTCTGCGAGAAGCGGACGAGGCGGCCTACGGAGCTTTGATGAAGCACATCGCCCGGGTGGACGAGGATCACACCGTCATCATGATGCAGGTGGAGAACGAGGTAGGGCTCTTGGGATCGAGCCGCGACCGTTCCTCCGCCGCACAGCTCGCCTGGCTGTCGCCCGTTCCTGAGGCCCTCGTCGAGGCAGTGGCGACCGAACCTGCAGCCTTCGACGACGACATCGTCGATCTGTTCGGTCGCTCGCGCCCGGGCGGGAAATCGTGGCAGCAGAGATTCGGCGACGACGATCCGCTGGCCGATGAGGTCTTCATGGCGTGGGGGTTTGCCAGCTATGTCGGCGCCCTGGCGGCGACGGGCAAACGGATCAAAGACTTGCCTGCCTACGCGAACGCTTGGCTGGGCCCCCAACCAGGTCAGGACATGCCGGGCCAGTATCCCAGTGGCGGTCCGACCGCACGGATGAGCGGGGTGTGGCGCGTCGCCGGACCGGCGCTCGATTTCCTGTCCCCCGACATCTACGTCTCCGACAGCGAGTCGGTCATGCGCGACTACACGTCTGGCAGCAACCCGCTCTTCATCCCGGAGGCGCGGGTTCTGACCGGTGACGCGTTCCGCGCGTTCGGCGCTTTCAACGCCATGGGCTATCACGTCTTCGGAATCGACGACGTCCGTGAAGACAGTCAGCTCTACGACGCCTTCCGGAAACTTCTCGCGCTCGCCCCGCAGATCCTCGAAGCCCAGCGGGACGGTCGCGTGATGGGATTCGCGCTGGATTCGGGGACGGATTCCGCCACCGCACGGCTCGGGTCGTCAACCGTCACGGTGCGAAGCGCGCCGAAGCTCCTCGCGGACATGCTGTTGGATGCGGGTGTTCGGCTGCCCGAGCCAGCCCCGCTTCCCGACGAGACCCTGCCGAGCGCCCACGCACCCTCCCCCGCAGACTCGCGTCCGTTCGGAATCGTCCTGCACACCGGAGACCTCGAGTACATCGCACTGGGACAGCAGGCGATGATCGACTTCAGTCGGGAGGAATCCGTGCTCGAGATCGACAGCCTGCGGGAGCTTCGTCTCCACGACGGCGCCTGGGTCGAGGGCCGCATCCTCAACGGAGACGAACGCCTGATGACCCTCGGCCAAGGCGCAGTGTCGGCCGTGAAGATCACGCTGATCGAGCGGTGAGTGGGCTTGAGGCAGAAGTGGGGCCGCATGCACGGCGTCGAGGGCACTGTCAGGTCCGTGTACGTACTGTCGGGGCATGGCAGAGCTTGGGCTCGTCACGTGGCCACCCGGACCGATCGCCACCGATCGACTTCTGCTCCGCCCCCCGGCAGCGCGCGACCGCCCGGCATTCGTCGACCTGTACACATCACCCGACGTCGGCACCTTCACGGGCGGAGCACGATCGCGTGAGGCGGTCGAACGCGCGCTACCTGCGGCTCCACAGGAGCGTCCCGGTCATTTCGTGATCGACCTCGACGGAGCGATGGTCGGGACGGTCCAGCTCGAACGGCGCGACGTCGACTAC